>JBMOHR010000066.1:0-15013 GCA_049317745.1 Ignavibacteria bacterium
GATGACAGAACTAAACAACTGTTTTTGTTTGACTTCTAACGGGACAGTAGTGATTAAGAATAAATAATAGCTCATCAACACATGCATTAATATCCTTTTCCCCTTTTGGAAACATTTCATTTGACAATTGATGCATCATTTCATCGATCTTAGATGGCTTTGGCTTTAAAAAATTAAATATTCCCATTATGTTTAACTTAACCTTCTAAGAATTTTATTATTTAATATCATTTCCCAAATAATCATTTAAGTTTATATTATTTAAATCAATTTTCTTTGATTCAAATGAAGCAATATCATTTTCTATATTAAATAATTCATTGTTCCCAAATCTTGCAAGAAAAATGTCATTTGGGACATAAGTAAATTTCTTTCTCAAAAATTTTATAAAATTTCTTTCTTCGTCAGCTATCTTCATATCTGCATTCACTATTTTGAGTAAAACCTCAAATATTAGCAAAATTTCAACTATTGACAAATAGTTGTTTTCAAATATCTCAAAATAATCCGCGTATGTTTTTCTATAATCGTTATTTACACTATAAACAAGTTCTTTAACTTCTGTGTTATAATTTAAGTCCGAAAAATAGTTTTGGGCTTCAGCCAATTTACTAATTTCTTTTAATTCTTCTTCGTGTACAACACCGTCAGATGCCATAGCTAAAACTGCCGTTTTAAGAAGAATTCCTTGTAATTCAATATTTTCCATATTATTCGAAGTCCCTTTTATCTTTAAATTTATTGTATATTTCTAAAGAAGCCAATGATAAAGAAGGCTTTGTATTATTAATTAAATCCACTATAATTTGATTTGTAATTAATGAATTACTTAACAAAGCTTTTCTGGATGATTCATTAACAACAAAATCTATATCTGATGCTATATATCCATGTGTAAGTTTAGCAAAATCTTCATAAGAAAGATTTTTATCGAGCGGACGATCCATTAATAATAATTTAAACAATTTAATTCTCGCATTGAAATCGGGTGGGCCAACATAAAATAATTTATCAATCCGACCAGTTCTTAATATTGCAGGGTCTATTTTATCTGGTCTGTTAGATGTTCCTATTAATAATATACCAAAACTACTACAATTGCTAAGCTGCGTTAGAAATTCATTTACTTCTTGAGAATAAGAATGACCTAAATTATCATCTCTTCTAGGCATTACTGCATCTAATTCATCAATAAACAATATTGTAGGAGCATCCTTTTTTGCATCTGCAAACAATTTACCAATTTTTTCCTGTGTTCCATGAACATAGATACTTGCTAAATCTGAGGGTTTTACTGAAACAAAGTTGTAATTAACTTCCTGTGCAAGTTTCTGACAAATAAAAGTTTTTCCACAACCTGGAGGTCCATAAAGCAAAATACCATTTGGGACTGTAATTTTGTATTTCTCGTATAACTCTTTTTGCTCCAAAGGTAAAATTATATCCTGATACAGTGTTTTCTTCAACTCATCCATTCCCGCTATTTCATCAAATCCTTTTCCATGCTCCTTCACAGTAATACTTTCATTCGAACTTAATACTATGGTAATTTTATTAGTTTCATCTTTTTCTGCTTCATATTCCAATAATGCATTAAGAAAGTCACCACCATTCTTAAACCTATTTTCCATTTTTGTGTCAATAGATTTTAATATTATTGATTGAAGCTTTTCATCGCATAAACCATTAATATCTCTTGGTAATACAGGTTTATTCTTTCTAGCTTTTAATATCATCGTTTCAACTGCTTCTTTATCACTATTATTTATTAGATTAAAATCATAGTACCAAGCTTGTCTTCCAGTTACCATCTGATAAAACATTATTCCTGCAGAAAAAACATCACTTGCAGGTGTCTGAAATCCCCAAAAACCCTCATTAGCCAAACAAGTCAATGTTCCAGCAACCGATGAGCTCATATACTCATCTTCAATTTTAATTGCTAATCCAAAATCTCCTAATTTAGCCGTAGGAATTTTATTCTTGTATGAAACTAAAACGTTTTGAGCTTTAACGTCCCTATGAAGAATTAAAGGTGTGTTCTCATGTACACATTTTAAGGCGGAACATATATCCTTCTGAAATGATAATGCTAAATCTATATCCAATGCAAATTTTCTCATAAATAAATCCATTAATGACTCACCTGCCACAAACTCAGAACTAATATAGAATAGGACTTGTCCGTTCTTAGAAAATGTATTTGCATCGAAGACCCGAATGATATTTTGATGAGTAATTTTTGATAATATTCTAGCTTCATTCATTAATTTATCATAATCGTACAGTACTTCATTACCCGGTTTTAATACTTTAAGTGATAATTTCCCAATATATTTATGATCCACATAATACACTTCAGAGAAATTACCTTCCCCAAGAAAATTAATTACTGTTATTACATTTGATATAACTTCACCTTTTTCTAATATTCTCATGATTTTATCATTTTGTTAAAGCGCCTGTATCAATTGGACTATTTGGTTTTCCATTCTCCATTAAATCCCATAGTTTAATCATTATACTTCTTAGAGCGTCAGTTGTTGGCCCCGAAGAAATAATTGATTTTGCATTTGCAATAATTTGTTTAGCCTGACTTTGGGTACCTTGCTTCCATGAAATGACATTAAAATATTTATCGGTTTCGAATATTTCATTTACCCAAAACTCTATCCTTTCATTTAGTATTTTAATAGTGAAGCTACTGAGATTATCCAGAACCAGTTTCCCAAATTTAGGATTTTTATTTTCTTTAAATTCATTGTATTGTTGTGTAATTATTTCTAGTTCTTTTCTTGTCTCATTATCTCCGTATCTTTCTTGTAATTGATTTGCCTGATTCAAACCTTGTGTTATATTATCTCCAATCACAAGATGTCTTGTATTAGTATCAATATCATCTAACTTTTTTTGCAATTCATTGACTCTATCTTTTATATGCTTTTTCTTATCTTCATCATTTCTAATTGTATCAGCTAATTTATTAATTTCTTCTGCTTCTTTCTTAAGGTTTTCTAAATTAGATGAATCCATTTTATAATTACTTGTATTAAATGAATGACCAAGTAAGGTTTCAATTCGTTCATTTGCCTCACCTAATTCTCCAACAATTATATCTTCTATATTAACACCTACAAATTTTTGTGTTATATCTGGGACATCCTCTGTGCCCTCAATAAATTCAAATGTTTCGTCTAATAATGGAATAAACATGGCCACTTCTATTTTTAAGGCTGCATCAATTTTCATTAATATTTCTACTTCTGTTCCTGCAGGAATTAATCTTGATATCTTATCGTTATTACCATATTTGTAATACTCTTTAGCAAGATTATTCCTAATTAACTTTGTTCCATCAACTCCCTCCAAAATTGGTATCCAGATAAAATCTTCATGTATACCTGGACGAACCTCTTTCTTAATTTTAAATTTTGAACGACCTTCGGTGGGAAGATTTGTATTCTTAGAAATTATCTTTTGAAATACCAAAACAGCTTTTCCTTCATCATCAATTACCTCTATACCAATACCGTAATCATGAGTCGTTACTTGTGGTGCATAAATACCACCATTAAATACTGTTATATTATTAGGTTCACAACTTACTTTATTACCATATTCATCATAAATATATATTTCGAATAAATTATGCTTATTTTCTAAAAGTTCTAATTCAAGTATACCTTTACTCCCATTTATTGGAAGTTTCCCACTGTCATACCCCTCGTCTTTTCTTATAATTTGTATTGTATTTTTACTAAACTCGCTTTTAAAATTTTCTATTTCATAAGCAATCGATACTTCTTTATCAACAGTGGTAGAAGGATAGTTTAGTATCAATTGAATTTTTGTTAAATCTCTTGTTTGATTGTCAATAGGTATGTCTCTAGTAGAAGCATAAATAGCCGCACCTTTTGCAACTACTGTCATTGGATCAATACTAACATTTATATTCTCCGATATTTGTTCTTTTACCATTTTTCTAAGTAATGGCGTGAAAGTTGGGCCACCAACCATTAAGATTGTTTTAAGATCTTCTCTTTTAATTTTGTGTTCATTTAACAGCTCAAGTGTTAAATCTATTGAACGTTGTATAAATGGTTTTATAGAATCTTCATATTCTTTTTTAGATATTTCATAATCTAAGTGTATTCCTTTACCGTTATCATCGTCATATTCAAGTTCGATAATATCATCAACTAATGTTGCAGAATTTATTGATTCAGATGAAAAAGACATCTTTAATGTTTCTGTATAACTTTTTAGCGAAGTTAAAAATGAAATTCTTTGAGGACTTTCAAGCAAACCAGATATTTTAAAATCTTCACGAATTTTATTAAGTACTATACCTTCAAGTAATGCATTATCAAAATCTTTTCCACCAAGATGTGTATCCCCAGCTGTACCAACTACCTTCATAATACCATCTATAGAACAAACTAATGCAACATCAAAAGTCCCCCCCCCAAAGTCATATACCAGCCAATAACCGTCAGAAAACTTAGTGTCTACTGCAAAAGCCGTTGATGCAGCAATTGGCTCAAGTAGTAATTCTGCATATTCAAATCCTGCGAGTTTTGCTGCCCTAATTGTTGCATCACATTGAACTCTTTCAAATCGTGCAGGTACCGTTATAACAACTGATTTTAAAGTATCATCTGTTACATAGCTTCTCATTGTCTTTAAAACTTCAGCTGATAATTCTTCGGAATTAAACCTTTTTTCAATATCGGAATTATATTCATTTGGGTAATCTAATGGATATAAAGTATCTAAACCCATAGTTCTTTTAAATTCAATAAATGTTCGATTTATGTCGTATGTTCTGTATAATTTGGAAAAAGCCAAATCACCGGTTACTATTTGTAGTTTTTTATTTATATGGATACAAGATGGAGTAGTATCTTTTTGTGATCTGCTACTCTTTATTATTCTGACAACACCATCATCACATCTTGCAATTGCTGAGTTTGTAGTTCCTAAGTCAATCCCATAATCTATTTTATGTCTTCTCATATAGTGTAATAATAATTATTATTTTTTGATAATTCTTAATTAATTCAAATCATTTTCGTTTACACCAACTTCAACTTCCCCTTGTTGTATTGAGTTAAATTGGTAAAGAATTTGAGGTTTTATTGTTCTGTTAATAATTTGTTCACCTGGTTTCAATCCTTCTATTGCTACATAGTTAATCGGGATAAATGTACATGTATCATTAAATACTTCTCCATTTTTAATAATAATCTCATAACCTTTCTGATTTAATTCACTTTCCATACGCTTTAATGCATTTTTCACTGCTTGAACATCTTTAGAATTATCATCCATTTTGGATATTCGCATACTAATTCTATTTATCTCGTCAGCAACCCTAATCGCAAAAGAATGGTCAGATGAATTTGCAGATGAGTTATTTTGATTATTACTATCTGCCTCCTTTAGTAGACCCATCTGCTTTGACATTAAATCAAGTAAGTCTCTGTCTATTTTGAGGGTTTTTTCATCAACTGTTTTAGAGGATTCTTTAAATTTCTTTATAATAATAAATATAAAGAATACCAGCACTGCAATAATGATGAATGTTATTATTATTCCGACAATACTGGATTTATTAAATTTAGTAGAAATATTCTCTATATCCCTGTCCTTAAATTTCTTTTCATTTTCGAAGTCATTTTTTAATTGTTTGTTTTCATCTGACAGTTTTTTATTATCTGAATCTATAGTACCGATCTTAATTTTTAATGAATCAATTGTCTTTTTATTTGACTCAGATTGTAAATCGAAGCTTTTTATTAAATCATCAATTCTTTGATTTAATTTCTTGTTCTCAGTTTCAATTTTATTGATACTATTTCTAACTGCAAATGTGTCTATCTGCGAAATGCAAATACTTTGAAATGCAAGAAAGATTAATAATAATGTTAGCTTCATAATTATATTATTCATTAAAAAAATCATTAGAAGAAGATGAATTAAAATCATAAGAGGAGGAGGTTGATTTAGTATATAATGTCCAATCTCCATTCGAATAAGAAACACCTTTGGATGTTCTATATTGATCAATACTCACAGTAGTACTAAATTTAGCAAAATCTTCATGATACTTGAATCCACCTTTTATGCGATTATTCTTAAAACTCTTTTCATTACTCCAACCAGTACCTTTATATACTTTCATATAGTATTTTCCAGGTGGCACATTTTTTAAAGTATATTTTTCATTTGACCGAACATAAACACATCTAGTTACTTTGTCATTGCTATTTTTAACTAAACTTACCAGTGCATCTTCATCTGTTTCATTAATCAGCGTAAGTCGACAATAAGAGCTTTTATCTGAACTTATGCTTGAGAAAAATGAATTATATGGAGTAGCACCGGTTTTAAGACGAGTAACCTTTAAATCAGTTAAATTAACATCCTCTTCTTTTGTTGTTACCTCTTTTGTAGTTGTAGTTGTTGTTTTATTTGAATTAGATGTAGAGGAATTATTTTGGTTACTACTTGATTTATTATTGTTAGAGGTAGTGCTGGAAGTATTTACTTTACTTGAATCTGTCTTACTTTTATTTTCAGTAAAGGAGAATACTAGAATTATCACAATTAATAGTACTGCTGCTATTATCCATAGTAATGCTTTAGCATTATTTGTTTCAAAAAATGATGTATTATCTGGCACATAAGGTTTACTTGGATTAAAATTCTTTTCGCTATTTTTTTCATTTGACTGTCTTGGTCTAAACGAAAATAGGCTATTAGAATCATCTTGTTGAGAAATTAGATTAACCATAATTACACTTAAATCCTCTTTGATTCTCTTTATCAAATCTGCTTCTTCAGCATACTCTAAACTTTTTTGAAGAATTTCCTTAGATCTTTGATAATCTTTTTGATTATTTGCCAAGAAAATTGCACAATTTCTAAATAAAGTGGCAGATAAATTTAATATCATAGTTCGGTATTCTACTTTGATATTTGTACCCACTTTAGATAATGTATCTTGTAAGACTATTAAAAAATCAAGATAAACAGTGTAGGGATCTACAAAATTGTCTAATCTTTTATTGCTTTCTTCTAATTTTTCAAAATAAATAGATATAATCCCGTCATTTGATGAAGTCCTTACAGCTTCCCTAAAAGCCACTTCATTTTCATTAACTCTTTTTTTAGTTATTTCTCCTTTTGCATATTCAGAAGCATAATTAATTAATGTTTCAACTTCTGTATTTGTGTATCTTTCATCAAATCCATTATTAAATGTCATTATTGCACAATCAAGAAATTCATTTGCCACCTTATCTGATAACATTTGAAAACGATAATCCTTTTCCCCTAAAATATTTCTTATAAAATGAATATCAGCATTAATATTATTATATAAATCATTTCCAAAATTATAAGAATGGGATTTATTTATATTGCATAATCTGTTACAATCCTCAATGGCAGCCTCTGACTTTGCAATTTTATCATATACTAAACTTGATACAATTTCCTCCCTGAATTCACCTGGAATCTGCTTATGGTTTATAAGTGTTTTAACAAACTCTACATCTTCTTCAATATTGTACTTCTGTTGTATTTCAGCAAATATTGTCCTGAATAAATAACTGAGAGTGTCATTTTGATTTCCGGCATTCAATAATATTGAATTATTAAAATGAGTTATATATAATTCCCAAAATTCAGTAGAATTGAAAGATTTACCATATAAAGTTATCGATTTTCTCAAACTCTTTAAATCCACCGAACCATTATTAAAAGCCCTGTAATAGTATAGAAGTCCTAAATTTTTATATGATGTAAAATTGTTTTTGTTTATTTGATTACTAATTATTGTGCTTTCCCATTTCTCAATTGCTTCGTTTATATCATTATTCTTTAAATCTAAAAAGGCTTCTATGTCAGTCTCGGTTACCTTTGAGAACCAAAATAATGAATAATTTATTCTGTCTTTTGGAGCCTCAATTTGTCGTATAGTTTCATTTAGGGTTTGGCTATTCCTGTTTAAGATACCCATAAATTCAAAATCCGTTTCTTGTTGTTTTGGATTTTGTCCTATAGACAAGAATACTTCAAAGTTTTGGATGTTCTTTTTAATTAGCTTTTCAGCTGAATTAACTGGTAAACCAAGTATCCTAAAAGGATTATTTAGAATTGAATACAATTATTTTCCTTATATATTAAATTTTCAAACATCTTTATAACCTTAATTTACTTACTTTACAATAGATTTCTGTCAAAATTTAGCTCAAACCGAGACTATCCCTAATTTTATCTTCTAGTTGTAATGATATAAAACTCCCAATTATATCCCATACCTTTTTCAAAATACTTGCTTCCATAATTTGGTATAACTCCGGAAGCTGATGCCACAAAGCTATACGTACCCTGAGTTAATGAAATAGTTTTTGTTTCATAAGGTGAGAATACATAAGCAGTAGAATTTAACTTCAAAGTCATAGTTTTAGAAGTACTATTATGTACTATTACTTCAGAATAGGAAGATGATACCCTACCCGTTGGAGCAAATACATTATCAGATGTCTTTTCTAATGCTTCTATTGATTTGACATTTGAAGATGGTACATATCCTTCTGTGTTAGTCTCAATATCAATTATATGGTAATAATCGTTATCTGTATTCATAGAATAAAGAAAGACAGGCGAATTTTTTGTTAAAGTTGTAAGGACTTCATATTCTTTTCCTGGACCATCTCGCATAGATGTCTTTTTAGAAATGTACCCAAGATAAGATTGGGCATATAAATGAAATGAACAAACTAACATTAGAACTAAGACAAAACCAATTTTTTTCATAATCAATTTAATTAATTAATAATACTTGCTTACTTATTAAAAATAATAAGTAGTCTATTTTTAGTGTTTTGTCAACCCTCTAAATAATAAAACTAATATAGGTAGATTAGTTAGTATATGTAAATTATAGATTGAAAGTATTTAATGCAACATTCAAATTCATATCTAAATATATTTCGTTTATTTATTATTTCATTTATTACAAAATGGAGAGAATTACACAATATTAACTAATTTACATTACCCTGAGAAATATCTAATAAATTTGATTTTTGAGTTTAATATTCTACCAATTATTAAGCTGATTTTCATTGAGTGATAATAAGAATAATTAGAAAATGGTTATTTAAAAATATTCTTTAAATAAAACAACAAATTCACTATAGTTTTTTGAATTGATTATAAATCTCTTCAAATTAGAATAATATGCTTGCTTATCTTCAATGAAACTAATATAAGAAAACAGAGATGGTACAAAACTAAAAAGTGAAAATACCACAAAACTGTTCCAATTAAACTTAACCATTCTAACCAGCTATATAGAGGAATTAACCCGATTAGTATTAGCAATATGCATATAGAGATATATATTATATAAACTTTAAAATCCTCATAAAAATTATTTTTAGGTGCTATTTTATATTTAGGATTCATCATAAGATTATATTTAAATACATTGTATTGGTATTCCGTCAATGGGAATGGCTTACGAAATTTATAAGCAATATATTCTATTTTCTGTGCCATGTTTTATTCTATTTCTCCAACAACAATTGTTTTAGCTTATATACAAATTCAAATTTACTTTTCGAAAATGGGTAAGTTTCAGGTTTATTATTAATGACTGTTTTTGCCCCTTCTTTGCTATATTTAGTCAAAAAGAATGTTTTATCTTTTATAATAAATTGAGTCTCATAGATATCAATATTGAGAATTGTTTTAAAAACTTCTCCATAATCAGTTTCGATTGGAATTTGAAAATTGTTATGTATTTTCACAGCAATTACGTTGTTATTAATCAACACACTACTCGCGTCATAGCATATTTTCACATAGCCCCAATCTAAATACTCAATTTGCTGCGCTTTAGCAATTTCACCAATATTTAATAGAATAGATAAGGTTATAAATTTGATTAATGTATTAAATTTATATTTCATTTATTTAATTTATAATATAAATGCTGCTATTATCGAACCAAGTATTAAGAAATTCATTAAAAAAGTTATTCCATATCTCATATTATCATACGAATTATGGGCAACATAAATAAATACAAAAAATAATATGTATAATATGTATTTCAGCACCCACCAATACCATATATCCATATTTGATTTATAAAACATTGACAATTTTATCTCAGAGTTACCCTTTTCAACCGCTTTTGATTTGATAACATTATAGCAATCTAAATATACTTTTGCTTCGGTTGATTTTCCTAGTTTACCATAAGATATTGATAGATTATACAATAATTCAGGGTTTTTAACTGAATTCGTATATTCAAGAGATTTCGTATAATTCTCAATTGCTTCACTATATTTCCCCTCTTCATATAATGAGTTTCCCTTTATAAAAAGAGTTTTAGCTTTTTCATTATCTTCTGTGTCTCCTGCAAATAGCAAATTAACCGATAGCATACATAAAAATAGTGCAAGAAAGAACTTGTATTGCGTAGTTGAAATTTTGTAATTGTAATTCATGTCTAGTTGTTCCATTCTTTTATTAGTTCTTTTTTTGAATTCTCTTTTATTAGGTTTATTTCTTTATTATTCCAAACTTTAATTATCTCTGAATTATTTTTGTATTCAACTGTAGTTTCAGCTTTTATTTCGGTATTCCAATCTTTATGGATTCCTATTTGAGATATTTCTGTTTGTTTTATTACTATTAGTTTATTATTCCACTCAGTTATTATTCTTTTTGAATCTCTATTATCAATGTTATTATTGTCAGTGGTTAATAACATATCTGCATTAATTAAACTATCATCGTTTGAAGAAGACTTAAAAGTGTTATTACTTTGAACAGAATCATAAATATTATTATTTGCCAGAATATTTATAGAATCTGTGACGTTTTTTGAAATAACTTTTTCGCTATTGTCTTTTTTCTCTGAACTATTCTTTGAAATATCTATGCTATTTATTTCAGGTTCTTCATTATTCGTTACATTGTTTTTAAGTTCAACTTTCTCTTTTTTGCTATTATCCTGGAAGTAACTTTTATACAAAACAAATGATGAGATCAAGAGTGCAATAATTGATATTGCAAATACTACTTTTGTGAATATCCTGCTATTTGAATTACTATTATCGAGTGACTGGATTTTATCTTTAGCATTGTTCAGGAATTGAAGAACATAAATATTGTCTCTATGCACACCTTTCATTTGTTCAATAAAGGTGTATATATCATCAATTCTTTCGTTTAATCTTGCTAAACCACTCATATTCAAAGATATCATTTGGAGATGCTGTTGGGAAACTTCGGATAATCGTCTAACATTCTTTGCTAATATTTTCCTATTAGCTGTAAAGAGTCCTTCAAACCAATTTGAATTTTCAATTTCAAGCATCTCTCTATTGATCTGTACTAAAGTTTCAGCACCTTGATTTATAATATTAATAATATTATTTATTGAATTATTTGCATCATAAGACTGATTTACTGGTAATCTTGGCATAATTTAAAATGTACCTTTAAGTTTATCTATTAATTTCTTTTCCTCGCTAACCATATCTATAATCTCAGTTTGCGAATTTATTAACCATTCATTTTGGCTTTCGAAAATGGAATTATCAAATATGCTCAAATAATTAGGATCACTAACAGATCTTGCAATTGAATTATTAATATCAACTAACCATTTATTATCAATATCATATATTTCTATTTTTTTTGCCTTAACTTCTTTCATCAACTTCATATATTCTTTGTAGTTTTTAATCAAATACTGGAATAAGTACTTAGAAAATGCGATTAAAGAAGCATAATTTAGCTGAAATATACCGGCATAATTTTTTGTACCAGTAGTAATCAATGTATCACATAAAAATGATGAACCGTGTGCCATCATCATCATTGCGTAAAAACCGTTTGAATTTTTTAAATCTTTATAAGTTTTAAAAAGTTTACCAATAGATTCTTTATTGATATTATGTATTGAAAATCCTGATTGTGGAATTGCCTTAAACAAAAGTGTATATCCACGTATTATGATTTCAAGTAAGAAATAGCCTACTAAATTTCCATATGTATTTTTCTCATTAAAACCTTCGTCGTACATTCCTAAAAGTACTTTAGCATATTCGGGTTTTGCATCACCTATAAATGTTGTTCCGGGAATAGGATTAGATCTTGAAGAAAAGAAGTCTATAAACAAATGATTCGCCAATTCTTTTTTGGGGTCATTAGGGATTTTAAATCCACCTAAATCTATAAATTTACTATAATCATTTCTCATACTTGATAAAGGATGACCAATTATTTCAGATGCCTTCTTACCCCAAATATTATAATCATTTACATTTCCGCTTAGAAGTTCCAAAGTTTCAGTTTGTCTTAATCTATCATGGAATGGTCCAATCTGTCTGTGCATATCATTTCCAAATTTCATACCTGGAAGTTTTGGTGCTTTAGCATCAATAATGGTTCTGGTTACTTCGTGTTCATGTTTGCCATCACCAAATAATCTAAAATCCGTTTTCCCTCCTTTAATTCTTTTTACTGAGATATAGTTTTTAAATATTGCATTTGCACTACCTAAAATTACTCCTGCTAATATTGAGACCAAATAATCTCTTGGCCATACTAAATCATTTGTAATATTAAATAGACTTGCCGCTTTTTGCTTTAGCTCATCTATTTCATCAAGTTTTACTTGCTTGTCTATAAAGAGCCTTTGCTGATTATTGAAATCTCGAGATGCTTCTTCACCAAAAATCTTTATGAATTGAGTATCATTAAACATATTACGTTTTTCTAATTACTTTAATCTTTAAGTTTTGTAACAATTGCTTAGAAGTTATTAATAAATTATATCATATAGTTCACTTCTATATATAATATAGTACTGTACTTACATCAATTTTTAAGACCCAATATATTACAGGTCTTTATCCCAATCCAGAGTGAGGTAAATTATGTGTGAAGCAGAAGGGAACGAATCACATAATTATTTAACAGAAAATATTATCATTTATTTAAATTATCAAGATACAATTATAATCCTATCCACTTCCCAGCCCAATCCTTATAATTCCCTCCCCATATTTCTGTTTTAACTTATCAAGAGCATTAAAGGGTAACTTTACTCGATTCTTAAAGAGTTCTAAATTGCAATCTTTTGTATCCTGGTGTAAACTAAATACCCCCATTCCGAACATTCTTGCTTGTAAACATTCATTCGGCTCAGGAAAGGTTTTAAATACGTCTAAGGCAGCTTCATATAGTATTCTGTCATCATTGGTATGATATGAAAGATGTATATCACCGGAAGCATATCTTAAATTGTTATAACGAAGAACAAAGTACAGATAACCAGCAACTAATTTTTTGTCTCTGAGCTTTCTGCAGAGATATTCTGCTATTTTTCTAATCTCATTCTTTACTTCGCTAATCTCATATATAGAGTTTGTAAGAGTGTGACCATGATTTAAAGATTTTTCGTGAACAATTCTGTTAAAAATGACTGATGTATCTTCACCTCTTGCAAGCTTTTTAAATACTATTCCATTTATACCGAATTCCTTCTTCAAAACCCCCTCTGGTGTGTTTGCTAATTCTCCAATTGTATAAATGTTCATAATTTGCATACGTCTGTTTATTCTTGTGCCTATACCCCATATTTTCTTTATTGGTAATGTATAGATTTTAGTTTCTCTATCTTCGGGTGTAATAACAGTAAGTCCATTTGGTTTCTGAAATTTTGTTGCCATCTTAGCGTAAGTCTTATTATAGGAAACACCAACTGAGCAGGTAAGGTTTTCCATTTCAAATATTTTCTCCTTTACCCTGTATCCGAACTCTTCCGCTTGCTTGAAATTTCTTACAAAATACGTTATGTCCAGAAAGTATTCATCAACGCTGTATTGTTCTATGAATTCCTCAGGTACGAACTCCCTGAGACCATTCATTAAGTTTATCATTATTGTCTCATACTTCGGACCATAACAGGGAAGAGAAATAAGCTCAGGACAAATCTGTTTTGCTTCCCATTGGCTCATTCCTGTTTTAATTCCAAATGCTCTTGCCTCATAAGAAGAAGTCATAACTATACCTTTATTGCCTGTTGTGCTGCCAACCGATACCGGTTTACCTCTCAGATTAGGGTTGTCTCTCTGTTCTACTTGTGCATAGAATGCATCAAAATCTATATGCAGGAATACTTTAGGCATTGAAAGCTTTAAATGTGGCTTTAGTTCTTTATAGTGAGGGAAAGAGTAAAGAGGCATAAGCCTGATTCTCTTGTATATTGATTCATATCCTTGTTCATTTCTCGGTACAAAGAATGAAGAGCTAATTCTTTCCATTTTTTCGGGGTTTATTAATTACCTTAAATTTATATGGTATATTATGAATTATCAAGTCATGTTTATAAAATTTAATAGAAATCATTATAATGCATTTGTTTTATGGTAGTATATATTGCCTTTTAAGCCTAATTGAGTTTAAGCAGAATTTTATTATCTATTGAGTTCTATTCGCTCATTATTAAAATGAGACCTATTTCAAGCTATTTCTTATTTCTTCAGTTTAGGTGTGTTATTCTAACTATCATTGTCATGATTTCCCGCTTGCGATTTAACCTTAACATATTAAGCATTTTTATATATTAAAATAAGAAGTACCAAAATATTCTCACAAAATGATAATCCTTTCCCAATTAAAATACATAACTTAATTTAATTAAATTTACTATTTTAATAATAACAAAATAATCTTATGCCCGACTTTGAGAATGCTTTTAATTTAGTTTGTGAACTTGTAAAAGATTTTAAAGAGAATGAACACCGCTACCTCTCTCCCCAGTATCAGGAAGCAGAAGTTCGCCGTGATTTCATAGATAAGTTCTTTGAAGCTCTCGGCTGGGACGTTTACCACCGCACACAAAAGAACCCCTATGAACAGGAAGTCAAAGTCGAAAAAGGAGTCAGCGTTGGCAAAGCGCAGAAACGTGCAG
>JBMOHR010000067.1:0-14365 GCA_049317745.1 Ignavibacteria bacterium
AGTTCGACGGCACTGAAGATCTCGGTAACACACACAGAATATCATTAACATTCACACTCGAAGAAGACAAGTTTAAACGTAAATAGTCTTAAATTAAAAGTATATTAAAAAGCCGCTGATTTTATCAGCGGCTTTTTGATTTTATAAATAGGTATTGCTTATATCTTAATATCTGATTATAATTATTAAGACCTAAATGAGGTCTTTATTTAATATTTTAATATTATGAAACATACAATATTTATAATTTTCGTTTTAACGTCACTATTTTAGTATCCTCAGGGATATTTGCACAAACTAAATCAAATGCATATCAGGCAAAGACTGCCAGTTTATATGAATATGAAAGATATGACCAAAATGGTAATAATTATAAATCAATCGAAACTCCAACTACAGAATTAAGATATGATTGCCCAATTTGCAAAGGTGCAACTGTTTTGAATATTAAGAGTACAGGCGTTCCGGTTAACGTTTCCTGCTGGAGATGTATCGGAAAAGGTTATATTGTTTCTAATTCCAGGAAATAAAATTTCCTCTGATTTTATTTTCCCTTTTTATTTGATTATTATTAAAGTTGTTTAGCACAAAACTAGAATATCTATTTTGCTAAACAATTTTATGCTTTGCTTACTTCCTAACATCATCCTTTTTATCTGTGAAAATCAGTCTTATCGCCTTGTATCAGAGTGCAGTTTTCTCTATAAAACAAACTACGGGTTGTTTATTATGTTGATTTCCTTCATACTTCAGTTTAGTAAATTCATTGACAAAATCCATGAGGGGTCACGACGGGGGGATACGTATTGAGCCCGCCCCGGCAGTGAAGTATAAATATCTCTACTACTTATATTATACCGGAAAATCAGGGATAAGTATTTCTGTGTTTGTTTTTCTTAAATAATTTATTATGTTTCATGAAATATAAGAGTATGGGGATTAACTTTACAGCCCATTTATATGTGCATATAGGGTGCACTTAATGAAGCATAGAAGTGGGTTCCCATTTTTTATTAAGTTCTTAACATATGAAATTATACGCAACTACAAAACTTATGGTGGGGGTGCGTTATTAGATTGGGTTACGCTTTACGGTTACATTTTATTGATGCACGCCAGTGCTGGAGATGTAAGCATAAAGTCAGTGCCCTTTTTTTGTTTTATTGAATTTATAGTTATACTAAAGCTTGACAATATTTGATTTATAAACTTATTTACATTATAAATGAAAAATTTATTTTCCCTTTGTATTTGTGCATTGTTCATAATTATCTCTGGCTGCGGCCCTGAACCGTTAACCTCGGAAGATATTAAAACTATCCTTTCAAAAGAAATAATTATTGATAAACAGATAAACCCTACCGAGATAAACCTTTATGTAGATTTGTCTTCATCAATGCAAAACTATTTAAACCCTGCTCTTTCTGAAAGAAGCGATATATTATTGTATGAAAATTATATCAGAAATATATTTGCAAGCAGGCAGAATGCAAAAATCAACATATATGGCTTTGGTGACAGTATATCATTTCTGGGGTCCAACAATAATGTCATTCAATCACTCCTTAACAAAGATATATACAACGATGGAATGTCAAGAATTAATTTAGGTTTTGATAAAATTATAAAAGACACAACAAAGTCATTGAATTTTGTATTAAGTGATGCCATTTATGAAGATGCCGGCGCTTCTGGCAATACTTTTGGATTCTTAATAAGTCCTTTCATCAAAGAACAAGTGACAAGGAATAAGCTTTTCGGAGTTTTAGTTAACAAAATCGGATATTATGGTTTAGAGAGTAAAAAAGTATATAAAACGCCAATATATCTTTTTATATTCGGACAAAATTCACACAATATGTTTATTGAGAACAATTATCTCGCAATCTGTGATGACTATTTTTTAATCTCACCTAATAACAGATATAATGTAAGTATGAATTCATCCCAAAATACTGATTTAATTTTTCAGGAACCGCTTTTTACTGGGGTTGAAATACAGGATTTTTCACAGGCGGTAAATTTGACACTCAATTTTGAACGTGACCTTGCAAACCAAAAAATCAAGAACAATTCTATAAACGGAAATTACTCTGTTATTGTTTTTGAAAAAAATGTAACATTTAATGATAATACCGGGACATATCAATCTGATTCCGTGTGGAAAAGAAGTCCCCTGAATAATCCGCAGTGCAAACTTGCCGTAAACAGAAAAGACGCAGAAAGAGAAAGGGTCACATTAGATTTTGCTCAAATATTTTCAGAACAAAACAGTTATAAATTATACAAACTTATAATCATCTCTGATATTCACAAGAGCATAACCGATAAATATAATACTATCAACCAAAATGATATAGAGAGAACATATAGGCTGAACGACTTTTTCAATAATTTGCAGAACCATATTAATGAGAATCCAATACCCTTATTTACTTATTATATAGCTATTAAATAATTATAAATAATATTATGAACAAAGCATTAGAATACATTTTTAACTGGTGGGCTTCTCGTCCCGCTAACATTTTCATAGATAACGTTACTGTTGCTGTTAATCCAAAACACTGGATGGAACTCAGCTGGGTAAATTTTTTCGGGCTAACACTTGCCCCTGTAATTCTTTCAATTGTTATCTGTTATTTATTAACGAATTCAAGAGGTGGTAAATTCCTTTTTAGATGGTGGATGTTTAATATATTTACTTCTTTGATTATTGCTGTTTTAATTTTTGTTTTCTTAAAATCAAATACCTTTGTTGGAGGAACTATGGAGGCTCCTGTTTATTGGAAAATACCAGATTTCTTGACAATAAGCAGAGCCCTTGTAGGTTTTTTACAGTCATTTATTGCTAATATTATATTTAGTTACATTATTACCAGATTATTTGGTGGGCTGATAACAACCGTACAAAAGTTCAATATTAACAAGGTTTATCCGTTACCAAGACTTTTTAAAGCAGACTAATTTTAAATTTTATTAAATTAATATGACAAAATATTATATAATGGCAATTGGGGGAAATGGGGCATTGGCAACCGAATCGCTGGTTCACCTATGTGCCGCAGGAGTTTTAGAAGATTGCGAGATTAACATTATGGTTGTAGACCCTGACCAGACAAACGAAAATGTCCAAAGACTGCAGAAAGCAATTATTAATTATATTGCAATAAGAGATACAATGAAACAACGTGTTTCAAAATATTTTAATGCAAAAATTAATTTTATAAAAGTGTGGAATCCTAATTCTGGTGATGATTCCAACCTTGAAAACGGAATATCCTATGTTCAACTCAACAAAGGTAGCAATGTTAAATACAGAATCCTTACAAACCTGCTTTTTTCAGAAGAAAAAAGGAAAGAAAAACTAGACAAAGGTTATAAAGGAAATCCAATGATTGGTACAGTATTTATGAAAGATATTGAAGAGGATGAATCATTCAGAGAAATGGCAGGAGAAGAAATGTTGAACTTGTTTGTATTTGGTTCTTTATTCGGTGGAACCGGGGCTGCAGGTCTTCCAGTAATGGGTAAGTCCATTAGAGACATAAGAGCGATACGCGGGGGACGAACGAATATTGGGTCGTGTATTGTTTTGCCTTATTTCGGGATAAAGGAACCCAAATCACATCAAATGGATACCTTTAGAGAAATGGGAGTAAATCTATTACCTGAATCAAGTAGCTTTCTTCCAGCTGTTAAATTTGCAATTCCATATTATATTAAGTCCAGAAAGCAAAAAAGGAACGGATATGATGCAATATATTTTGTCGGCTGTCCGGATTCCTTTATTAATTCTCAACGGGAATTTGCAATAGGCGGAAGAGAACAGAAAAACAAAAGTCATTTTGTAAATTTATTTGCGGCTACAAGTTTTATAGATTATACACAAAGAAAAGCCGAGCTTGAAAAAAATACGGATACAACTTTTTACGCGACAGCAGTTGACCTAAAAGATTCAACTCTTAGATATGAGAACCTACCTTTTTGCTTAGATGAAGAAAAGAGCCGTAACATTGAGTCATTTTATGTCTCGGCAATTTACCACAACAAATATCTGATACAAAACGGAAAAAATCAGTTTAAAGGCTGGTTTGAGAACAAAAAACCAAAGGGGCTGGAACTTAACGATGAATTCTTTTCCAAAAGATTTTCAGAAGATTTAAAAAATTACTTTGACAAATATTTGTTGTGGCTTGCACAACTCAAAGACAATGTATTATCTTTCGAACTGTTTAATACAAAGTATTACGATTCTGAAAAAGATACAAATGACATAAATCTGTATGAAAATGATTTAATCTCTAAATACAGACTTGACGGAAAAGTTGCAAAGAAATCATTATTCTCTTCTCTTGAAATTCAGACACTTGACAAGTATTTCAATGAAATTGTAGACAGCATTGATCAATCAGCTTCGGATGATTCACAGAAGTTTCTTGATGTATTAAAAGAAGGTACAAAACACTTTATTACAAAACATTATTCGAAAATAAAATAATCAAATATTATGCCCATAAAACCATTACTTTTTGAATTTGACAATTTAGGAACTGAAGGAATTAACATTCCATATCCAGACAAATGGAACCAAATTGATAATGTTGATGTATTATCGAATATAAAATTTGCTGAAAACAGGGACAAGGAAATCAAGATAGATGTCAAATCGATACCATCTCCTTATGCAAGAATGATACTTTTCAGAAACGCATTTGAAGATGAATTTTTTCCTAAAATGGAAAAACTAAAGATACTAGAGGATATTCTTGATGCAATGGAGTTCATATTCCTTTATCAAATAACTTCTTATGAAGACAAGCTAAAATTTATCAGGATCAACCTTGCAGAGTTCGCCACGGAAAGTTCGCTGAACACTACGCACAAAAAATACTTAAAAACACTCTATGACCTTTCTGAATACTATGAAATTGAGCAGAACAAGGACACTTATCAGTATAACTCCATCAATGTTTTTTATCTTAAGGAAGGTAGTGATAATTATGACAATGTAATAGCAGGGACTTCACCATTCACAGGGTTTTTCACACCTGAGGTAATTAATAAAGATATAAAGGGATTTTTTGAATACGAAAAAGATGTTACAGGAAGAAAAACCCGCAAATTGAAACCATTTGAAAGTAGAAATAAGAAATTCTTAAAATACTTGAACAGGTTTTATAAAGAGCTTCCATATTCTGCTGCTCCTTTTAAAAAAGAACTCGAGAAACTGTATAAAAATTTAACAGCCTTCAGCATAGATGATATAGAAGATGTTGATACCGCCACAGACATAAAAGAAAACGAAAGCGGCGAAATGAAGAAAATTGAGATAGTACCAAATTTATCTTTTGAGGTCTTTAATGGGGCGGTAAAATTAAAGAGCTACTATAAAATGAAACCAAGCATTATTCCTATTTCAGATGAGGCCGGGGCAGTATTGATTGAAGATATGCCGCTTGTATTAACCACGAATAATGTAAGTTATAAGTATTTCGAGGATATTGATTTTCCGAACAACTGGGACTTAGAATTAAAGAACTGTATTGTGTCAGACACTGAGAGGAAAGTTCTTCCTTGCACGATAAAGAAATATCCCTGGTTAAGCCCTGAAATAGATTTTCTTGAAGATAAATTAGTTAAGTTACCCTATCCTCAGGACTCAGGGAATATGTATGATGGAAGAAGCGATGACAATAATTTTCAATATTTAATACCATTAACCGAGAAGTTTTTTAAATACTTCAAACCCGAAGAGATAGAAGAATATTTTAGTTATAGAATAGTCAGCTGTTCGGATAAGAACATAGACTCGGATGTTATTGAAGTGATGTTAAGAATCCCTATAGAAGGTGATGGTACTAAAAATTGTTTTATTACCGTTAAGAAAATATACTCTGGTGATACGATTGTTTATAATATGAGCTTCAAACAGGATTCTAAAACAAGAAAGATAACTTCTATTGGAGTATATTCTGCATTATGGCCCACAATAATGAACCATCAGACGGAAAGGCAAATAGACAGATATTATATAATACAATACGAACATTTGAACGATATTGATAAAATGTGGAAAGACTCAAGGTTCTTTAATTACAGAAAGATTAACGGAAATCAGATTCTAAAGGAAATTAAGAATACATCGAATTTCAGAGATCATATTTTAAAAGAAAACAGAAATATGAATACTCGAATTTATTCTGTGTATTATCCACCGGAATTAATTCTAATGACTACAGAAGAAGGAAGCAAAGGGTTTTTCCTTCCAAAATACGACAATCACTATGTTGATATAGACAAATCAACCAATCATATGCATGTCGGTATCGATTTTGGAACTTCAAACACTGTCATAGCTTATAAAACCGATGAAAAGATATCCCTAATGCCAATCGTTGATACTAACTTCAAAAAGTTTTATGGTAACAGATTAGAAGAAGAACCAGAAAAGGAATTTGATAAAGTAATCAATATGTTTTTTGTTCCAATGAGACACGGAAACCAAGATGACGGAAAACCATTTTCTACAGAGGTATGCTATCTTGCTTCAAAAGAAAAACTGACCACCACAGTATTACACAGCAACATAACATTTAAAAGAGAAATACCAAGTGATGTGATCAATCAGATAAAAACAAACCTTAAATGGGCCAATAACGACTATAGAAGCAGGGGAAGAAATGAAGAACTAATTGAACTATTTTTTAAGCAATTACGAACAATTATCGAGAAACAAGCTGTTGAAAAAGGGATTCCGGTAAAAAACATCCATTACAGGTATTCTTATCCATTAGCTTTCAACGAAGATCAGAAAAGCAACCTGGAAAGAATTTTTAATGAGTTTAAAAAATTTGCTGATCCTTTAGATGAAAGTTTATGTTGTGCCAAATATTTTGCACGCAACGAAGGATCGGGTTTTGACATTACAAATGTTACACCGGCTATAACTATTGATATTGGAGGAGGAACGGCCGACATAGTTGGTTACGTAAACCGTATTTCGATGTTCAAAAGTTCAATATTGCTGGGCGGTCAGGATATTTTTAACGATATCATAAAAGACAATACAATCAACAATCCTTTTGTAGCAAGTTTAAAGAAACATTTACTGGATAACAGAGACGATTCAATAAGATTTGTTTATGCAAAAGAAATTTTCGATAAATACAATGACAGTCATAGTTTGTTTTCATACATTGTATCAAAAGATGAATTCAACAAGGTAAAACTTGATTTACACAATACAGAATTTTATAAGTATTTCCGGCTGACCATTCTTTATTTCTATTCGGCAATTTTATATTATGTTGCATTGAACATCAAAAAATATTTTCAAGAAGCAAATAAATCAATTGATGAAGTAACTGAAATCAGAATTGGTATTGCGGGTAACGGATCGAAATTGCTTGAATGGATATGTAGAGGAAAAAGATGGGAAGAATTCGCAAAAACAAACTCCGTCTATAAAAACCTTTTCAGTAGTATGTTTGTAGAAACACTTGGTATAAACGATGCAAACAAAAATAAATTTACTCTTACAATTATTCAGAGCAAATCACCAAAACAGGAAGTAGTAAAAGGACTGATAATTGACCATAAAGACGTGGAATTATTTGGTGGTGGTAAAATTAATTTACTTGCCGGTGAAAACCTTATTGATGAATCTAATGAAATAAATGTTTTTGATGACTATGATAAAATTAACAGGAGTAATTATCCAAAATTAACTTACAAGGATTTTGAAACCAGCCAAATAAGCATATTTAATAAAACATTCTTGAAGTTAATTGAATCAAACTCAAAAGAATTATTAAAAGATTTTGACAAGATATATCTGGAGAATTTTTGCAATATAATTGGAAAAATTGACAAAAACACACTTATGTCAGAAGTTAATCTTCTTATATCGGACTTCTTCCATAACAAACCAGGAGAAATAACAGAATTCAAAAACTCATATTTTATAACCGAAATAAAAGCATGCATTGAATTAATAAAGAAAAGGCTAAAAGATGACGATTTATTGGGTAATAAAGTATAGAGCGATACATACAATAATTGTATAAATCTTAAATATTATTAATATGAAAATAATAAAGTTTATTTTAATTATCACAATTTTAATTTATTGTCAAGCGTATGGTCAGAGCGAACATAACTCCTCAGATAAAGAGAAAGATTCTGTTACTAAATCTCAAAAAGAATCACTAAAGAAGGTAAGCGACTCGCTTAAATCCATTTCCACCGAAAAGACATATATTACCAATATATTTGAGAAATTAAACCCAGCCTTCATTGATTCATTACGGGTATTAAAGGCTGAGATAGTAGAACAAAAATCTAAACAAGAATCTATATATGCAAAACAAACCATCCTAATCTATATATCACTTGGTTTTAGTCTCGTTGCTTTATTAATTATTATTGCAACTGCTATCAACAGTAAAAATAAATTCATATCTGTCTGGAACAATATTAACAAGAATAAAAATCAGAACAATTACGGTGACGACAAATTGAAGGTTCAGTCATTGGAAAATAAGATAAATACCTTAGCCAAAGAAAGCAACGAGTTATTGAATTTAAACAAAAGCAAATTTGATTTAATCTATTCAGAATTAAAAGATTTGCAGATGAAAATAAATGCAACAAGTTCTTTCTCGGATAATGTAAACACCCAAACAATATTTAAGGAACAGGAAGTTTCGAGGATAATCAAAGACACTAAGCCGGAATCCAAAAATGAATATTTTATTGTTGAGTATTTTGTCGAATCAGGTATTGTTAAATTTCGCGAAACAAATCACGGAACTCCTTTTTACATACAAAAGAATAATGATGTTTCGGTATTAATTATTAACGAAGAAATATCGGCTTCTTCAAATTATTCAGAATCAATCAAAAGGTGTTTTGAGGTAAGCGGACAAATGACAGGGAAATACAGAAACAGAATACCTGCAAAATGTACTTATGAAGCAAATACATTCGTTTGGAGGCTTGACGAGAAAGGTACTCTAGAGTCCGCCTAATTTCATTATTAATTTAACTTGAGAGAATTGTCAATTATATTTCCGAGTTGTTATATTTTTACAACTGTATTAATATCTTATTATGTTTAGTATATATTTTTCATTAAATACAATAGGGATAATAATTATTTTTATAATTACTGCATTTGCAATGTATTTTTCAATTTATGCTTTCAAAGCGTCATATTTGAAAGAACTTTTAAGCATAGATGAAGCATATAAGAAATCTAATATTGATTTTCTTAATTGTGTTAATTTAAACTTTAACAAATTTGTAATATTTGACAATAAATTGACCGGGACTAATTATCTTGCCCCTAAGTGCTATTTGTCTAGCCAACAGAGTGCCTCTGATATTTTATATTCAGGGACAGTGGACTTAGATTCTTGCATTTCAAATTCTGACAACAATATTAGAATATTAGATGTATCGGTTATAAGTATATATAAAATGTTTTCAGAAACAAATGTTAGCAACATAACAAATATATCTTCTACGCTTCAATCCTATGCGCATAATTTAAATCTTATGATGAAACCGCACAAAAGGATTAATAAAATATCAGAAATAATAGTGGCAAAAGTTAATACCGTAAAAGTTTTTGCCCAATACGAACTATTTGAAGATTTTAGTAATTCAGTAATGTTATTAAACGAAATGTGTTATGACTTAACAATGAATATGTCTACACTTCTATCCTCTTTTGAGAACACTATAAACTCAGAAATGGCAGCTATTTCTTCAAATTTGTGTCTTATAGGCGGCCACATATATGATTCATATTTTAATTATACCGCAAGTGTTTTCAATTCAACCAGTGAATATCTTGATAAATTCATAAAAGCCTTGAATAACTGCGTAAGCAGAACAAATGAATACATTAGTAGTGTCGATTATATTTTAAAACTAAAGGGGTTAATCGAGACAAGTAATATCAAAAAAGAAGATACTGTAATTCTCGCGAATATTATATCAGATGGTAATTATTTTTCATTCAGAAAGGATTTAAATTGCAATTATTGTTATTATTTGGTTAGTAACGGTAACTCTTTTCTCTTATCACCAATTAAAAACCACGACTTTAATAAATATGAATATTTAGAGCTCAGTAATATTTTTGAGTTAAAGGAGGAAAAAGTAGAAAATAAATTAACTATACTTGATTTCCCGGTTTGTACTTCAAAGAATAATATTGATTTTATTTTGCAAAACAAAGGTGTCGCCTTATTAAATTATAAATTATAAATTGAGATGGAAGAAAATACAATTCTAAACATATTTATATTTGTCGGATTATTGTGTTTAACAGGGTTTTCATTATTATTTTATTTAAAGTCAGTAATTCTAAACCTTAATCAGAGATTAATTGACAACTTTCAGAAGAATAATCAGATTATTATCAATAATTTTGATAAAATAGTATTAGAGTTAATAAATAAACTAAATGATAATCATGTTTCAAATGTAAGCGAGATAAAGAAGTTTACAGATTATTTAAAGAAAGAAACAGACCGATATTCAGAGACAACAGCAAAATACAGAAATAACATTACAAGCCTTAATGACAAAATAACAGAATTAGTAGAGGTCAATAAAGGATTTATTAATGAACTCAGAGATGTTTCCTTTAAGGATATTAAAAATGTTACAGAGGCAATTCAGTCTACAAGGGATAGCTTTTCTAAAATTGAGTCTTCCTTTAGCAAAAACAGCAAGAATATAATTGATTTATTAAACGGACTGAAATCTATGCAGGATTTGTTTAGTGAGTCAGAAAAGAATTTTTCGGTTATTGTAAAACTAAACAATAATGTTGATGATTTGATAACAAAATTCAAAGAGGCCCTTGTACAAATTCAATTAGTCTCAAATTCTATTTCGGTACTTTCAGAAGGCAAACTAAAGCCAATGATTAGTGAGATTAGTAACGTGCTACCTCAGATCAGACAAGATGCGTCGAAGCTTTCATCAGATTTGTACGGGAAATTCAGTGACTCCCTTGATGTACTAGAAAGTGTTTCAAAAGAACTGAATAATGTTGCCAGGAAATACAATACAGTTTTGGATGGAAGCCGTAAAGATCCATTAACCGGAGAGTTTATTAAGTAAATGAATTGTATAATTAAAACTATTTTATAAATATTTTCTTTAAATTTATTTTTAATATCTATGGACAGTAAATCAACAGGAACCGCTTTTGTTTTATCCTTTTTAGTCGTTGGTGGCGGACAGTTTTATAACGGTCAGGTAGGAAAAGGATTTGGAATGTTAATAGCCGCTGTTTTTCTTGGTATTTTCACTTACGGCATTTTAGGAATCCCCTTTTGGATATGGTCAATGGTGGATGCTGTTAATACAGCTCAGAATATTAACTCGAAGAGTCTATATTCACCGAAAGTGAATTACACAAACCAATCTTATACAACAGCCAATCAACAGAAATCTGTTTCCTTGCAGGATAACAATAAACAGGATGATGATTGGATACCAACGAATCAGAAGCCAGGATACAATTATATGAGTGATTCATCCAAAACAATTAATGAGAAAGCAGGTATATCAGTTCTTTTATTTAAAGAACAAATATTGAAATACAAGAAATTATATGACAATGGGATGTTTACCTATACTGAGTTTTCAGAAATGAAAGCTAAATACATAGACGAACTTAGCACTCTCGGAATAAAAGAGAGCAAAGAAGATTTCCTGTTAGAATTAACTTCAATGTTCAAAGAAAGTGCTTTAAACGAGGATGATTTATCCAAAATTAAGTCCATAATACTAATTAGTAAATAGATATTAAGTAAAAGATAATATAATTCAAATAAACCCAACAATAATATAGGAATATCGATTATGACATCAAAAGAATTTGCCGATAAAATAAATAAGTATAAAAAACTCATGGACGAGAATATATTAAATGAAGAGGAATACAACGGTATGGTCAAGAAAATAATTGCTGTATTATCCAGGGTTAAAATAAGCGAAGTAAAGGAAGACTTCCTTTTTGGTTTAATTCCGATTATCAAAAATAAATCAGTAAGTGACGATCAGTTCTCGGAAATTAAGAATATTGTATTATCAAATGCTTCGGATGGTTTTAATGAAGTTGAGAAAGAAGAAACTACTTAAAAATATCATAAAGGAATAAATACTTGTGCCAGACTTATTGGGGAAAACAATTGTTTGGATTAACCTGAAACTAGTTTATAGATGGTGGCATTGAAAAAACAATATTGTAATATAGTTGGTTCCTGAAACCAATTTAAAAAACAGGGGCGATTCTGAAAAGCCATATGAGTAGGATAAACTTAAAAAATACTAAAATGAACTGGTACTTAGAAGTTATCAAAAAGTATGCCGTTTTTAACGGCAGAGCTCGTAGAAAAGAATACTGGATGTTTTCTCTATTCAGTTTTATTTTCGTTATTATTGCATCCATTCTTGACAATATTCTCGGTATTAATATGAGGGGAAGCACATATGGACCTATTTACATTATCTACACTCTTGCAGTATTAATCCCAGGGATTGCAGTTTCTGTGAGAAGATTGCATGATATTGGTAAAAGCGGTTGGATGTTATTTGTTATATTAATCCCAATAATAGGGGCTATTTGGCTGCTTGTACTTCTTGTAACAGATGGTAAACCAGGCGATAATATTTATGGAAATAATCCAAAAGAATCTGGTGAAACAATAGTTTAATCCAAGCAAAACAATTTTCACAAAGCTGCATCAGGTTTTCCTGGTGCGGCTTTTTTGGTGGCTTCATGTAATGAGCCAAAAAACAGGAAATTTATGTTACTATATTGTTACTTGCAAATATTTACAGTGTTATTATTATATGTTTTTACAGTATTTTGTAAATATATTATGGGTTTGTGCCCCAGATTTCTATATCCTTAATCAATGCACGTTGCGGCAGGTTTAAACAAAGCAATATGGAGTCAGCCACATCTTCTGCTCTCATATAAACACCCTTGCCCGAATTCTTTAATTCGTCTTCATTCTTTACTCTTGTATCCACCATCGACGGACTAATCGTCAGTACTCTGATGTTGTTTTCTCTCACTTCTCTGAGCAAACATTCCGTAAACCCGTTTAAAGCAAACTTAGATGCTGCATAAGCTGCACCCGTTACGTATCCCCTTTTCCCCGATGTGGAACTGATGTTAAGAATCGTTCCCTCATTCTGGTTTATCATATGCGGTAAAACTCTCTGAGTCATCGCAATCACACCTCTAACGTTTGTCTTCCATACTCTGTCAAAGTCATTCAGGTCTAAATCAATCACCTTGCTCCTGTTAAACTGGGCAGCATTATTAATAAGCACATCCACTCTGCCAAACTTCTCAACTGCCTGATTCACTATCGAACTGCAGTCTTCCTCATTCGATACATCCGCTTCCACTAGTAAAATCCTGTCATCTGGTAACTGAAGCTCTTCTTTTATTTTCATAAGGTCATCAATCTTCCTCGATGCGAGTACAAGCCGTGCATTCTGTTTAGCAAGCCGCAAAGCAGTTACTCTTCCGATTCCTTTCGAACCGCCTGTGATAATTATTACTTTATTCTCTAAGTTATTCATTTGTTTGAATTATTATTAATAAAAATGTTTAGCACAATAGTTATAACAACTATTATGCTAAACAAATTTTAAGTTTGTGTATATTATATACTATAACGTCACTTCAAAAGCACCATTCGCTTCGTCTGTGTAAACTTCTCTGTTTGTATTGTGTAGAAATATATTCCACTCGCAAACCTGTTTCCGTTAAACGATGTCTGATGTAATCCCACATCAAGCCGTTCATTGTTTATCAGTGTTTCAACAAGTTGTCCGAGAACGTTATACACCTTCACAGTTACGAATGATTTCTCGGGTAGTGCAAACCTTATGTTCGTTTCAGGATTAAACGGGTTCGGATAGTTCTGCAATAAGTCATACTTTTCAGGTACTTCATTCGATATTTCTATCACAGGAACTGTCGGCGATGTAGTTGAAAATTCATAAATCACTCCAGGCCTTGTTACCGTGTAAGGATAAAACAACAGCGAATCCCCTTCAGCAAAGTTTGCCGTTGAACTTAACAGCCTTGGCGCCCATACAAACATAATGTCAAACTGTGACTGAGACAGAAATAGATTCCTGTTCTTATAAGGAGTCACAATTGATGTATCATAGTTTGAGTTGAATATATACAACAATAACTTTCGCCCAAGTGAATCTGCCCCAGGTGCCCATTGCCCGGTTGAAGGCTGAACGTCGTTCGATTCCAGGAATGCACAGTTCAACTGCCTTGGGGCAGAACTCGAATCGAGATAAT
>JBMOHR010000068.1:0-14357 GCA_049317745.1 Ignavibacteria bacterium
GGTTTTCCAGATTCCATCGTGACTGGCCGTGCCTTACAATTACTAATTTTGACATGTTGTATAATTTAAATTTATTTTTTCCATTTGATTGAACAGCCCATAGATGGGATTTGTTCAAGTGTTATTTCTTCGTTATTTAAGACAGATTCAATTGCTGATTCCAGGTCTTTGCTTTTAACTTTATCTTCTTCTTTCCAGTTATCATCAAGCCTGCCTCTGTACTTCAGAGTCCTGCTGATATCATACACATAAATATCAGGAGTGCATACAGCATCATAATTTCTGGCAGTAGATTGGTTTTCGTCTATAAGATAAGGAAAATTTATTTTTCTTTCCTTTGAAAAAATTATCATATTATCGAAAGAGTCTTCCGGGTAAGAATCAACATCGTTTGAACTGATTCCTATTAACTGTACATTTTTGTCTGAGAACTTTGACTGTATCAAAACAAACCTTTTTACAACAGCCTGTACATAAGGGCAATGATTACACATAAAGATTAACACAATAACACTCTTTTGGGCAAAAGTATCAAGTGAGTAAATTTTACCATTAACTCCTTTAAGTTTGAAATCGACAGCAACAGACCCTATTTCACCGGGATTACTCTGGAGTAAAACCATATATTATTCAGAATTCTTCATCTTCATCGAGAGGAGAAATAATCTCGGGATGGTAATCCTCGTAGACGAATGCTTTTACAGCTTTCCTATTATCCTCATCAACTCCCTGCAGGAATACTTCTTCAACGATGAACCTGTACTTTTCATCAAGGTTATATTCCTGTTTAAAGTGCACCATAACATTATAATTTTCAAGCAATGATAGAAGCTCAACGTATAAGCTTTTATCAATGCCGGAATTAAGTTTTACAAGGTTGTATTTTTTTGGTTTACCGATCAGTTCAAAAACTGACTTAAGTTTAGACTTTTTCTTGCCCTGAGTTAACTTATTTACTTCATCGAGAAAATCATCTTCATCGGTAGTATATTGATCATCTGTCTTATCGATTAAATTATCATCATCGATAAATCCTTCTTCGTCTTTCCTGCTTTTCTTGTTATTATTGTTTTTATCTTTCTTCAATTTCTTTCATATGTGATTTATAATACAAAATTAGTAATTTCCGATTTCAATTCAAGTTATTTTATTAAGTCTTTTATATAATTAAAATATATGTATACAAAAGGAGCGCACAGAATAAGGCTGTCAAATCTGTCGAGTAAACCGCCATGCCCTGGAATAATGTTCGAAGAATCCTTTACGTTTGTATAGCGCTTCAGGAATGATTCAAATAAATCACCAAGCGGTCCGAATACCCCTACAAACACACCAACAATAAGGCTATCAGTCATTGTAATATCTGAAACAAAGTAATGAAACACAACCGATGTAATGATAGTAAAGATAAACCCCACAACCAGTCCTTCGATTGTTTTATTCGGACTGATTTTTGAGAACTTATGTTTACCAAAATACTTTCCTCCGAAGAAAGCAAAACTGTCATTTGCCCATATAAGAAGGAATAAAAGATACACATAAGTATAGTTCTTATCCAGTTTACAGAAAAGAGCAAACGGAAATGTAATATAGATAAGTCCGAAAAATACCAGTCCTGCATTCAGTAATTTGTGTTCTGTCTTTTTAAAAAGCTCAAGAACCAGAACAGAGATTAATCCTGATATAAGAATTACATTAAAATACTCTTTAAAAAACAAGAAGCCAACAAAAATGACAGCGGAAACAAAAAGCGAATAATAAACTGACACAGTAAATCCTTTGTTTTCGAACATCCTAAATAATTCATACAGGCTCAATGTCTGTAGGAGTAAACAGAAGGCAAAGAAAGGATAACCTCCTGCGTATGCTGCATAGAGTATAAGGGGAATTGCCAGTATACTGATTAATATTCTTTTAAGCGTGTTAGACATTTACTATTATTTTATTATTCTTTTCACTTGTTACGCTTTTTATTCCTTTTAGTATAAACAGGAATATTACAAAAGATACTAAACCGCTTAAAAGTAATCCATAGTTATCGGCAATTGAACCCTTAGCGTCTTCAAAACCTTCCTTGCCGTATTTGTAAACAAGCCAGGCCGTAAGAAAATTATTAACAAAATGAACAACAATACCTGTAAATATACTATTAGAATAATAGACAGAAAAAGAGAGAAAGTAACCGAGTAACATTAAAGGAAGAATATTGAACGGATGAAAATGAAATATTGCGAAAATAAACCCTGTCATAAAAATTGTTTTAGAAGGAGTCATAACCCTCTCGAAATTAGTAAGCACCAGCCCTCTGAACAAGAACTCTTCACAGATTGCCGGAGTAACTGCAATAACGAATGCAACCAGAATAAATTCCCCTGCATTATTAGCGGTAACAAGGCTTAGGGTTGCAGACTCAAAAGAATCCATTAGTTCTTTCAGACTGTTTATAAAATGTCCGCCGAAAGGCAAAGATGTAAGGAGTTTATTCTGCAGGAACATATATGCCTGAATTGCAGGCTGAATAACAAGAACTCCAAGAATACTCAGCCATAAAACAGGTTGTTTCGGTAAATTAAGCCTGAAAGTTTTCTTTGCATTATTACCCTGGAGCATACTCAGAATAATAACGGGAATCAGTATAAACATGAACTGTGAGAAGGAAATTATAATTCTTGCCAAAGTAACATTGCCGTCCATTTTCTTAAAGTCAGTACCAAGGACTAAAATACTAAGGACACCTCCGAAAATCTGGTATGTAACAAAGACGATAAACAATACCAGCACAACAAACACAGCAGGATGCATTTTTGCGAGCGGAGCGGTTACGCGTTCAAAACCATTATTATTCTGTTCTTCGTTATTCAATTATTAATTTGTTGTAAAATTATAAATTATATCTCTGAATTAAAAGGTTGTAACTCATTTTAAATAAATTATTTACTCTTTATAAAATTGCTTTTAATACATATTAAAATTATTTTTGTCTATGCAAGAAACTATAGAAAATCATTCTGAAGAACCGAAGTATGAAAAGGTATATGGAAAAGAAAGAAAGAAATTTTCATTTCTCATAAATGTTTTACTATTTCTTCTTACTTTTTTCACTACAACACTTGCCGGCGTAGGCTGGCTGAACAAAGACCCTTATCAGCTTGATAACTTTATGACGGGTATTACTTATTCAATACTGATATTATCAGTAATAACTGTTCATGAATTCGGTCATTATTTTGCAGCAAGATACCATAAGATAGACGTTACACTCCCGTATTACATACCGTTTCCGTTTTTATTCCTGAATCCATTCGGAACGATGGGTGCAGTAATAAAGATGAAGACTCCAACCCAGACAAGGAAGTCATTGTTTGACATCGGAGTATCGGGTCCGATAGCAGGATGGGTGCTTTCCATGGTGTTTATTGTGATTGGATTTTCAACGCTTCCTTCGATCGATTATTTATACAATATTCATCCTGAATACTCATTCACAGGAATACCTACAACAGGATTAACCTTTGGCTACAATCTGGTATTCTGGGTATTTGAGAAACTATTTTCTCTGAAGAGTAATGTTTTCATACCTCCGATGAATGAGATATACCATTATCCGTTTTTATGCGTTGGGTGGTTCGGTCTTCTGATTACTTCTTTAAACATGATGCCTGTGGGGCAGCTTGACGGAGGACACATTTCCTACACAATGTTCGGTGTTAAATCAAAGTATGTAGGGTACACTGTATTTTATTTGTTAGTGTTTTTTGGAATTTTAGGCATATTTCCGTTGTTAGATATTAACCTGAACATAGGTTCGATAAACTGGTTAATCTGGGCAGTATTAATTTTCTTTATAATAAAAATTAAACATCCGCCTGTTTGTACGGATATGCATACTCCGTTAGGTATGACAAGAACCATAATCGGGTGGTTTTCATACATAATATTTATAATATCGTTTTGTCCGGTACCTGTTAGCGAAGGATTATAATTTATGAAAAATAAAAGAGCGCTGTTTGTAATATTTTTAGTGATATTTATTGACCTGTTAGGTTTTGGTATCATTATACCTGTTCTTCCGTTTTTCTCGGAGAACGTGTTATTGATGTCAAAGACCGAGATTGGATTATTAACAGGAATATATTCACTAATGCAGTTCGTGTTCACACCTGTCTGGGGTTCGTTGTCAGATGTGTACGGTAGAAAACCGATATTAACAATGTCTCTTACGGGGAACGTGATTGCATACACACTCATGGCGCTAGTATTTACGAACGTTGTACCTTCTGTTTCATTACTTTTTGTTGCAAGAGCGTTTGCCGGTTTCTTCTCAGCAAACTTATCGGCAGCACAGGCAGTAGTTTCGGATACAACTGTACCTGAAGAACGTTCAAAAGGAATGGGTATAATAGGGGCAGCGTTTGGATTAGGGTTTGTATTCGGACCGGCATTAGGCGGGTTCTTATCTTACTACTTCGGTTACGGAGTACCGCTGATATTTTCTGCAGCATTTTCACTGATAGCACTTATAGTATGTATATCAATATTCAAGGAAACTTTACCTGAGGATTTAAGACTTCACAACAAGAACAAATTCAATATAAGGGACGTAAAGATAATCAATCTGAAAGCTGTTAATGATGTGATAAAGCATAAGGACGTGGGGATATACGTAATCATTTTCTTCTTCATAACATTTTCTTTCGCTAATATATTCGGGAACTTCCAGTACTTTATTGAAAGGAAAGACGGACTTGGAATGAACGAGCAGCAGACAGGATACCTGCTTTCATTTCTTGGAATAATTGCAGCCATTGTACAATCCACGCTAATTAAACCATTCAAGAAATTTATAGGGGAAGAAAAATCTGTAATGTTTGGGAATGTACTTGTCGCAATTGGATTATTCCTTATTCCTTTTTCGACTACTGTATGGATATTACTTCTTGTACTAACGATACTCGCGTTCGGAAACGGATTAAACAACGCAATGGCACTCGGATTAATATCGCAGAATGTGAGCAGACAGGATCAGGGCGGAGTACTTGGAATAAATCAGTCATTAAGTTCTCTTGCAAGATTTCTGGGACCTTTATGGGGCGGCTTTATATACGACAGGTTTGGCTATCATTATCCTTTTATATCCGGAGCAATATTTATGACAATAATAACGATTATTGCTATAATAGTTCTGAGGAACAAATTAATCAGCAAGGATACTTTATAGTTACTATATTTTACTGTACAAATCCAGGTATTCCTTCGCAGATTTATTCCAGCTAAAATCAGAAGCCATTCCCCTTTTAATAACTGATTTCATTTTCAATTTATCTGAATATAGTTTCAGTGCTTTATCGAAGGATAATTCAATACCCTCAAGTGTAAATTCTTCAAAAGAAAAACCATTGCCGTTTTCCTTATCTACATCGATTACAGTATCAGCAAGTCCACCAACATTTCTCACGATTGGCAAGGTACCATAGTTAAGACTGTACATCTGGTTTAATCCGCAGGGTTCGTACCTCGAAGGCATAAAGAAGAAATCAGAGCCTGCAGTAATAAGATGTGCAATCTTATTATTGTACTCGAGGAAAACTTTTATCTTATCAGGATAATCATTCATTAACTTTGTGAAATAAGCCTCGTATTTTTCTTCACCTGCTCCGAGTACGACAAGTTTAAAGTTATCACCGATTCTTTTCTTCATTAATTCAACGATTAATTCAAATCCCTTCTGCCAGGCTAGGCGCGATACGATTCCGAAAAGAGGCACGTTTTCTTCAATCTTCAAACCTGAAAGTTTAAGCAGTTCATTCTTATTTAAATATTTATCTTCCAGAGATTTGAACGAATAATTTTTAGTGATAAGTTTATCGGAAACCGGAGACCAGTCATTTGTATCGATACCGTTAAGAATTCCGAAAACATTTTCCCCTCTTGCACGCAGGACTCCGTCAAGACCTGAACCAAACTCTGGAGTCTGAATTTCCGAAGCATAAGTCGGGCTGACAGTTGAAACTATATCAGAATAATAAATACCTGCTTTCAGAAAGTTAGCAAAGCCGTTGAATTCAAAAGGACCACCAAGAACATAAAGGCTTTCACCATATCCCGCTTTTACAACTGAATCAGGAGGGAATACACCCTGATAACCTATATTATGAATTGAAAGAAGTGATTTTGTGCTGCTGAACAAATTATCCCAGGAATACTGTAACTTCAGCATAGACGGGATTAGAGATGACTGCCAGTCATTACAATGAATAACATCGGGGCTCCAGCCAAGTTTCTGAAGCGACTTCAAAACTGCATGCTGAAACAGAATGTATCTTTCGTTTTCATCAATATCGGAAGTATAGACAACACCTCTTGAGAAATAGAATGGGCAATCAATGAAGTAAGCATCAATTTTACCATAATGTTTTGTATGATAAACATCGTACTGATGCTTCATGTTTAAAATTGATACGGAATCACCTGAAAGTTCGTTAAGTTTAACCAGATTATATTTCTGCCTGTCGATTTTATCGTACAGAGGAATAAATATTTTCACATCTGTATTGAGTTCTGATAAAGACAAAGGCAGTGAACCGCTCACGTCGGCAAGTCCCCCTGTTTTTATGTATGGAACACATTCGCTTGAAACGAAACAAACTTTCATTGAATCAGTTTTAATTTAAGTGAAAATACGAAATTGATAAATTCATAGATAGGAAATTATTAGAACGGGCAGAATGTAAAAGCCGCCCTTCATAAAGCTGAAAGACGGCTAATTCTATCTGATTAGAAATAGAAATGGAAATTCATCTGGAATTCATTGGTGTTCGGGAGTTTATCATCTGTTACAAACCTTATCATCGCTTCAGTTTCAAATCCCTGCAGCGGGAAGACAGCTGCGCCGACACTTGTTCTGATTGTTCTGTTATCTTCTACGTCTCTGTTGGGTCTCATAACTTCATACATACTTCTTATTTCAAGTCCGTTTACAATTTTAATATTTAACTCGCCGTATCCGTAGAGTGCTCTTGTAATACTGCTGAGTCTTTTATTTTCAGCAAAATCAAATTCACCTAGCAATGCAAACCTTTTAAGTATTCCGATTTTCGTAAAACCACCGAATGCCTGTCTGTTAGCATCAGTAAGTTCACCTGTATACGGGTTATTAAAATTATACGGATTACTGTAAAAAGATGTACCGAAATTGAGATTCAAATCATTATCGAATGCACTAACAGTATAGTCTGCAGAACTTACGAACATTCTTTTAGGGTCTTTATCGAAGAAATCTGTGTTTAATCCGTTAAAGAGACCGACACTGAAGTTAAAATTACCCGGAGACAGACCAACTTCAAAACCGTCATTAGCCGCATAAGGTGTTCCGAGTAAGTTTATTCTCTGAAAAGCTCTGTGCTCAACAATCTTAATACCGAAGGTAGGAGTCATCCTCCCTGCTTTAAAATAAGAGTTCAGAGGAAGATTACTAACCATTCCGTATACTTCGTATTTAGTCGGAATATTAGGAATCTGCAAACCAGGTGCGAGATGAACACTTATGTAATCATTCACGGTTGCATTTGCGTAGAAATCCCCCTGCATAGTAAGAAACGTGTTTGTTGAAGGTCCATTAGGATTTTCATCACCAACGTGTACAAACCTTAAATCACCACCGACCGAAATACTCTTATTCAGTTGAGTCGAGAAGTCAACGTTCTTTTTAACATATTTCTTGAGGAAGTCAAGCTGAAGATTAGCTTTTGCATATTTCATTCCATATGCATTCCTCATACCACCGCCCTGTGGACCGACGTGACAGTCAGAACACTTATCCCCTGTGTAAGCTGAAAATCTCGGGTATGAATAAGCGGTTGCAAAAAAGACTGCAAACAATATAACTGTGTTTAGAGTAACTGCAATTAGTTTTTTCATATTATTCTCTTTAATTGTTTACATATTTATTGTTAATGTTTTATCAGCCGAATCAAAGGTGACCTTATAAGATTTCAGGTTCTTTGATGCAGGACCACCAGTAACTTTTCCACCGCCATCGAAAGTAGACCCATGACACGGACACTCAAAACTACTTCCATCGAATTCAACGTCACACTTCTTATGAGTACATATAGTACTTAAGGCAATAAACTTTGATTTTGATTTGCGAATAACTATTACAGTATTTGTAATCATTGCATAACCTCCTGTACCTGAAAGAGACGGGTAATCAGAAAGATTAATAATTCTCTCTACAGTCCCTTCCTCAAACTCAGAATCTTTCGAAGCAGCCATTAGTTTTAAAATATCGAACGAGTTTAAAGCAAGAGCACCTATTGCTATTGTTTTGGCTCCTTTGACAAGGAAATCTCTCCTGTTAACATTGTTGTTTTCCATAGCTTTGCTTTTAATTTATATGTATATACAGTTAATTTACAAAATATAACTGAATTATTTTTAATTAAGTTCAGTATATGAAATTATAATTACTTACCACTGATTAAACTTATGCTCAGTATGGATTGTCTTACAGGCAGAATTAAAACAAAAGATATGAAAACAACAAAGTTGTATATGGTGTTAGTTTATTTAGTCGCATTTCTTGCTTTATCAATAAGCAGTTTTGCACAGGACAAAGAAATGAAAAAAACACCGGAAGAAAAAGCAAAACTTACTTCTGAAAGATTAAAGACATCTTTAAACTTATCCGAAGAGCAGACTTCAAAGATATATGAATTAAACCTTCAGAGGATAAAAGACCACAAGGAATTTAAGGAGAATAAGCAAAAGCAAAATTCGGATATGAAACAAAAACGCTCCGAATACAAGAATTCCTTAAAAACAATCCTGACAGATGACCAGATGAAAGAGATGAAGAAGATGCATAAGGAAAAGAAATTTAAGAAAGAGAGAAAGCAAAAACATCATAAAAGGATGTAAGAGTTAAAGGTCAGTAAAATCTCCCATTAAAAGAAATTGCAGTAAAGGCATAATGTCTTTACTGCAATTTTGTAAAACATATATATATATTATTTAGTAGTTACCTTTGTTGCCGTAAATCCACCTCTGTCCTTAATGCCCATCATAGTAGATTTCTCCCAGGTACCGATAAGTTCGTTATCTTTGATATCGAACCTCAGGAATACATTATTATCTGCTAAAGCAGGATTAAGGTTTATGAAAGCTTTCTTTTTCTTTTCGTCGAGTACTCCTGAAAATTTTCCACCCTGTGGTATCACAGTTAAATATTTATCATTAATAACTTTAGTGACAGCAAAAACTCCTGTAAAGTCAGGGTCTTCAAATATTTTTGGTTTCATCGTACCTTCGAGTACAGTTATACCAGCAGAATCTGTCATAACAAAGCTGTAATTAGTTAAAAAGGACTCAACTAAAGGGCTAGTGAAAACTATATTATTCTGGCATCTCATACAACCCGATACAGTTACAGTGAGAACTATTGCAAGAACGAATAATGTTAAGTATTTTTTCATATTATTATTTAATTAATATCATTCTTTTAACTTCTGTGAATTTATTAACCTTCGAAACCTGATCAAAGGCTACCAGTTTATAGAAATAAACACCGCTGGAGAGATTGTAAATACCTGAATTAAACATATAATTCACTACACCGATAGAAACATTTTCATTATTTATTAAAGTAGCTACTTCTCTGCCATTAATATCATATACTTTAAGTGTAACAACTGAATTTTCAGGAATTGCAATTCTTATAGTTGTACTAGGATTAAACGGATTCGGGAAATTTTGCATTAAAGCAAAGTTAACCGGTACTTCGGAAGAATTAATCACACTTCCGAACTTAGCGCACTGGTTGTATCTTAATCTGATAGTATCACCAGGTAATGGGCCGAATCCAAGTCTTGGGTCTATGCTTCCGCCGTTAGGTTCCTGAAGATGGCAATAACTCATTATAGTACCTATAGAAGGACCTGTGCCATTAAAACAACCGCCTTCGGCATTATAGCAGGAATCGATAGCTGTGATAACATTGGCTCTCGTTGGCCACCAGCAAGCATGTGTGTGCATAGAACCGAAGTTATGACCGAGTTCGTGAGTCGATACCATTACTGTCCACGAATAAGTCGGGAACGGATAATAATTATTCTCTATGTTACAGAACGAAAATCTTCCGGAATGGTCTGACGAATTATAGTTTGAACAAAGCGTGCCTATCCAAGCAATACCACCAATACCTAAATTTCTGGTAGTTAAAAACTGAGCAAGGTCACCGTTAAAATTATCCTGTTTATTATCTCCGAATGTAACCAGATATTCTTCTGATCCGGCAATATTTCTGTAAGGGTCAGGTGAGGTATAAACCTGTATTTCGGAAATCGATACAGGAATGTATTCATTCTGATAGATTGCAGAAACTGCATTGTAATATCCTGTTATGTAATCATTAACATTAGGCACACTCGAGCCGTTATCCTGATACATTTTATAATCAGCTTCGATATAAACCTTCACAGGTAACCTGGCTGTTACGGCATCACCATTATCTTTATGAGAAGGAAGGTTCTGTGCGGTTTTATACATTTTCATATCTCTGCCGTCAACTCCGCACTTAAAATCATTGTGAACCAGCAAATCCTTTTCGTTGTAGATAATATAGTTTGAGTTGTTTGAATTATCAGAAACAGGACCAAGGTTAAAGGTACCTTCTTCACAGGAAATCACACCCATAACAAGGTTTTCGAAAACACTGATTGCAGCTATTGAGTTTGATTCGCCTTTAACGATTCCCCTGTAATAAATTCCGCCCTTGTATTTTTCGAGTCTTTTTCCGTCAGAGTTAACAGATATTGATTTGAAATCTTTAGTGAGCAGTTCAACTTCCTGAAGTTCTATACTCATATTCTTTTTAGAATCGACAGGAATCTGCAGAGTTATATTTTTGCTTCTGTTGTTTAAAAGCCCTGCCAGTTTTACCTTATCAATTTTAATGTTAACAGCTTTCTTTATATCTTTTGCGATACTGCTTTTCGAAAAAGGAGCATTCTGATAATCGAACAGACTAACATCAGTAAAGCTGTTCTTTGCTTTGCTTTCGCTAATCATATCGCTTACTTTTTGAACAGGAGCAATACTTTCCTTATTTGTTTTGACCTGTGTAATACCTGTATTCTGCACACTATCAATACTTGTGTACAATAAAACTACCACAAGAGTGACAACAGCAAAACCCATTAAATTCATTATAAACTTTTTCATATTCTTTTCTCCTTCTCTATTTAGATAGTTTATCATAAGTTAAGACACGCTGAATCCCTGTGGCGCGTAAAATCATTTTATCGACTCCATTTACTGCCGAAAAGGAAACATTATAACTTAATCCTGAAGTTGTATACGTTAGAACATTGTTCGTAAAAGTATAACTTCTTGTAATCGGAGAAACTCCCGGGCATGTTAAAGTAGCAGTTCCGCCACTGAACACTGCATTTTCACCAAGGCAAACATCCTGAAGATTTCCTTCCATCTTCGATAACTGCCAGGTACCTGATACATCTCCGTTTGCAGCAGTGAGTAATTTTTCACATTCTGCACCTGTAAAAGCAAAACTAAGTGCAACTATTATTAACAGGTACTTAAACCCTTTTGTAAATTTGTTTGTCATATTCATATAGGTTTTTTTATCAAATTAATATACTTAATAATTTCTATTAATTATATATATTATAATGATATAATAGATATTTTGCTTAAAACATTCCATAAAAAACAATAATATTTTAGGTTAACGTTATGAATTTAATGCTGCTCATAAAACACTATAAAAGGCTAATAGTATTTGCTTTAATGCTTGTAGTGATTGAAGACGTAGCCTGGATTGTTGAGCCTTATATCTTTGGAAAGGTAATTGACGCAGTTATCGATGTTCAGATATTCGAGAAAAAGACAAATATTGTACAATCTCCCAATAAATCGGAAGCAGATAAACTAAAGGAACTGGAGGAAGAAGGATTATTGCCTGATTCCGTATCGACGGAAACCACACCTCACAACAGCATCTGGGATTCGATAAAAGTCTCATTAAAAGAAAATCCCGAAAGTTCAATCATTTTCCCTCTGGCATTATGGATATTCGCCTTTACAATAAATTCAGGTGTCGGTGCATTCCGCCGTTCCATAGACCCTAAAATATTTTTAAGGATTTACACCAGAATTGCCACTTCAATTAGCAGAACTTCTATTCTAAAAAAGATTTCCATATCAAGAACAACGGCACGAGTGGAATTGTCACAGCAGTTCATTAGTTTCCTGGAATACCGTGTACCAGAGATTATTCAGAACACAATTTCGATTGGAGGTGCGGTAATAGCGCTTTATTTCTTCGACTGGATTATTTCATTAACCTGTTTATTAATTGTGTTACCGATGTACATAATTAACAAACTGTATATGAGCAAGGTTGGAAAACTACAGAAGGAATATCACGACAATTACGAAGAAATCTATGATGTCTTTGCAAAGCGAGACCCTGTTCACGTAAGAGATTATTACAACAACCTTGCAAAACCTCAAAAGAAAATAGCGAACTGGGGTTCCTTTAATTTTGCATTTATGCGCTTTACACTTCTTATTATTTTTCTAGTCGTGCTTTACGTTGCGATTGAACTCGACAATTTCAGTGCAGGAGAGCTATATTCGATTGTAGCATATTTATGGACATTCGTATCAGCAACTGAATATATGCCCGAACTTCTTGAAAACTGGACTTCCATAAAAGACATTGCCAGAAGGTTAAAAGAGGACAACTGAGGAATTCAGCATTTATCATAAAATTTTTTGCAATCTCAAATTAATTTTGAAGCTAAGCAATTAGGTTTACAATTGGTGTTTAGAATTCTTACCTTTAATGAGGAGAGTTAAGTCCATTTTCAAACAACTTAAACATTTAGAATGAGAAAAATCACTGAAAATATATTATACGGTAAGTTTCAGCATTTAAGACACAAATGTCCAACTGACATTACCGATTTAGTATTTCTTGAAATCGAGAAAGATTATATCGCAAGGTATAATTATCTTGCAGCAGAGAACACTCCAGAAACACTAAACAAGAGCATAGGCAAATACATAAAAGCATACTGGCATCTTAAAAATGTTGGCACTTGTTCAACACCAAAGAGCAAATTACTGACTGTATATACCGAGCATTCGAATTAAAAGGAAGTCCTTCAGTAGCCGCAGATTATAGCACACGGATTTATCCGTTAAGAAATTGTATAATTAAACTGTGATAATCCGTTTCGGCATTTTAAATGAACTTATAATGCTGTTTTTGCATTAACACATCAGAATAAAACAATATTTCATTACTAGAGATTACTATACATCAAATCATTTTTATGGATATACAATATTTACAATGGATAGGGTATGCTGCATCTGTAGTTATTGCAGTATCAATGACGATGAGTTCAATCATCAAGTTCAGGTGGATTAACATAGCGGGAGCTTTAACTTTCTGCACATACGGATTTCTGATAAAGGCATATCCCGTAGGTATTCTGAACGGATTTATTGTACTTGTTGATATTTATTATTTAACTCACATATATTCTAAGAAAGAAAAGTTTGAGATACTCGAGATTAATTCAAGCAGCGTATATTTAAAAAGGTTTCTGAAGTTTCATAACGCAAGAATTCAAAAGATACTTCCGGGATTCGAATACAATCCTGATTTGAACTCTGTCAGTTTTTTCATATTAAGGGATATGGCAATCGCAGGATTATTTTTAGCACACAGAGAAAATGATAATGTACTTAAAGTAGGACTGGATTACGTGCTTCCTCAATACAAGGACTTCAAAAACGGAAAGCACGTTTACTTTAACCTGAATCAGTATTTTATAGATGCTGGTTACAGGAGTGTAATGGCAGAAAGCAAAAATACCAGTTACATTAAATATCTAAAGAAACTAGGATTCACTGAAACGGACAAAGGGACTTATTCCAGAGAATTGTAATCCAGCAATTACACCGAAAACAAAGCTAATATTATTTAACCAGAAGCATTCTCTTTGTTTCAGAATATTTATCAGTCTTCATCGTATAGAAGTAGATACCACTTGAATACTTTGATGCATTCCATTTAACTTCATACGTACCGGGATTATAAGAACTGTTAACAAGTTCTTCCACCTTCTGACCTTTAACGTCAAATACCGTAATGTTAACTACACCTGAGTTAGCAGCTGTAAACTTAATGTTTGTTGAAGGATTAAATGGGTTCGGATAATTCTGATTTAGATTATACTTAGAAGGCACTTCTGCGGAATTTCCTTCTCCAGAAGTTAGAATCATTTCCGAAAGAGGACGCTTCCAGACACCGTCTCCATTGCTTC
>JBMOHR010000069.1:0-14308 GCA_049317745.1 Ignavibacteria bacterium
GTTATAATGACAGATTGCAGGTTAAAGTATCCCTTGATGGCGGGGCAACATTCCCGTATACAGTTTTTGACAAAATGGGTTCGCCTCTTGCAACAGCACCATCTACGAATGACCCTTTTGTGCCTGCGAATGACAGTCAATGGGGTAAATTTAAAATCAGACTTGGTGATGTAATAACTTCTATACGTCAGATGGGTACAGAAACTCCGACAGTGTATGCATTGAATCAGAATTATCCGAATCCGTTTAATCCTGTTACTAATATTTCTTACATGATTCCAAAGAGTTCGAAGGTATCGTTGAAAGTTTACGATATTAAAGGACAATTAGTATCAACTTTGTTCGAAGGAAATCAGAATACTGGAATATATATAACTCAGTTCGACGGTTCACAGCTCGCCAGCGGAGTATATTTCTATAAACTTGAAGCAGGCGATTACAAAGAAGTCCGTAAGATGACGTTAATTAAATAATAGTTATTTTTTTCATAGTTCTCCTTTCATACATGGAGAGCCGCATTGGGGCGGCTCTCCATTGTTATTTAATTACATCTCTATTTAATCAATGACTTATAGAAATGTTGTCGGTGCTTGTCGCTTGCTTGTCGGTTGATTGATAGTCGCTTGTCGGTTTCTTGTCGGTTTCTTGTCGGTTGCTTGATAGTGACCTCCCAATGACCTCCCAATGTCCTCCCAATGTCCTCCCAATGTCCTCCCAAATAGAAAGTTTTATTAGCTAAAAGACATTTAGGTATTGAATTATAATAAGATTTGTTTTAATTTACCCCATAACGGGGTTTTTAAAATACTTAATTTATAAGTAAAATGAAAAAAATAATTACAATTTTATTCTTATTTACAGTAGTTGTATTAATGGCATCAACTACATATTCACAGACAACAACAAGAACTGTATTCTTTGAAGGTTTTACGAGTTCAACTTGCGCACCTTGTGCAAGTGCGAACCCATACATGGCGGCATACCTGGGTCAAAAAGGTGATACAATTTTATCAGTTAAATACCATGTTGGCTGGCCTGCACCGGGAAATGACCCGATGTACCTGTACAATCCAACACAGAGTTATGACAGAAGATATTATTACGCTGTGAATTCAGTTCCTTACACAAGAATAGATGGTTTGGCATTTACTCAGACTTATTCGAATCCTGCATTGTTAAATTCATTTGTTTATCCACGTCTTGCAATACCGACACCGATAGCAATCTCTGTGGTAGACCAGAGAATAGCAGGTGATTCAATAAAGTCGACAATAACAGTTACAAATTTAGCAGCTTTACCTACAGGGAATTATTATTTAAGAGTAATGGCACTGGAACATCAGATAAAGTATACAACTCCTCCGGGAACAAACGGTGAAACTGTATTCCCGCATGTCTTCAGAAAATCGTATCCATCAAGTCAGGGAACATCACATCCAACAGCAGCAGGAACTTATACATACGTAATCAAATATAAACTGGAGTCAGTTTGGGCTGCAATTTCAATGCATACAATAGCTTTCGTCCAGGAAGATAATTCAAAAGAAATTTATAATGTTGCAGGGAAGTATACTGTTCCGACAGCCATAGTACCTGTTTCGAATGAAATACCAAATGATTTTTCAGTAACACAGAATTATCCTAATCCATTTAATCCAAGAACAACTGTCGAGTTTTCAGTACCGAAAGAAGATTACACTTCTTTAAAAGTTTTTAACTCTTTAGGAAAAGAATTCGGGACATACCATTCAGGTATAACAAAAGCAGGTAAGTACAAAATAGTGATTGATGCCGCTGAATGGTCTTCGGGATTATATTTCTATCAGATTCAGTCGGGATCATTCTCGGAAACCAAGAGAATGATGTTAGTGAAATAATATATAAATAAGATTTAATATATATAAGGACAGGTCTAATAGATTTGTCCTTTTTTATTTAAATAATTGTACCTGATTTTTTAATGGTTTAAACTGTAAAACTGGAAGAGGATTTTAAAACTTTCAGCAGATATACTTTGTGTATTGAAATAATAATCGAAAAAATATATGTTACCCCTCAACAGGGTTCTCTAAAATTTAAAATATTAGATATGAGAAAAATAATTTACATCTGTTTTATGTTAGTCCTTTTAACGGGTGCGTTTGCACAAAAATCCTACTCGCAGGATACTTCAAGAGTGTTACTCGAACTTTGGACAGGTACCTGGTGTCCGTGGTGCCCTTGCGGTCACGTTATTGCGAACACAATAATAACCAACAGACCACAAACATTAATATTAGAATATCATGGTCCGGTTGGACAGGATCCATGGGCGAGTTTTAACGGAAATAACATTCTTGGTTTAATAGGTAACAACAGTTATCCTGCTGGTGTTGTGGGGAGACGTACCGGCGCAATAGACAGAGGTTCATGGGCGGGTCAGGTGTACACACAGCCGACAAATTTTCCGACAGGGATGAAACTCTGGTATTCGAAGACGTACAACTCTACAACAAGACAATTATCAGTTACAGCTTATGCAACTTCGTTAAGAAACATCGATACTTCAACAAGTATTAATTTTGTAATATATGAGAATAATCTGATTTATCCTCAATCAGGTAATGGAAGCTGTATTGGCGGTTCAAGTTATGTACATAAGTATGTTGTAAGAGATATGGTAAACGGCGCAACGGGTGAATCATTCAGTGTAGGTTCATGGGCAGCAGGAACAGTTAAGACCAAGACATGGACTTATACTTTACCTGCCGGCTGGCTAGCAGAGAATATAGGTTTTGGTGTTTTTGTGTATAAGACAGTAGGGATTATGAATTTTGATGGTCACGTAATGAATACAAACAAAGGCATGGCGATCGATCCGCCAACCGGTGTTGGAAACCAGGGTGAAAATGCAGGCAGTTATTCATTATCACAGAACTATCCGAATCCGTTTAATCCGACTACGAACATAAAGTTTTCAATACCAAAAAATTCTGAAACATCATTAAAGATTTATGATGTACTTGGTAACGAAGTGAATACTTATTTTAATGAGTTCTTAAATGCCGGAACGTACAGTGTAGAGTTTGACGGCGGAAATTTAGCGAGTGGAATTTACTATTACAAACTTACTTCGGGTAATTTCACAGAAACAAAAAGAATGATGCTTGTGAAGTAGGAGGCAGGAGCTAGGAGCTAGAATCCAGGTGCTAGAATTTAGAAGCTAGAATCCAGGAGCTAGAATTTAGAAGCTAGAATTTAGAAGATAGAATTTAGAAGATAGAATTTAGCAATCAGAAACAAAAGATAGATATTTATTACTTAGGGCAGGATTGAAACCTGCCCTTTTTTATTGTTTGGTTTCTCGCTAAAAAGATTGATATAACAGGTATTTATTCAGAGAAAATTGATTATGTCCTTTATTTATATAGGGGTTAGTTAAAATTTCATATTGTGACCATATGTAATTCATATTAAATCCATATGTAAACCATATGTGTTTCATATGTAATGTATATACAAACCATATGTAAACCATATTAAATCCATATCAAAACCATATAGCTCTCATATAGCTCTCGGTATGCTCTCATATAGCTCTCATATTAGACTCATATTCAATTATACTGATTGCAAGAAACTTTAAAAAGTACTCATTTTTCACTCGAAAAAGCCCTTAAAATTAGTTAAATTATATGTTAAGCCCTTGTAGCTCAGGTGGATAGAGCAGCAGTTTCCTAAACTGCGTGTCGGATGTTCGAGTCATCCCAAGGGCACTATTTTATGCAAAATGAATAGAGTTGCACTGGTTACGGGTTCGGTGAAAAGGTTGGGCAGGGACATCGTCTTAAGGCTCGCAGAATTAAAGTTTGATGTAGTCCTTAACTATTTTAATTCGAGCAATGAAGACGCAAAAAAGACTGCTGACGAAGTACGTGCCAAAGGAGTTGATGTCTTATGTGTGAAAGCTGATTTAAGGAAAGTAAGCGAGATTAAGAGAATGTTCGGAGAAGTTGAAAAGAAGTTCGGCAGGCTGGATGTACTCGTGAACAATGCGGCGATATTTGAGAGGGTTGATTTCTTTGATGTTACGGAAGAGATGTTCGATGAATTTATAAGCATGAATTTAAAGAATGCATTCTTCTGTTCGCAGGAAGCGGCAAAGATTATGATGAAGAGCGGCGAAAAACCGTGCAGTATTATAAACATCGCTTCTCTTGGAGCGATTGAAAACTGGCAGACGGTAATGCCTTATTCACTGGCAAAGGCCGGGATTGTAAAGTTCACGAAATTACTCGCAAAAAGACTTGCACCTGAGATACTCGTGAATTCAATAGCACCCGGGACGATATGGATAGAAGGTGATGAGAATAAGACTGCAGAAAATGAAGATGCAAATAAGTATCCGATGAAGAGATTCGGAAAGAGTGAAGATATAAATTCGATGATAGAATATTTATCAATTAAAAATAAATGGACAACCGGGAATGTGTTTGTGGTTGACGGAGGAATTAGTTTATAATGGCAAAGCATTTGCAAAAAGCACCAAAGGCATACAGGAATCAGGATTTTTTGAATTCACCTGCTGCAAGACCAATCAGATTATTAACAGAGTATTTTGAGCCGCTTGACAGGCTTCAGAGATTAGACATTAAAGATACTGTAGTATTTTTCGGTTCTGCAAGAACACTTCCGAAGGATGCTGCAAAGAAGAAACTGAAAGAATTGCAGAAGAAAATAACGGATGTGAAAAAGCCCGGGGCAAAGATTCTAAAGGATATAAAAGATGCCGAGATGGATTTAGAAATGTCGAGATACTATCAGGATGCAGAGGAACTTGCTTTCAGATTAACAAAATGGTCGAAGAGTTTAAGAAAAGGAAATAAGTTTGTTGTAACTTCTGGAGGCGGTCCGGGAATGATGGAAGCCGCAAACCGAGGAGCACAAAGGGCAAAAGGTCTGTCGATAGGTTTCAATATATCGCTTCCTTTTGAGCAGTATCCGAATCCGTACATAGACAATGATTTAAACTTTGAATTCCATTACTTCTTTATGAGAAAATTCTGGTTTGCGTATATGGCAAAGGCACTTGTAATTATGCCGGGCGGTTATGGAACACTTGACGAACTTATGGAAGTACTGACACTCGTACAGACTTTGAAGCTGAACAAAAAGATGACAATAGTAATATACGGTGAGGAGTTCTGGAGGAAGGTTGTAAACTTTGAAGCGATGGCAGAGACAAGAATGATATCACCTGAAGATTTAAAATTATTCAAGTTCATAAGTACAGTTGATGAGGCATTTGATTACTTAAAGAAAGAATTAACTAAAAACTACGTAAAATAATATCAGACGATGCTTATAAGTATGACGGGTTACGGCAAAGCCGAAGAAGTTAAGAATGGTGTAAGATATTTAGTGGAACTCAGGTCTGTGAACAGCAGGTTTTCGGAAGTTCTGCTTAAATGTCCTAAACATATTTACACTAAGGAATATGAAATACGCGAAATAATTAAGAAGGAAATATCTCGCGGAAAGATAAGTGTGCTGATAAACTTAGATAGTTCAGACATTGCAAACAATGCATCAGTAATGCTTGACGAAGACAGTTTAAAAGTACAACTGGATATTTTAAAGAAGATAAAGAAGAAGGTTAACTCGAAAGAGAAGTTAAAACTTGAACATATACTTGCGTTTTCAGATTATTTTTTGAAAGACAATGAAGATGCAGTTGACGAAGAAGAATTTACATTGGTAACAAAGCTGATAAAGCTGGCATTAGAGAATATGTTTGAGATGAAAAGACGCGAAGGTGCATTCCTGGAAAAAGATATACTCGAAAGAATAGAAGTGCTGGATGTTGAATCGAAGAAAATAGTAGAACTCAGCAAAGAGCGCATTACAGAAGAGAAGAGAGTGTTCAATGAAAAGTTAAATTATTTTCTTACTGACAGGAATATACTGGACGAGAAAAGACTTGAGTTTGAACTTGCATTATTGACTGAAAGAATGGATATTACTGAGGAATGTGTGAGACTGAAAAGCCATATAGAGTTTTTCACGGACAGTGTGAACTCGAATGAAAATGTCGGGAGAAGATTAAATTTCTTATTGCAGGAGATGAACAGGGAAATAAACACAATTGCCTCAAAGGCATCCGATGCAGTGATATCACAGAAGGTTTCACTCTTAAAAGAAGAGCTTGAAAAAATCAGAGAACAAATCCAAAACATAGAATAGGTATGCTATTTGTATTCTCAGCACCGTCAGGAAGCGGTAAGACGACAGTTGTTAAGGAAATCCTTAAAGCATATCCTGAATTTATGTTTTCGATATCGGCAACGACGAGAAAGAAAAGGGATGTAGAAACAGACTGTAAGGATTACTTCTTTATCACGAATGAAGACTTTGAAGACAGGATAAAGAACGATGCGTTTGTTGAGTATGAACTGATTTACGATAACAATTATTACGGAACGCTGAAGAGTGAAGTGGATAAATGTCTGGCAGCGGGGAAATGCATGGTGTTCGATATGGACGTTAAGGGAGCTCTTTCTATAAAGAGAATTTATAAGGATAAGGCAGTGTTGATATTTGTGAATCCGCCGAGCAAGAATGCGATAATACAGAGACTGAAATTACGTGCAACGGAAACACAGGCAGATTTAGATAAAAGAATTGCAAGGATAGACTTTGAAATGACTTTGAAAGACCAGTTTGATTTCGTTGTGAACAACGACGAATTAAGCGTAGCAGTACAAGAATCAAAAAATATTATTAATAAACATATAAAGGATTAAACAAAAATGGCAATCAAAACAGTAGATTTAACAAAGTACGAACAGTGTGCTGAGAATATTTACGAGGCAACAGTTGTAGTATCAAAAAGAGCAAGACAGATCAATGATGAACTGAGAATTGAAGTTGCTCAGAGATTAGAGCCGGTCTTACTTAAAGAAACCGACGACGATTCAGGTACAAACCAGGATAAATTAAATTTATCAGTTGAATTTGAACACAAAACAAAGCCAACGATTCAGTCGATTGAAGAATTAATGGACGACAAATTAAGTTTCAGGTACAGAGACTCGAAATAGTTTTGCAAATCAAATGTTAAAAGGTAAGAAAATAATAGTTGGTATAAGCGGCGGTATAGCCGCTTATAAGGTATGTAACCTTATCAGACTATTCATAAAGGCAGGTGCAGAAGTCCGTGTAATAATGACGCCTTCTGCCGTGCAGTTTGTTTCACCTTTAACACTTTCCGTATTATCACAGAATCCCGTTATCATCAACATGTTTCCCGAAGGCGACCAGTCGAAGGCGGAAACTGTTAATGCAGGAACCTGGCACATAAGCAATGGTATGTGGGCTGATATGTTTGTACTTGCACCTGCAACTGCAAACACGATGGCAAAGATTAATGCGGGCATATCGGATAACTTCCTACTGTCATCAGTACTCGCCGCAAGATGTTCTGTGGTGCTCGTTCCTACTATGGACGAAGATATGTACAAAAATAAAGCAACGCAAAGAAACTTATCAGCGCTTAAGAAAGACGGTTACGTTGTATTAGACCCTGTTATTGGTGAACTTGCGAGCGGACTTTATGGAATGGGAAAGATGCCCGAACCTGAAGAGATTTATGCGTTTGTTGAAGAGCAGTTTTATGAAAAAGATTTAGCAGGTGAGAAGATACTGATAACAGCAGGACCCACAAGGCAGCCTGTTGATGCAGTAAGGTACATTTCAAATTATTCATCGGGCAAGATGGGATTTGAACTTGCACGTGCGGCTTATTTGAGAGGAGCTGAAGTTACTTTGATAACAGGACCTACGTCTTTAAAAAATGATGACAGGATTAAGAGAATAGATGTAGAAACGAGCGAAGAGATGTTCGATGCAGTGAAGAAGAATGTACAAGGAAAGAAACTTGTCATAATGTCTGCTGCAGTTAGTGATTTCAGGCCGAAGAACGTGGCTGAGAATAAACTAAAGAAAGAACAGTCGGGTAAGAACTATTCTTTAGAGCTTGAAAAGACAACTGATATACTCGCTTATCTTGGAAAGAACAAAAAGGGATATAAGTTGTATGGTTTTGCGCTTGAGACTGATAATGGTGTTGAAAATGCGAAGAGTAAGATGAAGAACAAGAAACTTGATTTGGTAGTGTTAAACAATCCTAAAGTTAAAGGTGCGGGTTTTGGAACTGACACAAACGTTGCAACCTTAATCGATAAATTTTCAGTGATAGAACTTCCTATAATGTCGAAGTTTGAGCTTTCAAATCAGATACTCGACAGGTACATAAAATAATCCCTAATCTCCGAACAATCTTGCGTATCCTCTGTAAGGATGCATTTCGTTTATAACGAATTCGATTAAATTATTCTGAACCAGAGGCAGCTGTTTTATGATTCCAAGAGCTTCTTCTTTATCCTTTGCTTCAAGAATTAATATTGCATCGTTGTTTTCGGTGAAATAAATTTCCCTTATTAGTCCGAGCTGGTAAAATTCCCAGACTTTCTTAGTTTCTTCAACGAGGTATGGTTTAATATCCTCGGGGCTAACACCGAGTATAACTTTTTCCGTTGCTATAATTTTCATTTCAGTAAATTTTATTTGTTAAACAATAATTTCGCCTGTTAAATATGTTACTGCATATCCGCTTATTTCCACTCTGTCACCTTTAAGTTCGCATTCGAGGTGTCCTTTTCTTTCTGATAGTTGTATTGCAGTTAATTTATTCTTGCCAAGTTTCTCAGCCCAGTAAGGTGTTAATGTAGTATGCGCAGAACCCGTTACAGGGTCTTCGTTAACGCCCACCTGAGGACCAAAGAATCTTGATACAAAATCTGCTACGTTGCCTTTTGCAGTTACCATTACTCCGCGAACATCAAGTTTTGCCATCTTGCTGAAGTCAGGAATTATATTTTTAATCTCTTCCTCAGAATTGTACACGAGCATATAGTCAGTCTTGCCGAGGTAACATTCGTTTGCGTCAATACCGATTGATTCATAAAGCTTGATGTGATGCTCTACTTTGTGGTAAGTATCGGCTGGGAAGTCGAGAGTAAGTTTGCCGACGTTCTTTCTCACTTTCAGAATCCCGCTTCTGTGGGAATGGAACACAAGTTCAGACTTGTCCTGCTCATAGTAACTGAAAAGAATGTGTGATGATGCGAGAGTTGCGTGTCCGCACAGGTCAACTTCAACCGTTGGCGTGAACCATCTGATTTCATACACATCATTTTTCTTAACAAGGAATGCAGTTTCGGAAAGATTGTTTTCCAGAGCAATGTTCTGCATCAGGGAATCTTCGAGCCATTTATCGAGTACACAAACTGCGGCAGGATTACCTCCGAAGAGTTTATCTGTGAAGGCGTCTGCCTGATATATTTTAATGTTCATATTCGGTTATTTTTATAATGTTATATATTTTCTTAGAAATAAAATATGCGAAAGAGAGGTATAATGCTGCCCTGGAAATGATTGCAAATGTGTTTGACCGTATTCATATACTGGTTATATACCGGTTATATACTTGTTTGGTACACAAACTATACTTAAAGTATACTGAAACGGTACTAGGGGTATTTTTTGTTTTTAAATGCGATACTGAAGACAGTACTGAAAAATGCATTGTGCAAAAACAGAGGAATTTTCAGTATAAGGAATTGATACAGGAAAAATTGATATATTTCAGTATCCTTTATCTTTTTCAGGATAATACAATTTTGGACTTTATGTTAAAATATTATTATGATATTTTAAGCAATTATTAGTATAAATCATATTATACATTTCGCGTTGAAGAGAAAATTAATTGAGGACAGTATAAATTATCTGAAGTATGTTCAGAAGAAGAAGGGATTTGTCGTTTCGGCTGATTCACTTGTCGAGTATGACCTTGAAGTCCCTGATGAGAATACTGATATTGAAGAATTAAAGGTAAAGATTATGATTGATAATCATGCCACAGAGTATAAGGAGAAAATTGTGGGCGATAACATTGTAAGGGAAGCGATTCCGAGCACACTTTTAAGGGAAGACTGGATGGAAGCCGCAAACATTGGCGAGCTGGAACCGAAGATTAACAAATGCGAGAAATGCAGTTTAAGCAAGACGAGAAAGAATTTTGTGTTTGGCGTCGGAAATCCGAATGCAGACGTGATGGTGATAGGCGAGGCACCGGGTGCTGATGAAGATGATCAGGGACTACCGTTTGTAGGCAGGGCGGGGAAATTATTAACGGATATACTTAAAGCCATTAATTTTCCGAGAGAAGAAATTTATATATGCAACATACTGAAGTGCAGACCGCCTGAAAACAGGAATCCTAATCCCGAGGAAATATCGAAGTGTGAACCGTATTTAATAAAGCAGATAGAATTAATAAAACCGAAACTGATACTGTGCGTTGGCACTTTTGCAGGACAGACTATGCTGAGAGTGAAAGAACCGCTCGGAAAGATGCGCGGAAAGTTTTACAATGTTAAGTTCGGAAACACAGAAGTGAAGGTGATGGTTACATACCATCCCGCAGCACTATTAAGAAACCCAAACTGGAAGAAACCAACGTGGGAAGACGTTCAACTATTTAGAAGCGAATATGATAAAGAAAAAAGGTAACGACAAGAAGAAGTTAAACCGTGTCAACGAGGATACGGCGCAGGAATACGGCGGTAAACTTCCGCCGAATGCATTAGAGCTTGAAGTTCAGGTTCTCGGTGCTATATTGCTGGACAATATAGTATTCTCGGATATCGTTCTTATAATCAAACCTGAGTGCTTTTACAGGACGGCGCACAGTACGATACTCGAAGCGATGATAAAGATAGACAGTCGCAATGAAGCGATGGACGGAATGACTGTGATTGAAGAGCTGAAGAGAATGGACAAGCTGGAAACCGTTGGCGGTGTGGAATACATTTTAAACATAACCGAAAGCACTTCTTCATCAGCCAATGCAAAGCAGTATGCAAGAATAATTTACGAAAAGTTTGTACTCAGGAATTTGATACACATCGCCTCTGAAATTCTTGGCGGATGTTTTAATCCTGCCGCAGAGCCGTATAAATTATTAGCCGATGCTTCAAAGGAAATACTCGATACATCTGAATCATTCTCTAAGAAGAGAGTAATTTCTGTAGAAGATGAAATAAAGAACGTAGTTGAGCAGTTAGGCTCCAGGCGTGGTTCCGGAAGCAATAATCTTCCTGGTGTTGAAACTGGTTATGCATTGTTAGATTATTTGACATTAGGATTCCAGAAATCGGAATTAATTATTGTTGCAGGAAGACCGTCACACGGAAAGACTGCTTTAGCACTGAATATTGCAAGAAACGCTGCTTTGAAAGGATACAAGATTGCATTCTTTTCTCTTGAAATGACGAAGATGGAAATTATCACAAGGTTGATTTCCATCGAAGCGCGAGTTGACGGACAGAAATTAAAGAGCGGAAAAACAACTAACGAAGAATGGGCAAGAGTTGTAAATTGTCTGGACAAGTTGAAAGTTAAACTATACATAGACGATACGAGTGAGATGAATGTTCTTGAGCTCAGGGCAAAGGCACGCAGGCTGAAACACGAAAGCGATATTGATATGGTGATGGTTGACTACCTGCAGTTGCTGAAAGGCGAAGGAAGTTACGAAAGACGCGACCTTGAAGTAGCACACGTTTCACGGAGTCTTAAGGCACTCGCAAAAGAACTGGACATACCCGTAGTTGCGGCGGCACAGCTTAACCGCGGAATCGAACAGAAGAAAGAAAAGAAACCACAGCTTTCGGACTTAAGAGAATCGGGTGCGATAGAACAGGACGCAGACGTTGTTATATTTATACACAGAGAGTTCATAGTTGCCAGACCTCCCAAAGATGATATGAAGAGATTTGAGGAGGTTAGGAGAAAAGCTGAAATAACAATCGGCAAACAAAGAAACGGTCCTCCGGGAGATTTCGAACTTACATTCCTTGAAGAATTCACTAAATTTGTCGATCAGAGTAAAGAACCGAAATTAGCAGATGCATCTGAATTTCAAGGAAGCGATAGTCCGTTTTAATTATTCCTGATACAGGAAATATACTGAAAATATACTGGCTTGATACTGAAAATATACTGGATGTATACTGAAAATATACTAAGGAGTTACTTTCAGTATACCATCATCATACCATCATAAAATCATCATCATACTTTAAGTCCTTACAGCGTCATCCTGAAGTACACCCATTCTTTCATAGCTTTGGCACCAAGGCGGTCATAGAATTTCATTGCACGTTTATTCCAGTTGAGGCACGTGAAGTCAAGTCGTCCGCATTTCTTATTCTTTGCAATCTTCAGGAGTTCGTCGAAAAGTTGTTTGCCAACACCGCTGCTTCTGTACCTGTCGCTAACGAATATATCTTCGAGGAACATAGTTTGCTTTGCGAGGAAAGTGGAGTAAGTGAAAAAGTAGAATGCATATCCGATTGGAGTTTTGTCGTCGAGAGCAATCAGGATTTCGAACATCGGCTTGGAAGAGAATGCGTGTTTCACTAAACGGCTCTGTGCTTTCCTGTCAGGCGGTACGAGTTTTTCGAATATTGCGAGTTCTACTATGAGGTTTATGATTCCTTCTGCGTCAGATTTTTTTGCTTTCCGTATCTTTAAATCCATTTCAGTTTAATTTGTTAGTACTTAAATTACATAAATTATAAGATTATGATAAGAACAAAAATTATGTACATAAATAAATTCTACAGTAGCTTGATTCTTGCACTGATTCTGATGTTTGTTAGTGCTAATACTTTTGCCGATGACGAAGCTGAAATAAAAGCAGTGAAGAAAAAGCTGAAGAGTTTTGACGCATCGCTGGGGAATTCAGACATCAGCGAAATTATCGCTGCAGTGGGTAAGACTTTTGTCGGCGTGGAATATGTGGCGGGAACGCTGGACAAGAACGTGAACGACGAGAAGCTGGTTATAAAGATTACAGGACTTGACTGCGTGACTTATGTGGAGAATGTACTTGCTATTGCAACTGTGATTAAAAAAGGGACGGTAGATTTTGCGAGTTACAAAACGGAACTGCAGAACATAAGGTACCGAAACGGAGAGATTAACGGATATCCTTCAAGGCTGCACTACTACACAGACTGGATTTACAACAATCAGGAAAAAGGATACTTAAAAGATATTACTCAGGATATCGGCGGAGAACTTTACAGTAAGAAGATTAATTTTATGTCAACGCATACAGATTCGTACAAGCAGTTAACGGGAAATGAAGATTTCATTAATGAGATTAAATCCATAGAGAAGAGTATGAACAAGAGAAGATTGTATTACATTAAAAAGGGTGAGGTTGACCAGTACTACGACCAGCTTCAGACAGGCGACATCATCGCAACTACTACAAACATTGAGGGGCTTGACGTGACTCATACAGGATTCATATATAAGGAAAAAGGCAAGACAAAGTTTATGCACGCATCGATTACAAAAGGCGAGATAATAATATCGAAAGAAGAATTAAAAGAATATTTAAAGGGTAATAAAAAGCAAACAGGAATTATAGTAGCGAGACCTTTGTAAGAATATGACAGGAACAGAATACGTATTACTCTGCATATTATTTTATCTTATTGGCTCAACGCCTACGGCTTATTTAATAATCTTAAAAAGCACGGGTAAAGACATTACTAAAGAGGGCTCGGGCAATGTCGGAGCGCTGAACTCTTATGAAGTAACAAAATCGAAGTGGACGGGGATATCGGTTCTGGTGCTGGATTTCCTGAAAGGGTTTATACCTTCGTTCATCTTTTTAAAAGTAGCAGGGTTTCCGTTTGAAACTTTACTAATACCATTCGCATTATTAATCATCGGGCACAACTTTTCAGTGTGGCTGAAGTTTAAAGGCGGACGCGGGCTTGCAACGGCAGCGGGATTGTGCGTTGCAGTAGAGCCTTTTGCATTACTGATATGGTGTCTGTTGTTTCTGCTTTCATTTGCGGTTTACAGAAAGGTGCATTTCGGGAACATCGTTGCAACGCTTTTACTGCCGCTTGCATTCTATCTGACAAAACCTTTTCTGATGGTATTTGACGGAGCAATGGCAAATGGTTTTGAAATAATGTTCGCACTGGTAGCGGTTATAAGTCTCGTGATATTGCTGAAGCATATAGGACCGTTTATGGAGATGGTTAGGAAGAGCGGGAGTTAGAATTTAGGAGTTAGAATTTAGGAGTTAGAATTTAGGAGTTAGAATTTAGGAGTTAGAATTTAGGAGTTAGAATTTAGGAGTTAGAATTTAGGAGTTAGAATTTAGGAGTTAGAATTT
>JBMOHR010000070.1:0-14245 GCA_049317745.1 Ignavibacteria bacterium
ATTGTAAACGTGATTGAAATAAATAATAGTAATAATGAAATTCAAAATAATGTTCGCGTGCCGTTGTGGGATGTTTTCAGCGACGGCAGAGTTTTTGTGTATGATTTTGAGTTCAATCAGATATGGCAAAGTTACAGAAGCGGTCAGCCACAGTTTGCAATAGCACTAGGAGATGTAGATAACGACGGGAAAAAAGAAGCAATATTTACGTTTTGCCCGATTAACGACACATTCCCTCAGTATAAGCCTTCACATATAACTGTTTTCGAGTGCTATGGAGATAATCAATACAGAATAGACTGGGATACACTTATGCAGGAGGGCGGATCTGTAATAATGCCAGGAATTTATGATTTTGACAGAAATGGAAAAAATGAATTTTTCGCCAAAGCCCATAGTTGGTGGGGTGAATATACCGATGGTGTTTTTGAATGCTCGGGACCGGGAAAGTACAGATTCATGAAGTCAGGTAATAATATTGGCAATTGGTACGATATGTGTTACCTTGATTCAACAAGATTTTCAACAGGTTATCCAGTTGACACTTTTCAAAACAGACGGGGATTTCTGGGTTTATATGGGTTTCAAGGTGGAACATATAGTATTCAGGGATTTACATATTTTTCAAAGGATACAGCTTTTGGTGGAAGGTTATTCAGTTTTCTTGATTGGAATTACAGTGAAATTGGACTGCATTTTCAGGTTTATGACATAGAATTTGGAGATATTGATAAAGATGGCAAGAGGGAAATACTAATCGGTGATACACAATATGAAACAAACTTTATAGATTATCTTGATTCCACAGGCGGCGGCCCATCCTGGCAGGCAGGATGGGAAGTAAAGACCATTATACCAAATGCTCCGATTTCTGCAGGTTATACTGTGCTGAAGGATTATGATAATGACGGTTACAAGGAAATTACAGTTTGCGGAATAGGAATTCACTCGGGTTCAATTGGTACAGTTAAGCATACAGGGTCACCAGGGCAAAATCAGTTTGCAACAGTTTTCTGGGATAGTTCAGGTATTGATGCCGGACCAAATAATTTTATTGATACTGGTACGATAAACAATAAATTTGTTATTCTGTATCCTTACTACTGGAGAATGAATTTTTTAGATTATTATTATTTTTTAACCTATTCGCGTACCGGATTGTATGACCTTTATAAAAGTTCTTACAAAAAATTGGATACCTCAAGTTCGTTAAGGTCATACTTATATGATATGGATAATGATAATAGAATTAGTATTGTGTCTTCCTTAAGATACCAAAGTTATCCTTCCGGAAACTCTTTCCTAACAGATTTTGAATCAAATACGACTATAGGAATAAATGATCCAATAGTTATTAATATTCCAAAAATTTATGAATTATTTCAAAACTATCCGAATCCGTTTAATCCGACTACGAAGATAAACTTCTCGATACCTAAATCCGGCTTTGTCAGCTTAAAGATTTATGATATAACAGGACGTGAAGTTAAAACACTTTTAAACGAAATTAAACAAGCCGGTAATTATGCGGTAGATTTTAACGGCTCATTGCTATCGAGCGGTGTTTATTTCTACAGGATTCAGAGCGGTGATTTTGTGATGACAAAGAGAATGGTGCTGGTGAAGTAGTTTTTGAATGATTTTAAAATGTAAAATTCAAATTGCAAATTTACATTTAAAAGTTAAAATTTAAAGACACATAAAAGCATTATATTCGGATTCCTTATCAGGATGAAATATGTAAAAATGAACAACTTTGCAATGCCTACGGCATTGTGTTTATGCGGTTTTAAGTGCTATCATAATTATTGCTCTGCCAGAATGAGCCGGGTGATACTATGATTTGAGGTTTTATATATTGAATGTAATTCACGTTTAATTTATCTTCATTGAATGAAATTATATATTGATACATCGGTTTTTGGAGGATATTATGATGTGGAATTTGAGAATCCATCAAGAAAACTATTTAAGGAAATATTTAACCTTGAACATTCAATTGCAATTTCTAATATTACTTTGAATGAGCTGGAAAAATCGCCTGAAAAGGTAAGATTATTATTGAACAAAGTACTTAAATTAGATGTTGAGTTATTGAATATTGACAAAGAAGTAGAGGTGCTTGCAAAACATTATATTAAAGAAAAAATTGTTTCAGAAAAGTATCTTTTAGATGCTTATCATATAGCAATTGGTACAATAAACAGAGTTGATGTTATAGTCAGCTGGAACTTTAAGCATATGGTGAATATATTACGGATAAAAAGTTATAATTCAGTAAATTTAAAATACGGCTACGGTTTAATTGATATACGTAGTCCTTTGGAGATAATAAATGAAAAAGATTAAAAAAGATTTTGATGCCGTTAAATCGATGAGGACAATCAGAGACAGATTGAGTGTTAAGTACTTAAAAGACGCATCGGCATTTAAAGAGGATATTAAGAAGATTAATAAAAAATACGGCATTCAGGAAAAGTCTAATAAAATTAAGTCTGTAGGATAGAATTTTATTTTAATAGGTTTTATTTCAGAGGCACGACTCGAAAGGGTTGTGCCTTTACTCTTTTTGGGAGGTGTAACTCAAGCACTGGTTGCAAGGATTAATAAGTCTCAATTCACTAGGTTCATACGGGATCCTGGACTGGAAGGTATTGTTTCAAGCAGGAATGCTTGAACTACACTTGGAGTAAGATAATAAGATTAACAAGTCCCGATTCACTCTGTTCATACGGGATCCTGGACTGGAAGGTATTGTTTCAAGCAGGAATGCTTGAACTACGGGACTGATGGTTTCTGAGTGAATGAGGGTATTGTTTCAAGCAAGAATGCTTGAACTACGGGACTGGTGGTTTCTAAGAGAATGAGGGGATTGTTTATGTTATAAAGATTTAAGCTGACTTTTGAGCTGAATGCTGATTCTTCTGCTTATTGTTACTTTCTGGGTGCAGTTATTAAGTATAATTTCGTGAGTACTGTTAGGAAGTTTTATTAATTCCGATATGGAATTTACGTTAACTATTTCTGAACGGTTTACAAGCTGGAAGCTTTCTTCGGGAAGCGAACTTAGCCAGCGTTTCAAAGGTTTTCTTACTATATACGATTCCTTATTGCCTGTATAAATTTTTGTATAATCTTTTAAACTCTTAATAAGAACAATATCTTTTATGTAAACAAATCCGGAATTGTTGACGTTGCTTATAAAAAGTTTATCATCAGACTTAAACTTCTGACTGACGGATAATTTTACTTTTGAGGTTACTTCGTCGGGTTTTCTTTTCTTGCTGTCAAGAATATTCTTCAGCAGTGTATCTTCAATCTTTTCCTTCTTTGCTTCCTGAACTTTTACTGCCTTTAGCAATTCTTCTGCAGTAAACGGTTTCGTGATAAAATCATCAGCACCTGATTCCATAGCAGTTCTGAGGTCGCTTCTTTCCTTGCTTGCAGTAACGAATATGAAAATCGGCACTTCAATCTTTTTACTTCTCTTAATCTTTTTCAGTACTTCAAAACCTGTAGCACCAGGCATCATAATATCACAAACTATAATATCGAACTTATTATCCTTTGATTTACTGCCCGAGAGAAGTTTTTCAAGTCCTGCTTCGGCACTGTTTCTTTCAATAACATAATAACCTTCGGACGTAAGAATGTCAGAAACAAGTTCACGAATTGCGGCATCATCATCTATAACTAAAACTCTTTTTTGCATATTGATTCAATAATTGTATAAGCAAAACTACATAATTTTATCATTTTAATACTATGAGAAAAGGATAAACGGTAAATATGTTATACGAATGGTTTAACGGGGAATATTGCTTTTAAAATTCACATGCGGTCATGAAAACTCAACTATAATATGGAATTAACGTTGACAGTTAATACAAATATGTATATATTTGTCATATACAATATTGAATGGATAATTTTGATAATATTACCGGGTTTGACTGGGACAAGCACAACAGTGAGAAGATATATCAAAAGCACAAAATTACAATAAATGAAGCGGAGAGTGTTTTCGCAGACAGCAAATTTGTCCTGTCGGGTGCCCGTATTTCGGGTAACGAAACAAGGCATGCGATAATGGGAACATCGGGAAAGAAGAAATTAATCGCAATCTTTACGATACGAAAGAACAAAATCAGAATTATCTCGGCAAGACCGCAAAGCAGAAAGGAGAGAAAAATATATGAAGAAGAATCAAAAAACAAATAACCTGAAAGATATTCCGGTTTTTAAGAGCGAATCGGAAGAACAGAATTTCTGGAATAAGAATGACGCCGCTGGTTACTTCGAGTTCAGCGGTAAAAGCAAAGCTTCATTCCCGAATTTAAAATACTCGACAGAGTCGATCTCTATTCGTCTGCCGAAATCTTTACTCGATAACGTAAAATCAATAGCGAACAAAAAGGACGTACCCTATCAATCGTTAATCAAGGTGTATCTGGCGGATAAAGTTAATGAGGAAATAAACAAATATTCATAGTATGAAATATGCATTACTCATAATACTTATATTTGCATCATCTTTTACCTTTGCACAAAAGGTAATGATATACGGAGGCGAGAATCACGACGTTTATCTGGGGTGTCTGACATGCACACAGTTTCACGATGAATCGGTATGGAATGAAAACGGTGTTTACGGAACAAAGAACAACAATCTGTCTATATGGAGTGAATTCAGCGAATACGGAAATGAATTCAGTTATTTAAGTCCGTGGAATGAATATGCCACTCGCCCGCCGGTACTGGTAGATGAAGACGGCGGGTATTACGGCTACTTTACACGAAATACAGACTTTAAGGACAGAACAGAAGTTGAATTCTTTGTTTATGTACTTGATAACTTCCGTTGGATAAATGAACACTTCGAAGAATTCCTAAAAGGACTTATTTTGTGATTTGATTTTAGATTTATGGTATTTTAAACAAAAAGCAGAGACGGGGTCTCTGCTTTTTGACAAGATAAAAGTAATGCAACATTCTTAATCCCGGAGATATACCGCCTGAATAGTCTCCGACCCATCTTCATAGTGAGTAATCTTGTACAATTGATCCCCAATATAAACATATTCAACCCATTCAGTAAACTGGCATTGAGATGATGAGGAGTTAATTACTTTTTCCGAAGAAAAACCTGTTACGCCGGATAGTAAGGCTGCAAACAGTGCGAGTGTAAAAATTGTTTTTTCATTTTAATATAATTTTAATTAATGAAAGTGATGCAATTTAAATACAGTCAGTTAATTTCAAAAACTAAGATAGAGTCGAATAATACCACCACAAAATTGGTACTCAATAAATCGTTTTAAGTATTATTTATATTTTTTATATTAGTTAACATTAACCCATTTAATATTAATTGTGAAAGTTTCCGAGTTTTTCCATAACGTATATTATCTGTCCAAGGATGAATTAATATCTTTCGAGAAGTTCCTTAATACATCGTATTTCAACACAATGGATTCGCAGTATATGGTTTATAAGATAATCAGGAGACATTCCCATTATATAAAAAGCGAGAAATACGACGAATTAAAAGATATAATTATCAATGAATCAAACTATTCGGAAACAACTGTAAGAAAAATCCTTTCCGGATTAAACGACAGCCTCATTGAATTCACAAAAATCCAGTCAAGAAAAGACAATCATTTTTTAACAGAGTATAATTATTGCAATTATCTGTTAAAAATGGGAAATTATGAGCTTCTTGATTCCAGAATGGAAGAACTTGACAATTCACTAAAAGACCTGAACAGTCACGATAACGACTACTTTCTTAAAATGTTTGAAAAAGACACTCTAAAGTACGATGTTTTAAATACAACTGAGGACAAATTCGAAATAAAATCTAAACTTAATAAACAAAAGAATTACACACTTGAATCCACAAAGAACCTGAAAGTTTATACAATTTCAAAGACTGTAATAAACCTTGTAAATTTTGTATTTCAGCGGAATACTATGGACGATTATAATGAAGGTCTCTTCCCTGTAGATATGGATGACCTTTTCAGGTTTATTGAAACACCTAAATTTAAAATGTTCAACAGTCACCAAAAAAATACAATTAAACTTTTCTACAAACTGTATAAACTTTTCAGCAATCCACTAAGTGACGAAAATTATGATGAATACAAGGAATATTATGACAGGATTAAAGAGGCGTACAACGAGGATTTCAAAAAAACCCAGCACAATATTTCGATGAATTACTGCTTTCTACGTCAGAGAATGGCAGACAAGGACAAAAAATTTGCAAAAGAAGTAATCGATATTCTAAACGAATACGTTGATAATAAATATTACGTAAACGATAAAACAAAATATCTGAACCCCGCCATTTACAGAAACTTTATAATCAATTGTATTAAAACAGACAGTAAAACCAAGTTGTTTAAATTTGTAAATAAGCATTCAGACAAACTTCACCCAAAAGAAACCGAAATTATGAAAATATACGGAATGGCTCAGTATTATTACCTGAACGGGGAATACGAACTGTCAATCATAAATGCAGAATTAATCAACAACCCAAAGAGTTTTTATAAATACGACATTATTAATCTTCTTATAAAAGCAAACTATGAATTGAATAATTTTGTAAAAGTAAGAGAACTTCTTCACAACTATAAAACATATGCAGACAAAGACATTCTCCTCACAGATGCAGATAAAGAATGGTACTTTAAGTTTGTTGAATATACACACAAATTTCTGAGCGAGAAAGATAAATATTTAAATAAGGATGAAACGTTTAACATAGAACATCTGCTTCATAAAATTGAAACTGAAACAGATTTCAGTACAAAGAAATGGTTAACGGAAAAACTAAAAACATTTATATCTGCACATAGCAAAAAGCAAACGAGGAAATAGCTGATAATAAAAGTATTAAAGGTTTTTTTCTTTTAACACCCAAACAATTTCTTAAACAAACAATAAATCAATCTCACAGCTCCCCACACTTAAAAAAACATAATTTAATATCCCTTGCTAATGGCAATTTCTATTTTGTTGTTTTTATATGTGTTTATTTAGGGTGTGTTATTTTTAGAAATATTTATACTGGTATTATTCGGGCAATTCTTAGTTAGGAATTATTGAAAATTAATTTTAAATTGTATCTGCAAACGATGTTTTGAAAATAATATGATAAAGAAATGCAAAGATTAATTTAAAAGGAAATACTAAGTTAAAAAGTACTATACTAATATTTACAATAAAATTACAAAGTAAACATGAGTAAGAAAGCAAAAACAGGAATAAGTTACCAAAGCTCAAAACATCAGCTAAAGGCAAAATGAACTCTTCTTACTGTGTTTTTTAACAAAATTCCGAAAAGTATATTATTAAAAAAATTTAATTAATAAGGAAAGAACATGGTGATAATCTTAAAAATTAATAATATAAGTTAATTAATCATGAAAATAATAATTTTAATGACTGCACTGTTTTTAGTATCAAATATAAATGCTCAATGGTACAGTGTGGAAAATGGGGGTTTCGGTGACGTTTATGACATTAAATTCAAAGATCAGAATACCGGATGGCAGGTAGTTGAGAACAAAGAGATTTATAAAACTTCAAATGGAGGTATTAATTGGAATTGTATTGATATGCCATTCATTGATTCTCTTAATTTTTGTTCGCCATTGTATTATTCGTCCGACACTTTATGGATAAGTATTAATAATGCTTATAATGGAAACAGATCAAGTATAATAAAATCCGTTAACGGGGGTTTAAACTGGTCAATTATTAATACAAATTTGAATGGTCAAATAATAGATTATTCGGTTATTAAGCAAAATTTAATCTATGGGTATCTTAAAAGAAGTAATCCTGATAAGTACTATCTTGTTAAAAGTACTGATACAGGAATAAACTGGAATGTCGTTTTCGATTTTTCGGGTTATTCTTTAGGTATTACATACTCTTTCTGTTTTGTAAATGATAGTACAGGTTTTATTTCAAATCCTAATCAAAAAATTTATAAGACAACAAATTATGGAAATAACTGGGCAAATATCTATCAGGATTCAACGAATAAACAAATATCTTCTTCAAAGTTTATAAACTCAAACCTTGGTTTTTTAGTAAAGGATTATGGAAGTACATACAGAACAACTGATGGAGGTTATAGCTGGGATTCGATAGCACCATTTTCATTGAATAGTTTTGCGTTTGATAACGAATCGACCGGATATTCTGCTACTGAATGGATAAATAATAATGTTTACAAGACAACTAACTCAGGGAAAAACTGGTTAAGTATATATGAATATTCGGACCAAATAAGAATTAGGCATTTTACTCAAATATTTAAGAAAGGAAATAACATTTTTGTGAATGCCTTTAAGGCAGGAAGTATTTTTAAATCTACTAATAACGGTCTTAATTTTGTAGATTTATCCGTTTATGAAAGGGGAGGAGGTTCTTTCAAAACTGTTAGTTTTGTTAATTCTAATACAGGATTTATTGGTGGTTCATTCCTTACATTTATGAAAACAACGAACAGCGGTGATAACTGGACCAAACTTAATATCTTAGGTAATCCATTAATAACTAATTTCAGAAGCAAATATATTAGAAAAATACAGTTTGTTGATGAGAATTCCGGATATTTATTAGCATATTTTAATGACCGTTCAGATACACTATTCTTTAAAACAACTAACTCTGGTGCTAACTGGAATCTTCTGAGAACTGATATTAATTCATGCACGAACTTTCATTTTATAAACAACAATACTGGATGGGCAGTTAACGATACTTCAATTGGTGATAGAACATATACACAGGTTTTAAAAACTACAAATGGTGGAAATAATTTTAAATTTAAAGAATTAATAACAACACCGGTTTCTGATATTGTCTTTTACGACTCTTTATACGGCTATATGGCATGTCAAGATATTTTGTACGGGCCAAATTTATGGAAGACCACAGACGGAGGTGAAACGTGGCAGGGATATAATATGGGGCAGGTTTCATCAGTAAGTATAATTGACAGAAATATTGCCTTTGCAACAAGTTATGAACAAGGAATTTATAAGACTACAAATGGAGGTGTAAACTGGGTAATAAGTTATTCCAATCCTCAGTCCTGGAATAAAGTTAGGTTTATTAATAACCAAATTGGTTTTGCATTAGCTTACAACAGAAATGTCTATTATACATCGAATCAAGGAGTTAATTGGAATTATAGTAATATAGGTTCTTCTTTGGCTTTATTTGATATTAATTTCACTAATCAGAATACGGGTTTTGTAGTTGGCGAAATTGGAAAAATATATAAAACAAATAATGCCGGCGGCGTGGTAAACATAAAACCGATATCTTCCGAAACACCTGGCAAATTTGTTTTACATCAAAACTATCCGAACCCGTTTAATCCAGTAACGAAGATAAAGTTTGATGTAGCGCCTTTAGGAATAGCGGGTCATAAAATAGTATCATTAAAGATTTATGATATACTTGGAAGAGAAAAGGTTACACTTGTTAATGAAAAGCTGGGTTTTGGTTCTTATGAAGTTATTTTCGACGGCTCTTTAATGTCGTCAGGAATTTATTTCTGTGTATTGCAAGCAGGAACATTAAAACAAACCAAAAGTATGGTACTACTAAAATAGAAAGAATAATTTAATATTTAATTAATAATACAAATATTTGACTAGAGGACCTTAATCATCTTAAAGTGAATTAACAGAGAGCTCCGTTAATCTTTGAAAATATATGTCCAGCCAAGACGATATCAAAGAATAAAACTATATTAGTTTTAGAAGCTCTCCTTTTTATTAAATTCTATTTAAAAATAAATATATTAAAATGAAGACATATAAAAAACTCATAGTAATATCAAATTTCTTGTTATTCTTCTCCTTGCTATCAGGTGATTTATACTCACAATATGATACTTGGGGAGAGAAAGTTGAATTAAATTTTATACTCAAAACATGGAATTCAAATAGCAGAGCACTTCACTACGAAACAGCAAGCGATAATTACGGATTGCACTTTGTGGGTTTAAATAATATTAATAATCATCTTATCTATTATCTATTAGATAATAATGGACAGATTCTTGAACAATACGAAAATTCAGAATATAACTATTGCGGAATAAGTATAATATGCAGCGAAGGAAATGTTGTTATTGCGGCAGTAACTCAAAGTGGGATAGTGATTTTTAAAAAAAGGAATGGTGTTTCAGCAGGTTTTGTAAAAATAGGTGTTTACAGCGGTGGTGATTATACTTTTGGGTCTTCATATTTGAGAAATATGAGTTCCACTGAATTTAATAATCAAATTTATATAAGCTGGGATTATGCAGGATATTATAATTATCCCAATGTTGGTGGTCTTGGTTTATTATTGTATGATGCGAGTAATGATTATTATGAATTTCTTAAACCTATAGACTACCATCTATATTCAAACCCAGCTGGTGGATTTTCACCTAAACTAACTGCATCAAGTACTAAATTACACGCCGTTTATAGAGTAACAACTGATCAACAGTACATACTAGAGCCGTTTAAAAGCAGGGATATGTATATATATAACGGAGTGTGGACATTAGCTGATCCAATTTCATTAGGTAGTTGGATTAGATCAGATTATTATTATGATCCTGAAACAAGAGCAGATATTATCTGTGTCGGCGACAAATTGTATTCTGTAGTTCATTTATTTTATAATGACGGGATAGATACAAGATATAAATCCAAACTAATAAATGATTTAGAATGGCAGGATTTAAAAACAATAAAAATTGCGGATTTCAGTATATATAAAACACCACCTTTAACATACGACCAATATACTAATAGATTAATTTTCGCTTTTTCGGAATTACAGTATCCTATTTTTTGGGGCTATAATAGAGAGTTAGATATTGCAACAAATTCGCTCCAGAACGCATATTCTGTTTTTTCGGATGATCGCTTATTAGGCGGCTCTTTATCTACATCGAAACACGGAAATTATTTGATATTTAGCCAACATGAAAGTTTGGGAAAATATGATATAAGTAGAAGGATAAGACCGATTTCCGGAAATATTACTTATAATACCTTGCTAACCGGAATAGAATATGTTAATACCTCAAACTCAACAATAAGTCATAGTAATGGAGCCAAAATAATCGCAGAAAATGGCAGCACTACGACAATAGCGGCAAACTCTCAATTATATATTGACCAAAACGATTTATTGGAGTTTAAATCGGGCTCAACTTTAAATATTCTGGAAAACGCTCAACTAATAATTGACGGGAGTTACGCTTCTTTGAAATTTAATCCAAATGTCAATATTAATTTAGGAACAAACGCAAAAATAATAATAAGAAACGGGGCTTATATTGATGCTAATGGTGCAACTTTCTCGGGGATTAACGGAGCAACCTGGCAGGGAATTGATTTTGACCATTCAGCAGGAAATAACATCAGATATTGTGCTTTTAATAATGCCTCGACAACTTTAAAGTTTCTATGTGATCCGGCTAACGAAACAACAAGTTCAAACATCACTGATAATACATTCAATATTCCCGGGGCACAAACGGGTTCTTATACTTACGGGATTTATTCCCAGGATATGAATTATGTTGGTATTGGAAACAATTATTTTAATATGCAGCAAGGAAATATGTCGGTTGGATTATGCATGAAATTTACTAATTCAACATCGTCATCAAGCAGTAGTGCTTATTATAAAATTCTAATCTATGGAAATCATTTTGAGTCGGGAAGAATAGGGATGGTACTTATGTCCTATGCTTCAGCATTAAAGCCATACTTCATATATAATAACTTTTTTAATACAACAGGAAGTTCTATTGCTGAATATGGAATTGCTACAAGAAAAGCGATTGGAGAAATAAAAAACTGCACTTTTTCTCCAGATAATACAAATAGCGATTTAACAATAACACAGTCATCGCTAAGTCTTACAGAGAATACATTTGGTGCAATTTATAACAATATTAACGCTACAGCAAGCACAGTAATTGGAATTGCTCCCGGATTAACAACGAGTGAAATAATTCTGACCGGGGGATTTAATGTATTCAACAGCTCCAGTTCTGATAATATTATGATGGGTGCGGGTCAAACGCTAGATATAAACAATGGTTATAATTGTTTCCAATTGCACGGTTCCGGTAAACTGCATTTGAATGGCGGGCTTGATATTAGCGAGACTACTTATGATGCATACAATAATTATTGGAATACCCAGGCACCTGATTACTATCTGCTTAATAATCAGGATCCAACACAGAATATTACTTTAAATTATTCACAATTAGCAAGCTGTCAAACACTTTCACTTTCGATACATCAAATAATAGACAGAGGAAACGGTTTGTTTGATACTATTTATAAATCACAAAAACCAACGAACGTATATGTGGCCCCTGACGAGGCACTGTATAATCAGGCATACACATATTTAAACAACTCTGTTTATCCAACAGCTATTCTAAATTTCAAATCTTTAATAGATGGGTATACAACAAGCTCATATCTTTCAGGGGCTTTATATGATTTATACTCTACTTATGAAAGTCTTGACACAAGCAGCAATCAGGGATATAAGGATAATCTTTACAGTGATTTTAAAACCTATTTAACTGAAAAGATTAACAGCAAAAACTATGATGACGATTTTAACGATATTGCGTATAATTTGATTTTAATGTGTGAAACAAATATGGGAAATTATAATGATGCGCTTACAGGCTATCAGTTCATTGCAATGTATCATCCTGACGCAATCGCAAGACTAATGGCAAGCTGGGATTATACAGAAGTAGAGGCATTATTTAACGGAATGGGCGGCTCTGTCAAGGAAACTGTAAGTGAAGATAAATATATATTTGATTTGACAAACAAACTTGAGGGAGCAATCGCAAAAGACTCAACTTTAAAAAGTCTTAAGAATCAGTATTTAAAAGAGACTGATCGTAAAAATGCAAAAATAAGCACTGTTCTAAATTCCAACGATATAACATCTAAGAACAAAGCAATAGAACAAAAGGAAAAAGATGATTTATTAATCAGGAAATCCGTAAATGTTCTAATGACATCTAAGAACCTGTCAAAAGAACAGAAAACACAAAAACAGTTGGATGACATTTTCCTTATTTCTTCAAACAAACAGCAAGCAAAGACAGATAATATTGTAACTACTCCAAAAGAATTTAATCTTTCACAAAATTACCCAAATCCGTTTAATCCGACAACTAAGATTAACTATGCATTGCCAAAAACAGGTCTTGTGACTATGAAAATCTATGATGTTACAGGTAGGGAAATACAAACTCTTGTGAATGATGTGAAACAGGCAGGAAATTATACAGTTGATTTCAACGGTGCAAATCTTTCAAGTGGTGTTTACTTCTACAAGATTCAGAGCGGTGATTTTATCAGCGTTAAGCGTATGGTGTTGATAAAGTGATGCGAATAATTTTATCAGAAGTCCCGATAGCGAAACGTATCGGGAGTGTTAATTAAGTGACCATTATTTATAACTCCCCGCTTTTTTAACAAGCAGGGAGTTTATAAATCTAAAACAAAAGTGTAAATCATATATTGCTTTGTTGAATACACACACAAATTTCTGAACGAGAAAGAAAAATATTTAAAGAAGGATAAAACCTTTAACATAGAACATCTTCTTCACAAAATTGAAACCGAAACAGATTTCAGCACAAAGAAATGGCTAAAGGAAAAACTAAAAACATTTATATCTGCTAATAACAAAAAGCAAACGAAGAAATAGCTGAAAATAAAAGTATTAAAGGTGTTTTTTCTTATAACAATCAATCAATTTCTTAAACAATAAATAAATCAATCTCACAGCTCCACACACTTAAAAAAACACAATCAAAATTTCATTGCTGATGGCAAGTTCTATTTCATTGTTTTTATATATGTTTATTTAGGGTGTGTTATTTTTAAAAATATTTATACTGGTATTATTAGGACATTTCTTAGTTATGAACTATTAAATATTAATATTAAATTGTAACAGTAAGTGATGTTATAAATGTAGATGACAAAGAAATGCAAAGATTAAATTAAACAAAAGTATTAAATTAGAATAACATTATATTAAATTTTCAAAAATATGAAAACTAAATTCAAATTATGAAAAATGTTATTGTTCTGCTACTATTAGTTTTATTCTTCTTTCTTAGCAGTAATCTATTTTCACAGGTTGTTGT
>JBMOHR010000071.1:0-14149 GCA_049317745.1 Ignavibacteria bacterium
CTGAATACGCTGAAGTGGAGAAGCTGCTTTCTGATGCTAAGTATCAGAAGGGGAAGTAAAAAAACAGGAATGGCACACTGATAAGAACTGATGGTTACTGATTTACACAGATTTATTATTAGGATTAGAGAAAAGATTATTTACCACAAGAGAACACAGAGAAGAAATAAGAATAGCGTACTGTAAGTAAAGTTTATTATAATAACTGAGATAAAGAAAGTTATTTTTCTCTGTGTTCTCTCGTGAGCTCTGTGGTGAGTGTTTTTCAGTTTTAAGTTTTAAAATTCTGAATTCTGAACTCTGAATTCTTAATTCACAGATGGGTCGCTTGGGAATGTTGATATTGTAAGGTAATCGCCGCCCATGCGTCTGAGGGCATTTGACCAGATTTTATCGGGTTCAAGGTCGAATATCAGATCTTCGGATGCTTCAGAGATAAACCAGGTATTGGATGTCATTTCTTCGTTTAACTGTCCATCGCTCCAACCTGAATAGCCAACAAGAAAGATGAAATCATCAGGATTAAGTTTACCTGCTTCTGCGAGAATTTTCAGTTTGCCAAAATTACCTCCCCAGAAAATACCGCTGCTGATTTCAATCCCTTCTTCAATAACGTCACCGGCTCTGTGAATAAAGTTAATCATCTCTGTTTCAACAGGGCCACCTAAGAATACTTTTGCGTCGAAATTTTCAAACCCGTCTATTACCTGATTTAACTTTTCCTTTATTGGTTTATTTATGACGAAGCCAAGAGAGCCATTTTCATTATGTTCTACCATTAAAATAACAGTTCTGCTGAAAAAATCCGATAACTGAGGTGCTGATATTAAAATACTGCCTTTTGTTATGTGTGTTTCGTTCATTTTCATATGAGAATATATTAAATAAATACTATTCTCTTAATGTAAAAATTTGTGTAGATAATAAAAGAAAAGATCAGCACACTGATAACACTGATTAAGGCTGACTATCACTGATTAAGAGAGTATTTAGGGTTAGAGATAAAATAGAGATGTCCGCGAATTGAAAGAGCGAATCGCAAGCGATTTACTCGAATTAGACGAATTACGCTAATTACAGAAAGAAGGAAGAGCGTCCTTAGGGTTAGAGAAAAGAATATAATGTTGGAATATACAAAAATTCTGTAGGCGTTTGGCATTTTAAAAGTTGTTTAAATTCGCTAAAATGTACATTATTTAATGTTTGTCATTAAGGGCTTTTTATTTTAATGAATTTATCGGAGTGAAAAGAAATTATTAATAAAGATTTAAAGCAAATAAAGTTAATTGTTTCAGATGTTGACGGAACATTGACTAATAACAATAACGAAGTCGGTGAAGAAACCAGGGATTTAGTTAAAAAACTAAAGGCTAAAGGAATACTTTTCTCTTTTGCTACTCAAAGAATTCATTCTTCTGTTGTAGATTTTGCGAGGGAACTTGAAATTCAGATTCCTATCATTTCCGTGAATGGCGCATTGATAAAAGACCTTAACGGTAATGTAGTCAGCACTTCTTTGATTAAACCAAGTTACGTCAAAAAGGCAATCAATTTTTCAGAAAAGTATTTTGTCAGAATTGCATTATGTTACGGTGATGAAATAATATATACTGAAAGTAATTCAGTGCTTCGGGATTTTATGTACAGGCTTGGAACAGATTACAGTCTGGTTGATTCTTACGATGATTTTCTTGATAATGTTCTTGAAATAATTATGCTTGGAAACGAAAAACAGATTATCAAGGAAATCCAGAAGAAACTGAATTTCCCTGCGAAGATTTTTAATACAGCAAAATATTTCCGTTCAAGTTCCAAGCACGGTGTTTATCATCTTGAAGTCCGTAAATCAGGGACGAGTAAGAAAACAGGTATGCAGAAACTTACGAAGCATCTTGGGTTTAAGAAAAAACAGGTAGCAGTTCTTGGCGACTGGTTTAATGACAGAGACCTTTTTGAATACGGCGGATACAATGTTGCTCTGCAGAATGCAGTTGCCGAACTAAAACTTCAGGCTGATTATGTTACAGAAAGAACGAATGATGAAGACGGTGTGGCTGAATTTCTGAAACTGGTTTATGATGCGCAGTAGGAGAAATTAAGAATCTAGAATCTAGGATAAAGATTTTTCACCATCCGCCGCGGCGGACACACAGAGATCACAGAGAAGAGATAATTTAGGGTAAGAGATAAGATAAGAGCAATAAAGATTTCAGGAGATAGAATTTAGAATTAAGAATTTAAAGATAAGAAATTTATTAGCAGTGAAGCAGTAATGATTTCAAAGAAAAGAAATAGATTTTCAATTCCTTAAAGAAAATTACATCTAATAAAAATTATATATTTATATGAGAAAAATTGTTGAATGCGTTCCGAATATTTCAGAAGGACGTAATCAGGCGATTATTGATGCCTGTGCAGATGCAGTAAGAAAAGTTAAGGGTGTTAAACTTCTTGATGTTGACCCCGGTAAATCAACTAACCGTACAGTTTTTACTTTTGTTGGTGACCCTGAATCGGTTGTTGAAGGTGCTTTCCAGTTTGCGAAAACTGCCTTTGAGCTTATTGATATGAGTCAGCATAAAGGTGAGCATCCGAGAATGGGTGCAGTTGACGTATGTCCGTTTGTTCCTGTTGCCAATGTCACAGTTGAAGAATGTATAGAATGTGCGAAGAAGTACGGCGAGCGTGTCGGTAAAGAACTCGGTATTCCTGTTTATCTTTATGAAGAGGCATCCACTAACCCCGCGAGGAAAATGCTTAAGCAGATTCGTTCGGGTGAGTATGAAGGTATTAAAGATAAAATTTATAAACCGGAATGGAAGCCGGATTTTGGTCCGCAGGAATTTATTCCTAAGTCAGGTGCAACTGTTACGGGTGTAAGATTTTTCCTGATTGCGTATAACATAAATATTCTTGGTACAAGAGAACAGGCTCACAGGATTGCTCTGAACATTCGCGAACAGGGAAGAAGTGCTGATGAACCGGGAAGACTTAAAGATGTTAAGGCAATAGGATGGTTTGTTGAAGAGTATAACATGGCGCAGGTGTCGATGAACCTTGATAATTTCAGGGTTACACCTCCTCACGTTGCGTTTGAAGAATGTCTGAAGGATGCAAAAGAATTAAACATAGCAGCTGCAGGAAGTGAACTCGTTGGACTTATACCTCTTGAGGCAATGCTCAAGGCAGCTGATTATTATATGGCAAAAGAAAATTTATTCATTATAGATGAAAAGCAGAAGATTCGTCTTGTGATTGAACGTATGGGTTTGTCATCGATTGCTCAGTTCATACCTGAGAAAAGAATTATAGAATATATGCTGGATGATGAAGTACAGGAACCTCTGGCAAATATGTCGGTGAGGGATTTTGTTGAACTGGTAGGGGCAAGAACATCTGCTCCGGGCGGAGGAAGCGTTTCTGCCTTGGCTGCATCGCTCGGTGCGGGTCTTGGTGCAATGATGGGTTGGATGAGTTACGGAAGTAAGAAATTCGAACATCTGGATTCAAAGATGAGAAAGTTCATACCGCCTTTACATAAGGCTATGAAGGAAATGATTTCTATGATTGATGCTGATACTAATGCGTTTAACGATTATATGCTTGCTATGCGTTTACCTAAAAACACTGATGATGAGAAATCGCTGAGAAATCAGAAAATGCAGGAAGGATTAAAGAAGGCAGTTGAAGTACCGCTAAAGGTTATGAGGACTTCTGACAGCTGCTGGGAATGGATGAACGAACTTGCTAAAGTTGGTAATGCATCATCTGCTTCTGACCTTGAAGTAGGTGCCAAATGTCTGGAAACTGGTATCTGGGGTGCATTTAAGAACGTGAAGATAAACCTTCCGCAGATTGAAGATGCTGAGTATAAGGCTAATGTTGTTAAAGAGGGTGAAGAGATACTCGATAGGGCAGTGAAGGCATTGAAGAAGATTGAGAAGACTATAGCTTCGAGAGTTTAGAATATAGAATATAGGAGTTAGAATTTAGAATATAGAATGTAGAATGTAGAATATAGAATGTAGAATATAGAATGTAGAATATAGAATATGTGAGATTGAAAGATAGCACCACAGAGCCCACAGAGAAGGCACAGAGGGACACAGAGAAGAGATTAATTTAGGCAAAGAGAATAGATAAGATCTACAAAGTAACAAGGTAACAAAGTAAGGAAGTTAGAAAGATACTGAATAAAAAGCTATAATTATAAGGCAGAGTAGAATCTGCCTTTTTGTTTTTCAGGCTATAGTATAGAATTCTTTGTTATTGAGTCTGTGATGGCGCAGAACTCCTGCACGGACAAGGTTAACGAGTGTGCGGCTTGCGCGTCTCTCGGATATGTTGGACAGTTTCTTGAATTCTTTGACTGTGATTGTATTGTTCTCTTCGAGGTATTTAATGAGCATTTTTTCGAGTTCGCCTAGAGAGATAATTAAAGGTGTTGAATCTACGTTTGAGAATTTAAGTATGTTTGCGGTTTCTTTTGATGCTATTATGGACTTGTCGTTGAATCGGACATAGACGCGTGAGGTTTCCTTATCGTTCTCGTCTGTTAACCTGTGAGGTTTCTTCCTGCTTTCAGGAATTTCTATAACAACTACATCTTTAGATTTAACAGGGATGATTTCGGTTTTAAATTTAACTTCAGGTTCGCAGTAAAATCTTGCAGCAGTATCAATCAGGTCAAGTTCGGATTTCTCGCTTTCTACTCCGAAGATTTTTCCGTCGTCATCTACTCCGAAGAATATATAGCCGCCCTTGGTGTTTGCAAAAGCAATCATCTCTTTCGCAATCTTTTCAGGAGTGGAAAACTTTCTTTTGAACTCTGTCTTCTCGTTTTCGCCTTCTTCAATCAGTTTGAAAAGTTCTGTTGTGTACATTTACCTTTTGTTCTTTTCCGTGTCTATGTAGTCCTGTAAAATTATCTGTGCTGAAATTGAATCCAGTATCCCTTTTTCTTCTCTTTTCTTTTTGCTTAATCCGGAATTCTGCAAGCTGTACTGAGCGAGACTGCTCGTCAGTCTTTCGTCCAGAAAACGAATTTCACATACAAGAGAGTTATTATGCAGGAAGTTGACAAGAGTGCTCCTGAATTTATCAACATCATCGGTTGAATGTGTCTTTTCCTGATTAAATTTAAGAGGGTAACCGATAATGATTCTGCATATGCTTTCGGACTTTATCAGACCAATAAGTTTTTCAAACGTATCTTTCCCGTTAAGTATATAATCCCTCTGAAAAGCATAAGATTTGCTTTCATCGCTTACGGAAATCCCAATACGCTTTAAACCAAAATCGATACCGAGATATTTTGTTCCTGTGTTCAAATATGATTACTGATAAATTACTTATCAGTGAAATCTGACTTCAGGAAGTTCTTTAATAATTTACCCGGTTTAAAATGCATTTTCCTTCTGCCGGGGACGTACACAAATTCTCCAGTCTGAAGGTTTCTTGCTTTTGGTTTAGGTTTGGTCTTCTTAACTTCGAATACTCCAAACTCTCTTATTTCAATCCTGACGATTGGGTCTGCTGACATAATCAATTCCCTTAATGAATCAAAAAGAGCGTCAACAATGACTTTTCTCGTTACTCGTTTACCGAGTAATTTTTCTTCCATTTTTTTCTCGACATCTTTTCTTGTAAGAGTCGGAATCCTTGGCAGTGTTCTTCTGGTTTTTTTAACTTCACCGCTGTTTTCCATATGTGTTTAATCTCCTATAGATTTATAAAATCTCATTAAATACAAATATAATGAGTAAATTATTAATATAACTGATATATAGTAAAGATAACTGATAACTTTTTGTAAAAGTTCATAACTTCCGGTATTAAATACTGTTAATAAGATAATTATGCCTATACTGAATACGGCAATTTTACCCGGATAGTTAGACATTAAGACAATTTTGTTCTTTGATTTTAAATAAAGCCCGAACAATATTATTAACAAATCCCTTGCAATCACTACAATAAAGAACCATGTTTCAACTCTTCCCTGAAGAAAAAGAATTATTACAATGCTTACTACTGCAATTTTATCAGCGAGCGGGTCAATGATTTTTCCCAGTTCTGAAACCTGATTTAATCTGCGCGCCAGGTAACCATCGAGCAGGTCTGATATATACATTGCAACTAATATTGCAGCAATTATTATTGTATTACTGCTGTTTTGATTTATCAGCAGAAATATTAATGGAATAACCAGCAATACTCTTAAAACAGATACCTGATTTGATATGTATAAAAACTCTTTTTTCAATGGTTTAATATATATTAATACCGAACTTAATTAAGTTAATAAATTTAAGAGTTAATTAAACTATATTATTTATGTTTTAGTTAATATATTTTTAAGGACGGAAAAGAGAGAAGTCAGGAGTTAGGAGTGAAAAACTTTTCAAGATGGCAAAGAAATAGAAAAGAGAAAAATGGCATCCGCCTCGGCGGAATAAAAGATGATTATGACTGATTTTCACAGATTAAAGATTTTTTAGGGCTAAAGATGAGATTAAAGATTTCTGGTTTATAAGAGTATGAGATAGGATTTAAATTATTATCGTGCCGTAGGTACTTAACAGTTATAAACATTTTGTTAAATTGTAATAAATAATCAGAATAAAAATTATAAATGACAACTTATTTAGATAATGCGGCATCAACAAAAATTGATGACAGAGTTCTGGATGCAATGCTTCCGTACCTGAAAGAAAATTTTGGTAATCCTTCATCGGCTCATAAACAGGGGAAATTGCTGAAGGTTTTGATTGAAGATGCAAGGGAGACCATTGCAGATTTTTTTGGTACTAAACCAAAGGAGATATTCTTCACGAGCGGCGGAACAGAATCGAATAACTTTGCGATTAAGGGATGTGCATTCTCAAGTGGAGGAAAGTTTCATAGTATCACTTCTTCGATTGAACATCCTGCGGTTCTTGAGACGTTTAATTATCTTTGTAAATTTGGTTTTGAAGCAGATGTTATTAAACCTGATTCTTCGGGCACGATAAGTCCTGCGCTAATTGAAAGCAGGATTAATAGTAATACAAAACTTATTTCCGTGATGCATGCTAACAATGAAATCGGGAATGTGAATGACGTTAAAACTGTAAGCAGTATATGCAGGTCGAGGGGAATACTTTTCCACAGCGATACAGTTCAGAGTGTCGGTAAGATGGAAGTGAAACCAAAGGAACTCGGAATGGATTTTCTTACTCTTTCTGCTCATAAGATTTACGGACCTAAAGGTATTGGCATTTTATTCATAGATGAGAAGGTTAAAATTGATAAGTATGTACACGGAGGAAGTCAGGAACGGAATATGCGCGGCGGTACGGAAAACGTTGCTTCTGTTGCAGGTATGAAACGTGCAGTAGAAATACTCAGAGATTCTATGGATGATGACATTAAGCATTATTCATCTTTGAAAAATATTCTGTTAAAAGAATTGTTCAATTCATTTTCAGGAATGTATGTGATAAATGGCGACCAGGAGAATTCGCTTCCTAATATTCTGAATGTATCTTTTCTTCCTGATAAGCTGAAATTATCATCCGGAATGCTTCCTGTAATGCTTGATTTAAAAGATGTGGCAGTGTCGGGCGGGTCGGCCTGCTCATCAGGTTCACTGAAGCCGTCTGGTATATTACTTGAAATGGGAATAGAGGAATCTGTAGCATCGTCAACAATAAGAGTTTCATTCGGACGGTTTAATACTGATAAGGATGTTTATACATTAATAAAGTCTTTGAAAGAGATATTCGGGATAGCTTAGAATTAAATTTCACATCGAGGACAATTTAATATCAAACATTAAACCTAAAATTTCAAAAATACATATTAAATATCAAAAAATAATATTCGTCAGTTATTTTCAGGTATTAATAAGATTATTTAAGTATGCTGACATAAAGGTGTCAGTCGTGTTCAAGAAATTTTTAAAAGATGGAGATATTTGATTTTTGATATGTATATTTTATATTTTATTTTTAAGATTTAATATTCTACTTATCTTTCTTGATTCTCTGCGGAATAAAAGTTGTTATCATTCCCAGGAGAACGTATAAAATACTGAGTGGGAATAGTGCTACACCCTTCGTTAATATAATAATAATAACGCCAATCGTCAGAACTATGAAATGCAAAGGGTTTGATTTTATTGCTTTTGCGTTAAACGACGGCATAATCGGGAATCTGAATTTACTTACCATGAGCAATGATGTACCGATAGTAATAACAAAGATTAAAACTTCACTTACGTTATGAGAAAATATTTTATCGTGAAAGAATATAAGGTATGAACACAGTATCAGTGCCGACATTGGTGTCGGGATTCCGTAGAATACATCTTTTGTGTAGCCTGTCAGGGAAATGTTGAACCTTGCAAGTCTGATGGCCGAGAATGCCATTACCATCGATGATACGAGTATTCCTATTGCGTTGTAATCTTTAAAGAATGCGTTGTATAACAGGAACGAAGGAGCAAAACCGAAAGATATTACATCGGACAATGAATCGAGTTCAACTCCGAAATCTGAAGAAGAATGCAGTATCCTTGCCACAAGTCCGTCCAGAACATCGAACACTGCCGCATATCCGATAAACATAACTGCCTGTTCATATTCACCGTGTGATGAACTGATAACTGCCATAAACCCGCAGAAGGCATTCAGTATCGTAAATAAACTGGGTATAAATTTCTTGGAAATAATCATCTTAATTCTGCTATTACTGTCATTCCTGCCGTAACTTTATCACCCTTCTTTACTTTTATGTCTGTGTTTCTGTCGAAGATTAAATCAACTCTTGAACCGAACTTTATCATTCCAAACTTTTCTCCTGCTTTAACACTCTGATTTATTTTTACGTCACAAACTATTCTTCTTGCAACAAAGCCTGCAATTTGTTTAAAGATTAATTTCTTCCCGTTCGCAGTTTCTACTCCAAGTTCGCTTCTTTCATTTTTATCGGAAGCTTTATGGTTAAAAGCCACAAGGTATTCACCTTTGATGTAATTGAAGTATTTAAGTGTTCCGCTGGCAGGATAGCAATTTACGTGTACGTTTAAAGGCGACAGGAATATACTTAACTGCTTAACTTTTATGTCGCCGAAAAAGTCTTTGTAAATATTATCAACATCTTCAATCAGGACTACTTTACCGTCAGCAGGGGATATAAGTGAATTCTTTGATAAGTCAGCGGGTAATTCTCTTGACGGGTCTCTGAAAAAATAGAAAGTAAATATAAGAAGGAAAAATGATAAACCCAGAAGTACAATTTTTAATACAGGTATGTTAACGATGAATGCTATAACATCCAGTACAAGCGTTACATAGATAACCTTCATTACAACATCTTTACCGTAATTTGTTATTTTCATCAGTTACTTAATAATCTGTTATTTTGATAAACGGTTTCGTATCTCCAGATAGGCATCTTCCACCTTGCCTAAATCGAAGCGGAATCTGTCTTTATCCATTTTCTCGTTTGTTTCCGAATCCCAGAACCTGCAGGTATCGGGAGAAATTTCATCTGCTAGAATAATGTTGCCGTTAATGTCTTTCCCAAACTCAAGTTTGAAATCCACAAGTTTAATTCTTCTTTCACTGAAATAAACTTTCAGTAAATCATTTATTTTAAGTGTCAAAGATTTAATGAATTTCATTTCTTCAGCATTAGCTAATTCCAGGGCAAAGATGTGATCTTCCGTAAAGAGCGGGTCACCCAGTTCGTCAGATTTAAGGTAGTACTCGACTATAGGACTTTTCAGTACGAATCCTTCTTTAAACCCGAACTTCTTTACTAAACTTCCTGCTGCTATGTTTCTGCAGACGACTTCGACCTTAATTATATCTACTTTCTTAACAATCATTTCGTTATCCGAAATCTTTTCAACGAAGTGAGTAGGAATACCATTAGCAATCAGATGATTGAAAATCAATGTGGTGATTTCGGTATTCATAATACCTTTATTCGAAATCTTATCTTTCTTTAATCCGTTGAATGCAGTGGCATCATCCTTGAATTCCTGTACGTATAAATCAGGTTTCCCGGATATGGAATAAATTTTCTTCGCCTTGCCTTCGTATAGTAATGTTTTTTCCAAAGTCTTATTTTTGTAATTTTAATAAATTAAGAATTTTAAACGTAAAATTCTATTCTTACTTAAATAGCCTAAATTAAATATTGCTCTGTTTACTTTCAAATTATAAAAAACCCGTGCTTATGATATAAACACGGGTTAATTCTTTTTACATATTAATCTGATTCAGAATAATAACATCTTAAACCGTTTCAGGTTTATTTTCTGCAGGCTTTACTGAATCTGCAACAACAGGTGTTTCAGGTACCTGGACAACCGGTGTGTTTGGTTCGTCACCGATAATGTCTTCAATCCTGAAATCTATTTGTTCTGATTCATAAGTCTTTGCTCTTTCCTGAATGTCTTTCTGTGTGAACTTGCGCGGTATTTTGAACTTTGCAATGTATTCATCAATCACACTCTGGTCTTTATCTCTTAAATACTCAACCACTGAAAGAACTATTTTCTTGTTAGTCTTGTCAAACTCAATAACTCTTGCATTAAGTATTTCACCTACTTTAAATAAATCTGCAAAATTTCTTACTGAAGAAGTTGCGAGTTGTGATGCAGGAACGAATGAATCCACCATGTCAGGTAATTCAACTATAATTCCTTTTTCGATAGTCTTTAATATCTTTGCTTCTGTATCTAATCCCGGTTTGTACTTTGTTTCCAGTGTATCCCATGGGTTCTCAAGCAGCTGCTTGTGACCGAGTGAAATCTTCTGATTTGCAACGTCGATTCCGAGTATTACTACGTCTATTTCATCACCCATCTTTACGAATTCATTTACGTCAAGAATTTTCTTTGTCCATGAAAGGTCTGAGATGTGTACCAATCCGTCAACACCTTCTTCGAGTTCAACGAAAATACCGAAGTTAGTGATGTTACAAACTTTACCCTTTTGTTTTGTTCCAACAGGGAATTTGTCGAGCAGACTCTGCCATGGGTTGGGAGTTAACTGTTTCATACCTAATGAGAGTTTTCTGTTGTCGAAGTCAATGTTTAAAATCTGTGCTTCAACTAACTGTCCCATTGTAACCATCTGGCTTGGGTTTGTGATATGCTGAGTCCAGGACATTTCACTGATGTGAATAAGCCCTTCGATACCTTTTTGAATTTCGATAAACGCACCGTAGTCTGTTAATGATACAACTTTACCCGATACTTTATCACCGACTTTATATTTTTCCTGAATATTATCCCATGGATGTGACTGAAGTTGTTTTAATCCAAGGTATACTCTTGATTTTTCCACATCGAATTCAATAACGAATACATCGATAACGTCGTCAAGTTTAACGATATCCGAAGGATGATTAATTCTGCCCCATGAAAGGTCAGTGATATGAATCAATCCGTCGAGACCGCCTAAATCAACGAATACACCAAAGTCTGTGATAGCTTTCACAGTTGCTTTTAAAGTCATTCCCTTTTGAATGGTCTTTAAAAGTTCTTCTCTTTGTCCTGCCATCGATTCTTCGATAAGAACCTTATGAGAAACGATAATATTCTCAATCTGATTGTTAATTTTAATAACTTTGAAGTCCATCATCTTGCCAACGTATTCATCGTAATCTCTGATAGGCTTGGTGTCAATCTGTGAACCCGGTAAGAATGCCGTTAAACCGCTAAGGTCAACAACAAATCCGCCCTTGATTCGTCTTAAACATTTTCCTCTTACAACTGTACCGTCTTTCTGAGCATCAACAATCTTTTCCCACATCTTGATTGAATCAGCTTTCTTTTTGGAAAGAACGAGTTGTCCCTCTTTATCTTCAATCTTTTCAAGGAAGATTTCAATTTCGTTACCTACTACTAATTCTTCTGGATGTGCAAATTCATTAGATGAAACTCTTCCGTCTGATTTAGAACCGATGTCGATAAGAACATCTTCACCGTGTATTGCAACGATTTTTCCTTTTACGAGTTCGTTTTCTTTGATAACGTTAAAAGTTCTTTCGTAGAGCTTTAACATATCCTGAAATTCAGCTTCATCGTAGTCTGATGAGATGAATTTGGTGGAAACTTTTTCCTCGGATTTTTTAGGAGTGAGTACTGCGTCTTTCTTTATTTCGTCTGACATATTATTTACTTCCGGTTAATTTTTCTTTCATTTTCAAACCGGATTAAAAATGAAAGTTTATTTTGTTAAATTCCTTCGGGCAATATACCCTCAGGGTTGAATTAAATTCGTTTCCGGGTTGGTTATTATCCTGAAAAGATAATTAACCTGTTCTTCTACAATCATGTTTGTGGTGTCAACAACTATCGCATTCTCTGCTTTTCTTAAAATCACAGGGCTCTTCTTCATTTCCATATCGTCTCTTAACTTTATTTCTCTTTCTATCTTGTCTTTTGCTATCTTCTGTCCGAAGTCCAGAAAATCCTGGTGCCTTCTTGCAACTCTTGCACTCATATCACTTACTAAATAAAACTTAAATTTGGCTTTCGGGAAAACATTATTACCGATATCCTTGCCTTCCATCACCAGTCCTGAAGTACCGTCATTAAGTTTAACCAGTTTTTCGTTGATAATCCTTCTCATTGCGCCAATCTTGCTTATCTGACTTACTTTATTCGTTACATCGAGTCTTTTGAAGTTTTTAATCATATCAGCTTCTTCCTGAAAGACTGCTTCATTCGTAAACCTGAGTTCGATACCCTGCGAAACTTTACAGATTGCAAGATAATCATTAAGTTTAACGTTATTATTCAAAACATAATAAGTAACAGCACGGTAATAAGAGCCGCTATCGATGTACCTGAAACCGAGTTTATTTGCCAATAATTGAGAAGTAATACTCTTACCTGTTCCCGATGGACCATCAATCGCAATTATCAAATTTTCATTATCCATTAAAACATCTGATCAAATTTCAAATAACAATAAATATCGCAAAAAATAAGCAATTATTCAAGGTAATAGGGGGAGTATTTGGAGTGAATGTTGAAAAAGCACATATTACTGTAAATCACCCACAAATTATGCAATTTTCCCGAATTTAATGAAAACAATCTGGAAGATTATCTACGCTAAGAGAGTAACACAAGCATCCTGCTTGTGGAAAATAATTAAAAGAGAGTAACACAAGCATCCTGCTTGTGGAAAATAATTAAAAGAGGGTAACACAAGCATCCTGCTTGTTGGAAATAACAAAATTTACAGCGAATATCCCGACAGCCTCTTAAACAACGAAATTGCATAAGTATCAGTCATTCCTGCTATAAATTCACAGATTTGAAGGATTCTTGAATATATATCTTCTTCAGGATATCCGTTGTTACCAAGAAACTGTTTTGGCAGTATATCTATAAGTTTATCGCTTAATACATCTTCTTTTCTCAGTTTATCGCCTAATTCGTGATAATTATTTACTGCAATAATAAACATATCGAGAAGTTTTTCCACTACGTTGAAACCTGATATTTCTATCATAACAACATCTCTTGAGTTATATATCTGCGAAACGGAAAGTCTTTCAATAGTGTTCAGCACATCTTTCCTGTCTTTCTTTAATTCATCAAGAATTGCCTTATCATAATTCCCGTCAAGAATGTCCTTCTCGTTGTCGAGAAATATCTTAGCCGACTCTTCCACCAGATAAGTTATCACTTTCGAACGAAGATACCCGATTTGTTCTTTCTTATCCCTTATGTTTTCAAACTTTGTTTTGTTAAAATATTCTTCAGGTAATAATGAACGGAGAATATCCCTTCCTTCTTCAAAAGGAATTAAACCGATTCTTATTCCGTCTTCAAAATCTATAATTCTGTAACAAATATCATCTGCAGCTTCTACTAAATAAGCTAACGGATGACGTGAATATAGTCCGTCTTTATTTTGTGAAATATTCAGGCTCGAGAATATCTCATCGAAACTTTCTTTCTCAGCATAGAAATATCCGTACTTTTTATGGATTCTTGAATAGTGATGTTTGCCTTCTTTGAAAGAAGCACACGGATATTTTGTGAAAGTTGCAAGAGTGCTGTATGTGAGAGAAATATTCCCTTTAAGGATATTATGTCTGTTTGTAAGTATTCTGAACCCGTTTGCGTTGCCTT
>JBMOHR010000072.1:0-14097 GCA_049317745.1 Ignavibacteria bacterium
CTGCATAACCTGTATTCTTATCTATGAAAAAAACCTTTCTGAAATTGATTGTATCTCCCGAATAACGTGATTCCCAGGTTAGACCTTGATTTGTTGTTCTTTGTATATTGTTGTAACCAACAATTATTATTGTATCCCTTCCTGTATAAGCTAAATCACCTAAACTCGCGGAAGTAAATTTCTTTGCATTGGTACTCCAGTTAAACCCGCCGTCTATAGTTTTCAAAACAGCTCCATACCTGCCGGAAATATATCCCGTGCTTGAGTTTATAAAATTCACTGAAAGTAAATCGTAATTTACAGGACTCGTTATGCCAGTCCAGTTATCCCCTTTGTTGATTGTTCTGTATATATTACCGTTAGCCCCAACCGCAATGCCCGTATTTGCATCTAAAAACTCTGTATCATAAATCTGATCGATGCCTGTATTAAACCAATTATTCCCTCCGTTTGTTGATTTGTAAAATCTTATTGGACTTTTTTCATTCTTCATATAATTATCAACCATTATGAACATCGCAGTCGAATCAGGAATGCAAATACTTATATAGTTGTATGCAGGAATATCAGATTTTATTTTCTGCCAGTTATTAAACGGGTTATATGATTTCAAAATTGAAACTTTTCCTGAATCTATTGTCGCTGCAATTACCATATTGGAATTGACAAATTTAAAGTCATACACACGTAAACCTTCAAGATATTTATAACTCCAGTTTACTCCTGAATTTGTAGTCGCATAAAGAACTCCAACAACACCAAGAGGTGTATAATTAGCCGCTGCGACAATTCCCGTGCTCTCATTTAAGAATGCCATTGCATTACTACTAATCCAGTAAGAAACACCATACGGAAACCAGTTCAACCCTCCATTAGTTGTTTTTACAACACCATCCTTTTCAGAGAAACCTGTGTTTGCATTAATAAAACTGTAAGCATATCCGCTTGCAGTATCTGTCATTTTCCAAGAATTACCTTCGTCAGTTGTTCTGTACAGAAATCTGTTAATTTTTGCGTAACCCGTTGAGTTATTAAAAAATTTAATATTACTTATATTATGAATTGATGTGTAAGGATTTACCCATTGCCAACCGCTCTGCGCAAACAACAATGAACCACTCAGAGAAAATATTGTAACTGCAATAACAACAAACTTTTTCATATTCCTATAATTTATATAAGTAAAAATTATTCTGTAGTTCAAATCCACCGTGGCAGATTTGATACAACTTAAAATCTCTTAATTCCAGATATTTTAATCTCAAATCCCTATTTTCTAATGCCTACTTTATTAACAACATCTTCTTTGTCTCCGTAAACCCCTCCGTTACCATCTTATAAAAATACACTCCGCTCGTCAGCATACTCCCGTCAAACTTCACCTCATATGTCCCCGCAACCAATCTCTCATTCACCAGCGTCTGCACTTCTCTTCCCTGTACATCATAAACAGTTATCTTTATGTTTCCTGTATTTACAATTTCAAATTTCAAATTTGAAGTGTTGTTGAATGGGTTCGGATAATTCTGCAATAAATTATATTTTGCAGGCACTTCCGTTCCGATGTTTATTACAGATACAGCAGTTATTGAATCATATGCCTTCTGTGCAGTAAAGCTTAATGCTCTTAAAAGCGTAACAGAGTTCACGTTTGATGTACCCCTTGCTGTAAATCCACCAACATCTATCTTCTGCGTATCACCGGGGTTTACTGTAAAATTAAGTGCTCCCGAATTAAATACAAACCTTCTGTCGCCCGATGGGTTTGTTGATATTATTGTACCTGTTGTAGCACCATTGCAGTTCTGCATTGAACCCTTTGCTTCAGTCCAGCCCGATTGGGTTTCAGGGTTACCTGGGTAAACAAACTTTGTCCTTTTTGGAGGAGATTGAGTTATATCCATAAATGGAGTTCTGTCTTTTTTCATACCCTGAAGCATATTGTAAGCAGGAATAGGTTCTCCGCTTGGGTCTGATTCACATGGCGGAGGTGAACTGCCTACATCAGTAAAAAAGATAAATGAAGTCAAACCTAATGGTACACCGGTACTTCTGTTTACGGGGCTTCTAAAGTAATTCATTCCAAAAGTTGGGGGATTCGCTCCATAAGATGGAGGTGAACCGTTTCCATCATTATTATCTGCATTGTAGCAATATCCAAGCTTAAGAAGTGTATCACATCCAATATAATCATCCATTGCATCGCCAAGGTCTGGGTCAACAACTACTCCCATAAAAGTGGAATCCCATCTCACCGACCCTTTATTAATAACTACCCAGCTCATAAACTGTATATCAGCAAGAACGGGTGATGTATAAGACCACGCAGTAAAATGTATTTCTGCACCAAGTAAGGGAGTAGTAACGCCGCCTCCAAAACCTTCGCCCACGCTTCTTTGAGATACATCTCCGTCACCCATACATTCAAAAATTGTCTGTCCTGAATTTGGCATACCCGGTACATCAACCCCGATATCAAACTGATGATTATTGTTTACATCTTTATATGGTGCGCCATAAGGTACTATCTTATACCAGTTAGCATAATCCGGATTAGTATATTCATTATCTCCTGCTTTGACAGAATACATCTTAAAGTCAGAATTTGTTTCCCAGGTATGGTCTGCTTTAAAATGTCCGGGAGCATACTCGCCTTTGTAGGATGCCATCACCTGTGCATACTGACCGTTAATACCGCATCCGATAGAAAGTCCTGCCGTGAAACAGGCCATTCTTGCCGACCCTTTTGGCCATTCATATCCCGGATAATTCCCCGAAGTTGTATTTTGATAGAATATTCCTGTGTTCTGAAAATAAGAAGAAATGTTGTTCGCATTCATAATCACTCTTTGAATCACAACAACATCAGGTTCCATTGCATATGGACTGCCTATAATTATTCTCGGCTTCGCAATACCAAATGATGCAACTAAAACCATGACTAAAACAAAAATTACTTTTTTCATATCCGTTTTATTAATTTATTTAAAATTACTAATACCTATTACCTATTGCCTAATGCCTATTGCTTAATGCCTATTGCTTAATGCCTATTGCCTTATCCCTACTTTATTAATAGCATCTTTTTCGTCTCGCTATATTCCCCCGTAACCATCAAAGATTCCCCTCCTTGGAGGTGTGGATGGACGTTCGCACCAGCGAATCCGCCTCGGCGGAACGGGGTGGGTATCATTTTATTAATATCATTCGTTTCGTCTCCGAAAACTCTCCCGTCACCATCTTATAAAAATACACACCACTCGTAAGCATACTCCCGTCAAACTTCACCAAATACGTCCCCGCATTCAACCTCTCATTCACCAGCGTCTGCACTTCTCTTCCTTGTACATCATAAACAACTATCTTCACATCTCCCGATTTTACAATTTCAAATTTCAAATTTGAAGTGTTGTTGAATGGGTTCGGATAATTCTGCTCTAAACTATATTTATCAGCCACATTTCCTGTTATATTTTGTATTCCTGAAACCGGTGATAGTTTAAAGACGAATGAATAATAATAGTTGTTTAAAGGCGGCGATACTGGTACATATTCGGCTCCTGCCCCTATTAGTATATTTCCGTTTTTATCTATAACGAAAGAATAAGGTACAAGATTTAATGCAGAGTCCATAGGGAAATCTATGCTGTATACTGTTGACAGATTTGTATCCAGTTTTGCAAAATACAATCCTGTTCTGGTTGGAGAAGTATATTTCTTGCTTCCTGTTATATAAATGTATTTTCCTCCTGCGTATTTAACCTTATTAATCGAATAATCTGTCGGAATTACTGCACCTCTGTATGCTAACATACAATCATATTTGATTAATATTGTACTATAATCAGACCTGCCCGTCACATAAATATTCCCTCTTGAATCAGTTGCTAAACTGGAAACAATGTCATAACCGCCTTGATTATAATTAGTATATTTAATCAATGTACCGCTGTTACTGTATTTTAAAACTGTGTAATTCCAGTCCTGATAATAACTGTAACCCCCTACTATAACGTTGCTTGAATCATCAAGTATAACATTTGTCGCTTCATCATAACCTCCATTATCAATCCCATAACTTTTAGTCCAAAGCAAAACCCCTGAACCATCATATTTAGCAGCCATCATGTATGTTTTTGAAGAATTTCCTACTAAAATAGTTCCCGCAATGTATGAATTTCCCTGTTCATCAACTACAATGTCTGTACCTGTTGAATTAGGTTGAAAACTCCGCGCCCATTGCAGATCACCATTACTATTGTATTTCAGGGTTAAACACTTGATAAAGGTGTTGAAATCTTGTGAGTAACCTGTAACATAGATAAATCCTGATTTATCTAAATCCATTCCCCCCGTTACATCACAACTACTTCCGGGATTCAGGTATCTTCTATCCCATATCATATTTCCCGTCGAATCGTATTTTAACAATAGTATTTTATTAGTCGTCGAATCTAAATATCTGCTTGCTATATATATGCTATTTCTCCCGTCGCTTTTTACTATTGACCCGTAATTCCCATTTACACCATCAACATTTGTCAGATACGTCCTGCTCCATTTTAAACTGCCCGTTGAGTTGTACTTAACTAAAAGGACCTTCACTTTATTTGAATCTATGATTAAAGAAGTAAAGTAAGTGTTTCCCGAAGAATCTACTAAAATGCTGTTTGGCTTAGGGATGTTTGGTTGTCTGTTAAATAAGCGAACATCGTTTCTTTTAGACCATTCAAAATTTATCTGACAGAACGAAACATTGCTAAATAAAAGTACTGTAACCGCAAATAAAATGCTCGCTGAGTATTTTCTTTTCATTCTTCTCATACATTAAATTATTATTTAAATTCTTAAATTAATTATCTTTCTGTAGTTCCGGCATTCCTGCCGGAAACAATATAAAACCTCTTTATGCCAAATATTTTAATGCATATTTCCTAATGCCTACTTTATTACCAACATCTTCTTCGTCTCACTAAACCCATCCGTTACCATCAAAGATTCCCCTCCTTGGAGGGGTGGATGGACGTTCGCATCAGCGAAAGGACAGACGGGGTGGGTATTATTTTATCAAAAGCATCCTCTTCGTCTCTGCAAAACCCGCAGTCGTAAGCCTATAAAAATACACTCCGCTCGTCAAGCCACTCCCATCAAACTTCACCTCATACGTTCCTGCATTCAATCTTTCATTCAACAGCGTCTGCACTTCTCTTCCCATTACATCATAAACCACAATTTTCACATCCCCCGCTTTTACAATTGAGAATTTAACTTTAGTCATTGGATTAAACGGATTCGGATAGTTTTGACTCAACTTAAATTCTTTAGGAATATTTGTGCTTATTGTATTAATGTAAGTTGTAGCCGTATCTCCATACTTTATACCATTTATGAAACAACCAGTCATATTTGCATTAAGATTAGAACTATATGCCCCCATACTCATATGAGACTCATATGATATTATTCCAAAATTTGAATTATAATTAATTAAATATTGGGTAGGCACTAAAAACCGCCAAAATGCCTTAGTCATTCCAATTTTGTTATATATAGTGTCAATTCGCATCCAATTGAAATTGTCTCCTGAGCACGAGTTTGCTGTCCCCGAAAGCATTCCGAGACTATCTATTAATTTTTCTTTATAATAATATGGACAGGTATTTGCTGAGTCGTATTTCAGAATGCTTTTTGATAATGTATCGAATCTTACCCAAATATTATATCCTTGATTCGGATAAGCATTCATAAAAAAGTATTTATGGTTGTTAAAAATGGAATCCTTTAATACTCGGACTGATGATTTGTAATAGCTAGTATTGCCTCCTCCTGGATAAGTTGAACTTTGCTCACAAAAGTACACAAATTTATTACCAACTTGTAATGGAAAGTTCATTTGAGAATAAACATTGTTTTGAATCATTAGTATAAATACTATCAATGATATGTAATAAAACAAAGACTTCATATTTTTATATAAATAGTTTTAAGTTAGAATTTATTTAATTAATAACATTCTCTTCGTTTTTGTAAATTCTCCCGTCACCATCCTATAAAAATACACACCGCTCGTCAAGCCACTCCCATCAAACTTCACCTCATACGTTCCTGCATTCAATCTTTCATTCAACAGCGTCTGCACTTCTCTTCCCATTACATCATAAACCACAATTTTCACATCCCCCGATTTTACAATTGAGAATTTCACATTTGTCATCGGATTAAATGGATTCGGATAATTTTGCGAAAGTGAATAAGACGATGGAATTTCTATATTGGAATTATATACACTTGTTAATTCCGAAAGTGCTCTCCGCCATACAAAAGCAGTATTTGTTCCTGCTATTATATAATTACCTGCTTTAGTTAGGGACAACACTACACGGGGAATATCGAAACCCTGATTATAGTTAATCCAGCTATTCCCATAATTTGTTGTAACAAAAACACCCTGATCTGTTCCTGCAAGCACAATTGCATTATACACAAGAAAAGTATGGACAGTTTTATCTGCCAAACCACATTGCACCCATGTCATTCCAAAATCAGTTGAGCGGTAAACTCCTCCCAACCAGGTTCCTGCAAAAATAGTATTTCCGGTTGCAATTAATGATTCAACAACGGAACTTGGCATACCATTGTTCATTGCTGTCCAGTATTCAGCTTCTAAAGTAGACCTGTAAACTCCGCTGCTTGTTCCGAAGAAAAGATAATCACCACAGGAAGTGAGCGATGAACTGTACTGCGCTCCCACCCCGCTGTAACTCCAGTTATAGCCGCTGTCTGATGACTTAAAAACACAAGCGGGTTCATCAAAAGACATATAAATATAATTATCTTTTGAATACAAAGAAGTTGGTTTAAAATTAATATTACTTACGTTGACTTTAGACCAGCTGCTATTAACGTTTGAATAAACATACAAGCCATGATAGAATGAAGCAGCAAATAACCTTCCTCCGTTTTTCAGAATATCTTTAATACCATACGAAAACTGAAGTCCGTTGTTAAATGAAACCCAGTTTATCGAATTAATGCTCGTACGGAATATTCCACTCGCATCTGTTCCTGCATAAATATAATTTGAATCTGAGTAAAGAGAATAAACTGCATATCCATTGCTATAATAATTACCTATCTGTGCCCATTGTGCACTTGCATTTATTGCTGTGAGCAAAACTATGGTTACTAATAATTTCTTCATATTGATATTTATTTATAAAATATTTTATTAATATCATTCTTTTCATCTCACTATATCCCTCCGTTACCATTAAAGATTCCCCTCCTTGGAGGGGTGGATGTAATTTCGCTCCCGCGAAAGTACAGACGGGGTGGGTATCATTTTATCAACAACATCCTCTTTGTCTCCGTAAACCCCTCCGTCACCATCTTGTAAAAATACACCCCGCTCGTCAAACCACTCCCGTCAAACTTCACTTCATACGTTCCCGCATTCAACCTCTCATTCACCAGCGTCTGAACTTCTCTTCCCTGAACATCATAAACCTTCAACACCATCTTGTCATTCCCTGATGTTCCTACAGGGAATCCAGTTATATTAAAACGGATAACTGTAATTGGATTAAACGGATTTGGATAATTCTGTCCTAAAGAATATGACGATAGTATTTCCGTGCTGATGTTTTGGATGCCTAAGGGATTGCCTGTTGGGTTGCGTTTGTAGTATATCTCATAGTTCCCGTCACGATTGTCCTCCCATACAACGTTGACAGCAGAGCCGGATACTGAAACAGAAGTCCACGCTGAATGAGCAGTATTATTTGTCAAACGTGTATCTGCTCCCCAACTTATTCCTGCATCTATCGAATGTTTGTAGTATACCTCATAGTTCCCTTCACGAGTGTCAATCCATAAAACATGTACAGTAGAGCCTGATAATGCAACAGAAGGATAAAATGAAAAAGCAGTATCATTTGTCAAACGGACGTCTGCTTCCCAGCTTGCACCTCCGTCTATTGAGCGTTTGTAGTATATCTCTCTGTTGTAATCTCGAATGTCAAACCATACAATATGTACTGCTGAGCCTGATACCGCCACAGATGGATTGTATGAACCGGCATTGTTATTAGTCAGTCGGGTATCTGCACCCCAGTTTACACCTGCATCTGTTGATCGTTTGAAGTATATCTGTTCCTGCACATCACGCCTGTCCACCCATACAACATACACAACCGAGCCGGATAATGCGACAGAAGGAAGCGATGATTCTGCAGTATTATTAGTAAGTCGTGTTTCCATACCCCAGCTTGTTCCCGCGTTTGTTGAATGTTTGTAATATATCTCACGGTTTCCGTCACGTTCGTCACGCCATACAACATTCACAACCGGGCCGGATACTGCAATGGATGGATTTTCAGATAAAGAATTGTTCTTCGTCAACCGTATATCTGCTCCCCAGGTTATTCCTGCATCTGTTGAGCGTTTGAAGTATATTTCCTGATTACCGTCTCGAGCATCTTGCCATACAACATTAACAAATGAGCCGGATACTGCAATAGAAGGATTAACTGAATTACCAGTGTTATTCGTCAGACGTGTATCTATTCCCCAGTTTACGCCAGCGTCTGTTGAGCGTTTGTAATATATCGCAGGGTTTCCGTCACGATAGTCAAACCATACAACATGCACAGCCGTACCGCTTGAGGCAACGCACCATGAATTATTGAGAGATGTATAAGATCCCGAAGTGTTATTCGTCAGCCTCACATCCGGTTGCCATTGTGCGTTGGCGCTTATTGCTACGAGCATCACTAAGAGAACTAAGAGTCTTTTCATCTCTGATGATAAAATTATTTAATTAGTAACATCTTCTTTGTTTCGGAGAAGGTGCTGGTTATGAGTTTGTAAAAATACACACCGCTCGTCAAACCACTCCCGTCAAACTTCACTTCATACGTTCCCGCATTCAACCTCTCATTCACCAGCGTCTGAACTTCTCTTCCCTGAACATCATAAACCTTCAACACCATCTTGTCATTCCCTGATGTTCCTACAGGGAATCCAGTTATATTAAAACGGATAACTGTAATTGGATTAAACGGATTCGGATAGTTCTGCCCCAGCGAATATTTTGATGGTACTTCTGTGCTGATGTTTTGTATTCCGATTATTTCTGAGACTGAACGTCTCCATACTGATTGAGAATAAGTTCCAGAAAATATATAATTGTTTGTTATTATTATTGCATGAACACTAGGAACAACAATGAATCCCTGATTTTTGTTTAACCAGTTTGTTCCGTTATTTGTTGATAAAAATATACCACCATCAGTCCCTGCAAATATGTTTGTGCCTGAAACGGCAAATGAGTTAATATACTTATTAGTTAATCCGTTACTCACTTCAGTCCAATTGCTCCCGTTATTTGTTGATAAAAATACACCCTCCCGTGTCCCTGCAAAGATGTTTGTGCCTGAAACTGCAATTGACAAAACATATAAATTCGTTAATCCATTATTTATTGTAGTCCAGTTTGTACCATTGTTTGTAGATAAAGATATACCACCGCTGTATGTTCCTGCAAATATGTTGCTTCCTGAAATTGCAAGTGCGCAGATACCCGGATATGTTAATCCGTTACTTACATCAGTCCAGTTTGTTCCGTTATTTGTTGTTAAAAATACACCACTATGGAATGTCCCTGCAAAGATGTTATTTCCTGAAACTGCAAGCGCCCTTATTTCTCGGTTAGTTAATCCGTTATTTACAGCAGTCCAGTTCATTCCGTTATTTGTTGATAAAAATACACCTCCCGTATCGGAACCTGCAAATAGGTTTGTTCCTGAAACTGCAAGTGAGTTAATATACTTATTCGTTAATCCGTTACTTAATTCAGTCCAGTTGCTCCCATTATTTGTTGTTAAAAAAACACCTTTGCTGTATGTACCCGCCGCAAAAATGTTACTCCCCAAAATTGCAAAAGCATTAATGTCTAAATTCGTTAAACCGTTATTTGACTCATTCCAGGTAATACCGTTATTTGTTGATAAAAATATTCCTCCACCGTAATTAGTCCCTGCAAATATGCTTGCTCCCAAAACTGCAAATGATGTAATATATTTATTGGTTAATCCGCTATTAATTTCACTCCAGTTGCTGCCGTTATTTGTTGATAAATATATGCCGTTGTTCAGTGTTCCTGCATAGATGTTTACCCCTGAAACTGCAAGTGCCCTTACATCTTTATTCGCTATTCCGTTGTTTACCGCAGTCCAGTTATTACCGTTATTAGTTGATAAATAAACTCCACTGCTGAATGTTCCGGCATAAATATTATTTCCTGACACAACTAGACATTTTACCCCGACAGTCTGTAAACCATTACTTACATTAGTCCAGCTGCTGCCGTTATTTGCTGACAAAAATATGCCGCCATAATAGGTTTCCGTTACTGCAAATATATTTGTTCCTGAAATGGCAAACGACCTAATGTACAGATTGGTTAATCCATTATTTACAGCAGTCCAGTTTAATCCGTTATTTGTTGATAAATATACGCCGCCGCCCGAGGTTCCGGCATAGACGTTTACTCCTGAAACTACTATCGCTCTTATGTATAGATTCGATAATCCTGTATTCATTCCGGTCCAGCTTGCGCCGTTATTTGTTGATAAAAATACACCACCATCAGTTCCTGCAAAGATGTTGCTCCCTGAAACAGTAAGAGTATATACAGATAGATTTATCAGACCAATATTCACAGCAGACCATGTATTGCCATTATTTGTAGATAAAAATATACCAGCCCCGTATGTTCCTGCAAATATATTTGTTCCTGAAATTGTAAAACAATTTACAGCCCCTCCGCAAGGCCCGTTTGTTTGCACCCATTGTGCATTTGCATTCATTGCCGCGAACATTACTAAGAGAACTAAGAATTTTTTCATAATTTGTTCATAAAATTATTTAATTAGTAACATCTTCTTAGTTTCCGTAAACCTATCCGTCACCATCTTGTAAAAATACACCCCGCTCGTCAGCATACTCCCATCAAACTTCACCTCATATGTCCCCGCAACCAATCTCTCATTCACTAACGTCTGCACTTCTCTTCCCTGAATATCATAAACAACAATCTTCACATCCCCCGTATTTACAATTGAAAATTTAACATTTGTCATCGGATTAAACGGATTCGGATAATTCTGCCCTAACCTGAATGAAGATGGTACTTCAGTCTGTGTTTGACTAATAAACACGCTTCCTCCATTCGTTGTTTTTAATATTAATCCACCATCACCCGTTATAAATCCTGTATTCTCATTTATAAATTTTATACTTTTTAATGGTGTATTCAATCCTGTATTTATTCTCACCCAGTTATTTCCTTCATTTGTAGTTTTATAAAGTGCACCATAGTCCCCGCAAACCCAGCCTGTTGAATTATTTACAAAGAATATATCAAAGAACATTGTAAAGTCATCGTAAACAGTCTGTGTCCAGTTATTCCCGCCGTTAGTTGTTTTGTAAATTTTATTATAGGATGCAACATAACCTGTATTAGCGTTTAATAATGCTTCGTTACCATCTGTATTAGTAATATATAGTATTCTTGTAAAATTTGTCCCGCCGTTAGTTGTTTTCGCAATGTATGTAGGCGAGCCGTTTTCATTCCTTGCCCTGCACCATCCGGTGTTCGCATCAAGGAAATGTATTCCTTCTATCATTCCTAAAGTCAGACCATTGAACCCAATGTGTGTTTCCCAGTTTTGTCCCCCATTTGTTGTCTTAGCAAGGAATAAATCAAAATAAAATACAACATTATTATACCAGCAGCCGACAACCCATCCTGTATTGTTGTTTATAAATTCAAGACTTGCAAGACTTATATTACTGAAATATCCTGTAGTAAACCAGTTGTTCCCGCTATTAGTCGTTTTATATACAGTACCTCCCGAAGTAAGGTATCCTGTATTCTCATCGATGAAATTAACGTTTCTCGGGTAACTGTTATTAACTGGTAAATTTATCGTCGAAAAACTTTCTCCCAAATTTGTTGTTTTAATTAAATAACCGCTTGAATAAAAATATCCAGTTGAGTTATTGAAAAACTTGCAATCGTTTATGTATTCATACTCAGGATGACTCGAACTTATAACACTTGTAAAATTCAACCCTCCATTGCTTGATTTTGCCAGCCTTAAGTCGTATGTCCCGTAAAAAACATTTAAAGTATCATTAGCATATATCCAGTTATAAGATGTATATTGTGTAGTATCAGAGTATACCTGATTCCAGTTATAACCGCCATTTGTTGATTTGAAAATATTTCCTGAATATTCTATAGCATAAGCAGTCATAGTAGTAACAAATTTCATATCCATCCAGTAATTATAATAAAGATTACGTTGATAAATTTTTGTCCAGTTGTCTCCGCCGTTAGTAGTTTTAAAAAGTTTATCAGTGCCTGTTAAATAACCTGTAGATGAATTCCTGAAGTCAAGAATATCAAGATTATTCTCCGGCAATGGTAAAACCGCCCAGTTCACTCCTCCGTTTATTGTTTTTAATAATGTATGATTATTTGTATTTAGCATATAACCGGTATTCTCATCTGTAAATTTTATATTTTGCAGATTTGATGTCAGCGTAGAAAGTAAAGACCAATTGTTGCCTCCGTTTGTTGTCTTATATATCATTGAATCTGAAAGTACCCAACCCGTATTCTGATTTATAAAAGAATGACTTCTAATCGATCCCCAGAAAGGATGTCCTCCGAAGTTATACAGTACATACCAGTTTGCACCACCGTTGGTAGTCTTTAATAGTTTGTTAGAGGAATTTCCGCTTATAATACATACATCGGGAGTAAAAGCTGTGATATTATCTAATGTGCTTCCCGGATCAGGATTAAACTGCTGAACCCAGTTTGTACCTGAATTTGTAGTCTTAAAAATTATTCCTCCATATCCAACTGCCCAGCCTGTATAGACATTGCAAAACGCCGCCTTTGTTATATATCCGTTAAAATTGAGCATATTCCAACTCTGCTGTGCCATACCGGTATTGACTGCAAGTATTAATGCTATAACTATTAAGATCTTCTTCATAAACTTATTTTATTAATAACATTTTTCTTGTTTCACTATACCCATCCGTTACCATCAAAGATTCCCCTCCTTGGAGGGGTGGATGGACGTTCGCATCAGCGAACGGACAGACGGGGTGGGTATTATTTTATCAAAAGCATCCTCTTCGTCTCACTATATCCCTCACTTACCATCTTATAAAAATACACCCCGCTCGTCAGCATCGAACCATCAAACTTCACTTCATACGTCCCCGCATTCAATTTCTCATTCACCAATGTCTGCACCTCACGACCTTGAACATCATAAACCTTTAATGATACATCCCCCGTTTTTACAATTGAGAATTTCACATTTGTAATTGGATTAAACGGATTAGGATAGTTCTGTCCCAGTGAATACTTAGTCGGAATTTCAGTGGAAATGTTTTCTATATCACTTAATGTCGTATCGCCGTACAGAACTCCGTTTATGTAACACCCGACTAAAGATTCACCTGCCATTCCCCACATATCAGAGTATGTTGAGAATATTATTCCAAAATTCATTCCATAAGTTATGCTTGTTGATACTGCTGAAGTATAGCGCGTAAATGTTTTCTTCTTCATCTGAATTCCGAACAATGTTGCGTAACTCGTGTCAGCACAATAATGTTTTGGTACAGAAGGTGTACATACTAACGTCGAGTCCCATTTTCTTGAGCGTAAACTATCAATTAATACTTCAAACGGACTGTAAGCGCAATATCCCCAGTCGCCTCTTTGATATACATTTCCCGAAGTGGAATCACACCGAAGAACTTGTCCGATAGACCCTGGGAATAATTGATTTAACACAAAATATCTTTTCGAATTTATTATAGTGTCCTTTACTATCCTGACCTTATAATCATAACTATAAAATGTGGAAGAACTATAATGGTATTTATAAACATTACCGACTGCAAGAGGTAAGTACTTTAATGCCATTGTATCAATAACCATAGCAGAACCCTTGCCGCCCCACTGTGCCTCGCCCTTTAAAACAAACAATGAACTGCTAAGGGAAA
>JBMOHR010000073.1:0-14097 GCA_049317745.1 Ignavibacteria bacterium
TAAGTATGTAAATACAAAAATAGACATATCATTAAAGGAAAGCAAGGTTTGTAAAATTTGTAACAGGTAAACGCAACAGTTCTAAAAATAGCAAAACCCGGAATCTGAATCCCGGGTTTTGATATAGCGGAGTATTCAATGATGAATGAATACTATTCTGTTGTGGTGTATCCGATGATGTTTCTTGTGGTGTTTAGGAGTGACGTATACTACAGGTCTGACGTAGCAATGCTGCTTCACGTAAACGACTCTGCGTCTGGGTCTTTCTGAGTTTTCATCTCCTGCGTCGGACGGCTTGCTGTAGGCGTCAGCAAGGACGATTCCGAAAAACAGAATCAGAAAGGACAGAATAAATTTTGTTGTTTTCATTCTACTAAATTTAATTAATAAAAATGTAAGTATAAAATATCACTTACATAAATTTAGACAATGAAAATACTGAATGGTTTAAGTTTAAACGATTTGTCTGAAATAAAAACAGCAGATCAAAAACCTGCTGTTGTACATTCCCAAATAATATTAACTCTTAATCGTCGTCTGCATCTGAGCCGTCTTTGTTATAATATAGTTCAATAACCTTGCCGTCTTTTATCACGTCTACCTCGTAAGAAATAATCCCGTTAAGGTCGTCGACTTTGTATGCACATTTAATCTCATTATCTTTGAATTTATCTTTCACGCTTTTCTTAACAGCATCGGGCAGATTGTCGTAGGCAATCATCACACCTGTCTCCTGCCATTTTCCGTCTTCTGCGATAGTAGTGTAAAAGTTTATACTGTCTGAAACAAATAAGGCTGTGTATTCGTCATCATCAGCTTCCCATTTTACTGCCGTTGCATTCGGGAATTTGCCTTCGAATGCTGATTTAACTTTATCCGGTACTTTTACCTGCGCTAATGACACACTCGCTGCAACTAAAAATATTACTAATAATATTTTCTTCATGTTTAATTAATTATCTTTAAAATCCATAAACTATTCCGATTGAATAAATAGGTGTATAATTGTCTTTATATGGTGAATTCTTGTCCCTGAGTAAATCCACTTTCAGTTCACCCGTGATTCCTGCTCTAGAATTTGGTATCTGCTGGAAGAATCCTGCTCCAAGATAAACGAATGGAACTTCTTTTCTTTCCTTGTCAAAATAATTTCCGCCGGTTGTTGATGCCAGGCGCTCATAACTGTAATAGGCAGGTTCCAGTAATGCATAAAACTGTCTGACAGGTGCAAACCTCATAGTTATGCTTGTTCCAAACTGATTGTAACCCAGCGTACTGCCGCCTGCGTCTTTATAGTCGCTCTGCCAGGCACGTGAATATCCTATCTTCAGTATAGTACTGAACATATTGTTGAACTTGTACCCGATTGACGGTGCTATTGTAACTTGAGAATAACTACCGAAGCTTGCACTGAATTCTCCGCCGTAGAAAAGGTTATCGGAAAATCTCTTTGCCTGCTCGGAATTTAATGAATAACCGTTTGTGCTGAAGTTCAATTCCTGTGAGAATGATACTGAAGATAATACTAATACCAATAAAATTGTAAATAAAGTTGTCTTCATAGCGTTTATTTTAGATTATTTTAAATTTAATATAATTTCTTAAAATTATTCTATTCAATCAATACAATAAAGTTATATCTGGTGAAAATAGTACACGTTTATCTGAATATCAGTGTTTATCCGAAAATTGTTGTGAATCACAATTGTCATCAGATGAAACAAATTTTTCAGGACTATAATTAGCATTGAAAAACGCGAATATTGACATTATATTCATTTTTTGTTTATCTTAGCAAAATTATACATAAAACTATGCCCGAAATTAAAAAAATTATCGGTAGGGAAGTTCTTGATTCAAGAGGCAATCCTACAGTCGAAGTAGAAATTACATTAGAAGACGGTACAAGAGGAAGTGCAATAGTCCCTTCCGGTGCGTCCACAGGAGAGAAAGAAGCAGTCGAGTTACGCGATGGTGACAAGAAACGCTATCTAGGCAAAGGAGTTTTAAAAGCTGTTAATAACGTTAATACAATCATAGCAAAAAAGCTTGTCGGTTTTGATTCTTTCAAACAGAGAGAACTTGATGAATTCCTTATTAAACTTGACGGTACACACAATAAAGGTAAACTTGGTGCAAACGCAATTCTCGGAGTTTCTATGGCAGCCGCAAAAGCTTCTGCTAATTATTCTAAGATGAGCCTTTACCGTTATCTTGGTGGATTTGACTCTGTAACTATTCCTGTTCCTATGATGAATATTCTTAACGGCGGCAAGCACGCTGATAATAATGTTGACTTTCAGGAGTTTATGATTATTCCCGCAGGGTTTAATAAATTTTCGGATGCATTAAGATGCGGTGTTGAAATATTCCATTCGCTAAAAGGTGTACTTCATAAACACGGTTATAATACTTCTGTTGGTGACGAAGGCGGATTCGCTCCAAACCTTAAATCAAACCAGGAAGCTCTTGAAGTGATTATGACTGCAATCGAAAACGCAGGCTACAAACCTGGTCAGCAGGTATTTCTTGCACTGGACGTTGCTGCGAGCGAAATGTACATAAGAGATAAGAAGAATAAGAAAAAAGGTGTCTACGAATTCTATAAATCACACATACCGAATAAATCATCGGACCAGATGGTAAAGATGTATGCTGATTTAGTAAAGAAATATCCTATCATTTCTATCGAAGACGGATTATCAGAACACGACTGGGACGGCTGGAAGAATTTAACCGATGAACTTGGTAATAAGATTCAGTTAGTTGGAGACGATGTGTTCGTAACGAATCCAAAGATTCTCGCGATGGGTATTCAGAAACACATTGCGAATGCCATTCTCATTAAAGTTAATCAGATCGGAACACTAACTGAAACAGTTGACTGTATTAATCTTGCAAAGCGTAACGGTTATGCAAACGTTATAAGTCACAGAAGCGGTGAGACTGAAGATGCTACAATTGCTGATATTGCAGTAGCAACTAATGCAGGACAGATTAAAACAGGTTCGGCATCAAGAACTGACAGGATTGCAAAGTACAACCAGCTTCTCAGGATTGAAGAGGAACTTGGTTCAAGAGCAGTCTATCCGGGTAAAAAAGTATTTAAAAATTTAAAATGAATAAAATGAAACTATCCCAATTTAAGTTTGCGTTTCCAAAAACGCTGGTTGCAAAAGCACCTAAGGTGCCGCGTGATGCGTGTAAACTGATGGTCATTAACAGTCAGACAAGAGAAATACAGTCGCACAAATTCAGTAAGGTAATTGATTACATGAATGAAGGTGACGTACTGGTACTTAACGATACCAAGGTTTTTCCTGCAAGACTTTACGGCAATAAGGAAAAGACAAAGGCGAAGATTGAAGTATTCCTTCTCAGACAGTTGTCGGAAACCGAAAATATATGGGATGTTGTTGTTGACCCTGCAAGAAAAGTACGTATCGGTAACAGAATATTTCTTAACAAGAATGTCTTCTGCGAAGTGATTGACAATACCACTTCAAGAGGCAGAATAGTCAGGTTCAACGTTAAGGATGACTTTAAAAAGGTAATTGAGAAACTTGGAAAGACACCACTGCCGTTTTACATTAAAAGAGAGCCTACTGAAAAAGATAAAGAGATGTACCAGACTGTCTACGCAAAGAACGTTGGTTCTGTAGCAGCTCCTGCGGCAGGTCTTCACTTTACAAAAGAATTATTAAAGAAAATTCAAGCGAAGGGTGTTAAGATAGCTTACATCACTTTACATCTGGGACTCGGTATGTTCAGACTTGTGGAAGTTGAGGATTTATCAAAGCACAGAATGGACTCTGAGTTTTATGAAATAACAAAAGAGAACTCTGATATAATCAATCAGTCAATAATCAAGAAGAAAAAAGTAATTGCCGTCGGTACTTCTGTCTGCCGTGCAATCGAATCAAGCGTGATAACAGGTGAATATGTCAGACCGAGCAGAGGCTGGACTGACAGGTTCATACATCCGCCAAATTCAATGAGCATAGTAAGTAAAGTAATAACTAATTTCCATCCGCCGCAAAGCACGATGTTAATGCTTACCTGCACTCTGGCAGAAAGAGATGACGTTATGAAGGCATATAAAAAGGCCGTTAAGGAAAATTATAAGTTCCTTGCTTACGGCGATGCAATGATGATTGTTTAATTAACGGCAGATTCGACGATGGAGTTTTATCTGATTATTCCGGCTTCGGGTACAGGCAGCAGATTTGGACTTAAGACTCCAAAACAGTTCTACAGGTTAGAAGGTAAAGAAATTTTAGTACATACATTAAATAGGTTTAATCCGAACAAAAGGATTAAATCTATTTTTGTTTCTACAGGAATAGAATATGTAAATAAGATTTCAGCATTAATAAAGAAGCACAGAATAAATAAAATCGAAAATGTTTGTGTCGGTGGAAAACACAGACAGGATTCAGTTTACAATGCTTTAATGAATATTGAATGCAAACCTGATGACATTATTATTGTACACGATGCAGTAAGACCTTTTGTTTCTGATAAGCTGATAAATAAGTTAATGGATGAGGCTTTAAAATATGACTGTGTTGTGCCCGGATTGCCATTAACGAACACTATAAAGAAGACGGATAAAAACGGTTTTGTAATCAATACAGTGCCGAGAGAAAATTTATGGAGCATACAGACTCCTCAGTTTTTTAAGTATAAGAAATTAATTAAAGCATTTGAACTCGCAAGGAAGAAGAAAATAATCGGAACGGATGAAGCAGCGCTGATGGAATATGCAGGTTTTAAAGTAAAGGTTGTAGAAGGTGAAAGTTCAAACGTTAAAATTACTACAAGAAAGGATGTTAAATGAAACCCGTTGTTGTATCAACGTGGAAACACGGTGTCGCTGCAAATGAAGCAGCTTATGATATTTTAATTAAAGACGGTAATTCCCTTGATGCAGTTGAAAATGGTGTGAAGGTTTCTGAAGATGACCCGACAGTTTTAAGTGTTGGGTACGGCGGTTTGCCTGACGCAGACGGCAGAGTAACACTCGATGCCGCTATAATGGACTGGAAGGCGCGAGTCGGTTCGGTTATATGTGTTGAGAATATCAAAAACCCAATCAGTCTTGCGAGACTCATTCTTGAAAAGACAGAACACACAGTTCTTGCGGGCGACGGTGCTTATGATTTTGCTATAAAGAACGGTTTCAAACCTCAGAGTCTGCTTACCGAAAATTCGTTGAAGAGATACAACGACTGGAAAGCTTCTGATTCGAGCAAACCTGAAGAGATTCATACAGATGATTTTGTCAAGCCCTGGGAAAAAGATAGTAACATGGATATAAATGAAGACGGCAATCACGATACTATAGGTATGGTTGCCATTGATAAGAAAGGGCACGTTTCTGCTTCCTGTACAACGAGCGGAATGGCCTGGAAACTTCACGGCAGAGTAGGTGATTCACCGATGATTGGCGCAGGACTTTATGTCGACGGAGAAATCGGCGGTGCTGCTTCTACAGGGCGCGGCGAAGAGTGCATAAGAGCGTGCGGAAGTTTTTTAATAGTTGAAATGATGAGGATGGGGCTTACGCCAAAAGATGCCTGCAGAGTTGCGTGCGAAAGAGTATATAAACTGAACTTACTATCGAGTCATAACAGAGACCATCTTTTCCAGGTTGGCTTTGTAGCATTAAACAAAAAAGGAGAGTTTGGTGCGTTTAGTGTCCGGCAGGGATTTCAGTATGCCGTGTATGAGAACGGAAAAAACACACTGATTGACAGTGATTATTTATTAAATGAAGAATATATTATAGAGGATTTATAAACCTTTTAACTATGGACAGATATTTAATATTAAAGAATGCACTGGTTTTAACACTCGATAAAGAAGATAACGTCGGATATTACAATGTAGTTATTAAAAATAACATTATACATTTAATAGATTATTACGGCGACTTAACTTCCGACAGGAATATCTATACAAAATATCCCGGTGTTAACATCATTGATGCCAAGGATAAGATAATTATTCCTGCATTTTTTAATTCAAATATAAATTCCTCATACGCTCTGAGTGATGTATTCTTTGAACGGTTAAATTATGATAAGTTAGGTGATAACCTCTCTCTCGTATTACTGGATAAGCACTTTACGAGTCCTGAAAACAAACTTGACCTTAAGACATTAATAACATTCAGTTATTTCAGGGCACTCTCAAACGGTGAGTTATTTTTAAACGAAACCTCAAATTACTTTAATAAGGATTTCCTTCAGGAATTTCATAAGTATAATTTTCTTATAGTACAGGATATATTGTTTACTTCATTCAGTGAAGCATTCAGCAGGTATCTTTATGAAATTAAAAAATTCCATTGTATCGGAATAAGGGATGAATCAGATATTAACAATTATTCCCTGTCTTCTGCTGCTAAAGCAGTTAAAGAGGGCAATCGTAAAATATTCTTTGAAATAATTCAGAAGTCAACAGGCCAGGAGCACATAAGAAAGACTTTTTCCAAGTCAATATTTAAAGTATTGGGTGAGAATGATTTTCTTGATAACAGGGTGATTTTCTCAAACCCAATTAATATTCAAAAAGACGAACTTGATTATCTGACTGACAAGAGAGTAAATGCAGTTCTTTGCCCAAGTGACATTCTTAAACTAGGTGAAAAGAAACTTGAATCTCTTGATCTGATGAAGTATGGTCTGAATGTGAGTCTTGGTACGGGATATCTGGGTAAATCAGTTCTTTCCGAAATGAAATTGTTTTCTCATCTTGTAAAGAAAGGGAATTTATCGTTCCGCTCAATACTGAAGATGGCAATAACAAACCCTGCAAGAATGTTCGATGTGTATGAGACTCACGGAAGCATTGAAAAAAATAAGGTTGCCAATTTAATACTCTTTGATGTTTCTGATTTAAGGAATTATCTGATATCGCCGGATTTAAGTTCCGAAAAAGTTGCAGAGCATATAATTGAGAACCTCGATTCCAAAGATATCTCTGATATAATTGTTAAAGGAAACGTTATAAGACGGGATTACCGCAGTAAACTTTTTGATACCGATGCTATGAAACAGACTACATCGGCACTGTCACAGAAGATAATTGAAACAGGCAAGTATTACGAATTCAAGGAAAAGTATTTAATGCGGAAACGTATTAAGGACTTATCGATAGATAATAAGGAAGAAAGAAAAGTTATTATTACTACAGGTGGTGAAGACTTAAGGGAATCGCGCAGTACAGAGAATCCAATAATTTCCGACAGTGAGTTCAGGGTAATAGGTGTTCGCAAAGATGTGACTCCGATTAAATCTTCCGTTGATGATGATGATACATTTATTAATGAATATAATGTAATAGAGATTTCAGACATTAATGAAGGCCTGAAATTGTACGAAGATAATGAAGTTACCATTAAGGAAAACCCTTTAAAAGATAATGCAGGATATGATATACCGAAGAAGAAAATATTCTTCGATGACGTTGGAAACGTTGTTGAGTCGGGTGAGGCGAAAGAAGAAATCAAGGTGATTGAAGGTAAAAAACCCAAAGAGAAGGATAAACCTGTTTCTTACAAAAAGGATAAAATGAGGTTTGGTTTCTCTGACAACGAATAATTATAATTCTTCCTTTAAGAACTGAGCAGTATAAGAAACGTCTAAACACTTCTTCACTATATCTTCAGGTGTCCCTTCGGCGATAATTCTGCCGCCTGCTTCTCCGCCTTCGGGTCCTAAATCCACAATCCAGTCAGCTGATTTTATCACATCAAAATTATGTTCAATAACGAGTACAGTGTTCCCTTTGTCGACGAGTTTATTCAGCACATCGAGAAGCATTTTTATATCTTCAAAGTGAAGTCCCGTTGTAGGTTCATCAAGGATATAGAATGTTCTTCCGGTCTGTACTTTTGATAATTCAGTGGCAAGTTTAACTCTCTGAGCTTCTCCGCCTGATAATGTAGTTGCCTGCTGTCCGAGTCTTATGTAGCCCAATCCGACATCATAAAGCGTTTTAAGTTTTCTGCTTAATGCAGGAAATGCTTCGAAGAACTCTACTGCATCTTCTACTGTCATATCAAGCACATCGGATATTGATTTACCTTTGTATAAAACGCTCAGTGTTTCAGGGTTATACCTTTTCCCTCTGCAGGAATCGCAGGTTACGTAAACATCAGGAAGAAAATTCATTTCTATCTTCTTTAATCCGTCGCCTTCGCATTCTTCGCATCTTCCGTCTTTTACGTTGAACGAAAACCTTCCGACCTTATATCCTCTGATTTTAGATTCAGGCAATGCTGTGTAAATATCTCTAATGTGTGTGAATAGTCCTGTGTAAGTTGCAGGGTTGCTTCTTGGTGTTCTGCCGATAGGGGACTGGTCTATCTCAATTATCTTATCGATATTTCTGTGAAACCTGTCCTTTACAGTTTCCGAAAGTCCTTCAATGGATTTATATTCAAGCGGTTGTTCTGCACCTTTCATAAGTTTTCTGAAAAGTATTTTGTAAAGCGTATCGTTTATTAATGTTGATTTCCCTGAACCGCTTACTCCCGTAACGCAAATAAATTTACCGAGAGGGATTTTTAGAGTAACATCTTTCAGGTTATTTCCTTTTGCTCCTTTAAGTGTTATAAACTTTCCGTTTCCTTTTCTTCTTTTATCGGGGACTGGAATAAATCTTTTTCCGCTTAAATATTCTGCAGTTATAGAATTACCTTTCAGCTTCTTAGGATTGCCAAGTGCTACTATTTCACCGCCATGTTCACCTGCCTTGGGTCCAAGGTCTACAACAAAGTCTGCGGATTCAATCATTTCTCTGTCGTGTTCAACTACTATAACGGTATTCCCGATATCACGTAAGTGTTTCAAAGAATTAATCAGACGTATATTATCTCTCTGATGCAAACCAATGGATGGTTCGTCGAGAATGTAAAGAACTCCTGTAAGCTGCGAGCCTATTTGTGTAGCGAGCCTTATTCTCTGGGCTTCGCCGCCTGATAATGTTTTGGCACTTCTGCCTATCGTTAAATATTCAAGCCCTACTTCAAGAAGAAACCTTAATCTTTCTCTGATTTCCTTTAGTATCGGTCTTGCAAGAATATCTTTATTACTTTCAAACTTTAGTCCTTCAAAATAATTATAAGCATCAAGTATAGTAAGGTTCGTAATATCGTGAATATTCTTGTCGTTTATTTTAACCCAGAGAGCGTCTTCTTTGAGTCTGCCTCCTTTACAGGAATTACAGACAGTAATACTCATAAATCCTTCCGACCAGTTTCTGATATGCTGTGAAGTTGTATCCCTTGAAACCTGGTCGATGTATTTAATTATACCGTTAAACTTATGTGTGTATTCGTAATGTTTACCAACGGAATTTGTGTAATCATATTTAATTTTTTCCTTACTTCCCATTAAGATCGTATCGAGCAATTCTACAGGGTAATCTTTTATTGGAGTATCGGGTGAAACTTTGTAATATGCCAGTACTCCGAATAGCATAGAAGATATCCATGTCTTTTTCGGCTTACCTATAGGTGCAAAACCGCCTTCGTTGAATGAAAGTTTTCTGTCAGGGAATATTAATGATTCATCTATCTTCTTCTTCTCACCGTGTCCGTAGCATTCCCTGCACCAGCCGTACTGAGAATTGAATGAGAATGAGTTTGGTGCAGGTTCAGAAAAACTTCTTCCTGTCTGAGGGTCAGATAGTTTTTCATTAAACAACTTATCTTCATATCCTGAATTAATAATCACAATCCCGTCTCCATATTTTAAACCAAGTTCAAGAGAATCATAAATTCTCATTTTTGATTTCTCGTTTACGGATAACCTGTCTATCACTACTTCAATATCGTGAATTTTAAACCTGTCGACCTTCATCCCTTCGGTAATATCTTTTATCTCTCCGTCGACTCTGACTTTAGTAAAACCGTCATTTAATATTTCTTCGAAGAGTTCTCTGTAATGACCTTTGCGGCCTTTAATTACTGGGCTTAATATATTTATACGTTCTGAATTAAACTGTGTGAGGACGAAATCGTAAATCTGGTCGAGCGACTGTCTTGTTACAGCCAGACCTGTATCGGGAGAATACTGAGTTCCGCATCTTGCAAAAAGAAGTCTGAGAAAGTCATATATTTCAGTAACTGTACCTACAGTAGAACGCGGATTATGTGAAATAGTTTTCTGCTCGATTGATATTGAAGGAGAAAGTCCTTCAATCTTGTCAACATCGGGTTTCTCTATGCTACCAATAAACTGACGGGCATAAGCAGACAGAGTTTCCATAAACCTTCTCTGCCCTTCGGCATAGATAGTGTCAAATGCGAGCGAAGATTTTCCCGACCCCGAAAGCCCCGTGAAAACAATCAAACTGTCACGCGGAATATCGAGGTCGATATTCTTCAGGTTATGGACTCTTGCACCTTTAACTGATATTTTATCTAAAAATGAAATACTTATACTTTAAAAAGTTACGAACATTAAAATTAAGGCTTTAGACTGCATCAAACAATTCAATAATTAATAAATTTACAGAGCATAATTATTAATTATTCCTGTTGGAAAAGGTAAGAAACAAAAGAGCCGTATCTTAAGAAAAATACAGCTCCTGAAATCTGAATGTATGAATCTATTTACTTCCTTTATACTTTATTTCTTTTCCGTTTATGAAAACTGAAAAATTGTACTCAATATCACTGAACGTAATGTTTGTATTATCCGTATTATTCATCTCGCATTCGTAAACTCCTGAATAATTTCCGTTTTCGAATTGTTTCACAAGTGTCATGTCTGCCGACTTGAACTTTTTACTCTTTGGCGTTCTGTAATTAAACTTAACTGTAGAAGCCGAAGTGAAATCGTTTGAAGCAAACCCAACTCTTACTATTGATTTACCGTTACCGTTGATTATCAAAGGGTTACCCCACACTTCACCGAAATACAGAATTGCCTTGTATGCATTGATTAAACCCCAGCCATAAACATTATTAGGCGCAGAGGAATTGTTTGCAGTATTCCGCAAAGCTTCTCTGACCTGCATAGCAGTGAGTTCAGGATGTGCTGAAAGAATCAGCGCACAAACACCCGCTGTTATTGGTGTTGAGAATGAAGTACCGTTTGAGAAGTCATAGTAATTACCTTCTCCCATTCTTGCAACGTAAACTGACTGTCCCGGTGCAACAACGTCAGGTTTTATTCTTCCGTCACTTGTCGGGCCGTTTGAACTGAAACTTGTAATGACACCTTTTTTATCAACTGCTCCGACTCCAATAACTGAATCTCCGTCTGATGCAGAGCCGAGCGAAGGCGGGTCTGTCTGATAATAGTTACCAGTTGCATTACAGACAACTATTCCGTAATGAGCCGCTTTATCTCCTGCGATAGATATTATTGAAGTCTTTCCGTCAAAATCATTGTACGCATAAGAATTATTATCATAAGGTTTATCGAATCCTTTATAAACAAGTGAACTTGTAATCACATCAGCGCCGTATGCTTCAGCCCATTCTGCTGCTTCAAGCCAGAAATCTTCTTCCATAGGTGTTTCTGTTGCAACGTATTCTGTTTTTGCAAGTATAAAATCTGAATTAAATGCCGGTCCGATTAAACTGCCTTCCTTGAAACCGCCCAAGCATGAAAGTGTTGATGTCCCGTGTCCGCCCTGGGACTGCGAATCAGGATACTTCTGGTCTTTCTCGCGGGAAGTATTTTTATCGCCGTTAATAAAATCGAATTCATCTAAAACATTTAAACCTTTAAGTGATTCGTGTGTTCTCCATTCGAAGCCATCGTCGAAACTTGCTACGAGAACACCTTTACCTGATATTCCAAGGTTATGAACAGGCGGCACATTAACGAGAATCATCTGATTGTAAGATTTACCATAGTCATAAACATTAACCGAATCAGATGTTACATTTTCAAAGTAAGTTTTCAGGAATACAGGTGATGTATTTCCAAACCTTTGTTTGTAAAGTTTTTTAACTGCAAAGATTCTTGTTACATAATCAAGTTTCTTTACCTTTTCGAGCTGATACGGCGTAAGGTAAGCACTGACTCCGTTGAACCATCGTGACTTAGCGATGATTTCAATACTGAGTGATGATATTTTCTGAACGTATTCCTGTGTCAGCGGTAAATCGCCGAATTCTATAAGGCTTTCCTTTGAGAATGTTTTCATTCTTCTGTTAACTGCTCTTTCAGTAAGTAACTCCAGCCCTGATTTATAAGCGGCCGAATTGTAAGAAATGTTATCTCCTTCTTTTATTCCGTTCTTGTCTGCAAATACTATCCAGTATTTGGTTGTTGCCGAATCGTTAGCCGAAAAGGCAAGTGAAGCTGAGAATAATAATAAGAAGATAAATATGACTCTTAGTTTTTTCATAAAGTGATATTATATTTTAAATTCAATATGGTGTGGTAATTATGACTTTTGATAGGGATTTCAATAATGTTAGCTATTTAGCAGTTGATTTTAAAATCCTGTTTTGAAGAACCTTATCTGATATAAGCTTCTTTTCTTTTGAACTCTCTTTTACTGCAATATCAATTTCTGTTCTTTGTTCTTCTGTTAGTAAGTCCCAGAAATCAACGCTTTCCTGATTTTCTGTTTGCAAAATATTAAGAAGTTCGATTAAAAGTTTATCGTCTTCAATTTTGTCAATCGCTTTAAAAAGCTGATATTTAATTTCAGGTGTTGTCATCTAATATTTAAAGTAAACGGGTTAAACGCTTCACATTTAGCCCGTTAAAATTTATGACTGATAGTTTTCTAAATAATGTGCTACTCTCATTATAAACTTACCGCCAAGAGCACCATCGACTAATCTATGGTCAAATGATAACGTCAGATAAACCATCGGTCTGATTACAACGAAATCCCCGTCAGGTGTTTCTAGTACTGCCGGCCTTTTCTTGATTGCTCCAATTCCCATAATAGCTACCTGCGGCTGATTAATTACCATCGTACCTATGATGTTTCCAAATACACCATAGTTTGAAATTGTAAAAGTACCGCCCTGTATCTCATCCAGACTAAGTTTCTTAATGCGTGCTCTTCTGCCTAAATCATTAACGCTTCTTGCAATACCCACAAGGTTCATTCCATCTGCATTCTTAATCACAGGAACTATAAGCCCGCCATTTTCCATAGCTACTGCCATTCCAAGATTGATTTTACTTCTTGTGATAGCTTTGAATGGTTTTGAAGAATCATCAATTATAGAATTTACCAGTGGAAAATCTTTCAGTGCCTTTATGACTGCTTCTGCAATGTAAGGCATATAAGTAAGTTTGAAACCTTCCTTCGCTTCAAACTCTGGCGCTGCAAGCTTCCTTGCCTTATCAACATTGCTAAGGTCAACTTCTGCAATCGCATTCACATGCGGCGAAATTGCAACCGACTCAACCATATGCTCTGCCATCTTTTGTCTGATGTTATCAAACTCAAGTACGGAAAGTCCTTCTTCATTATAATTAATTTCCTGTCTCGGAAGTTCTTTCTTCGCTATTGCCGGTGCAGCTACAGCAGGTTTTGCCGGAGCAGGTTTTGCAGCAACAGTTTCTGTTACAATAGTTTCCGAAGCAGGCTTCGTGCCTCTGGTATTCAAATATTCTAAAATATCTTTCTTTGTAACTCTGCCCTGTAAACCTGTTCCTTCTATAGAAGCAAGTTCATTAAAACCAATCCCTTCTTTCTTTGCAATGTTTAAAACCAGAGGTGAATAAAATCCTCCGTCAGCATTCACTTCTTCTGCTGGTTCAGCTTTTTCCTCAGCCTTTGTTTCAACGACCTTTGGTGTTTCAACTTTTACTTCTTCTTTTGCCGCGACAGGTGTTTCCGTTGGTTTAATCTCAGCGCTTGAATCCGTCTCAAGTTTTGCGAGTACATTTCCTACTTCCACTACATCGTTTTCTTTATAAAGTAATTCAGCCATTATACCTGCTTCAGGTGACGGAACTTCTGTATCTACTTTATCTGTAGAGATTTCAAGTATTGGTTCGTCTCTTTCAACTTTATCACCAGGCTGTTTAAGCCATTTAAGGATTGTACCTTCCATTATTGATTCACCCATCTTGGGCATAACGATATCAACTAACATAT
>JBMOHR010000074.1:0-13999 GCA_049317745.1 Ignavibacteria bacterium
GCATTAATTGCTATTCCCGCCAAGATGATTTTATTTGATGATAAAAAATTCGTATATTTGCTATTGAGTCCCTTTGATATGTAAAATATCAATAGGGTTGTTAGTAATGCTGATATGAAGGATATTGGTGTTATCAGGTAAAATGACGAAAATGAAAAGATGAAGAATATTATTGCGCCCAGACCCGCACCTGCTGATATGCCAAGCAGACCGGATTCGGCTAAATTATTTCGCAATAATGACTGCAGTATGATACCGGAACAACTTAAGGCAGCACCTATAAACAGTGAGTTCAGGACCCGCGGCAAACGTATGCCAAATATTATTTTCCTGATTACATCGTTCTCCTGTGCTCCGTTCAGTATGTCAGACGGTGTGATAAATACACTGCCCGTCATTACGGATACAACGAACGACACAATCAGTATCACAAAAAGTATAGTCAGTATTTTCAGATTTCGATTCAAGCTGTATTATGGTTTATGCTAAAATAAGAATATCTTAATTAATAAAGGATAACATTTTTAATAATGTATAAAGTAGGCTCACTCAGGTTAAAAATTGCTCTGGTGGTAAGCGGTGTGATAATTGCACTCGGGATTCTGTATTTCACCCAGGTTCTGGTTGAAAGAATCCAGAAACGCGAGGCGCTGATTGCTAACCTGTACGCAAAATCTCTTGAGTACATTGCAAACGATGAAAGTTCTACAGGGGAGTATAATTTTATATTCAATGAAATTATAACTCAGATAGATTTCCCTATCATCGCAACAGATAAAGATTACAAAGCCGTAAATTTCTACAAGAACGTGAATGTTGATACAACGCTTGCCGAAAAGAAGATTCAGGAAATACTCCTCGCTCAGGCTAAAGAGATGGTGGAAGTAAACCCGCCGATAAAAGTAAGTTACAGGGATTCAGTCGTTCTTAATTATGTTAACTACGGACAGTCTACTTTGATTACACAGTTGAAAATTCTCCCCCTCCTCGAAATTATTGTGGGTGGATTGTTTATACTGCTTGGGTATTTCGGGTTCTCATATGTTAAGAAGCACGAGCAAAGCAGTATCTGGGTTGGGCTTTCAAAAGAGACTGCTCATCAGCTTGGAACACCTATTTCATCTCTGATGGGATGGGTTGAAATTCTGAAAACTACTGATCCAAATTCCGATGAATACAAAAGAATTCTGGATGAGACAGAAAGCGATGTTGATAAACTGAATAAAATCGCTTCGAGGTTCTCAAAGATTGGTTCTCAGGCGAAACTTGAGAAGGAAAACCTTTCCGAAGTTATCAGGGATGTATGCAAATATTTTGAGAAGAGACTTCCAAGGCTTACAGGTGCCGATGGTACGGTTTCCAATAAGGTGAATATTGAACTGAACGTACCGAATGAAGTATACATCAATCTTAACCGTGACCTGTTTGAATGGGTTATTGAAAACCTTCTGAAGAATGCACTCGACGCAATGGATAAGCCACAGGGGAAGATTGTGTTCGATGTTCAGGATAAACCGACTGAAGTTATAATTGATGTAAGTGATAACGGTAAGGGAATAGATAAACAGTACAAATCTGATATCTTCCGCCCGGGCTTCTCAACGAAGAGGCGCGGATGGGGACTTGGCCTTAGTCTGTCAAAAAGAATAGTGGATGATTATCATAAAGGAAAACTTTTGCTTCACGAATCAGTTCTTGAAAAAGGAACTATCTTCAGAATTAAACTGAATAAGTGATTAATAAGAATCTAAAAATACTTAAAGATATATCTGCGAAGATTCTCAGTAATGATTATCTTATACTTCTGATACTTATAGCACTCAAATTTGGTTTTCAGTTAATGATTATCGGTTCGGGTTATAAGTGGCTGTCTTCCGATGATTACTGCCGTACCGTAAAATCTTTTGAATGGCACGAGAACCCGATTATATATTCTGGTGTATGGCTTACTCCGCATTTCTGGATAAACGGTGTAGTGATGGTATTTATAAAAGACCTTTATCTTGCCGCAACAACTACAAATATTTTATTCTCAACTGCTACAACATATTTCTTCTATAAACTGGCATTGATTGTTTTTGATAAAAAGAGCGCAATACTCTCAACTCTGATATTCATATTCTTTCCGTTTCAGGTATGGCTTAGTATTTCAGGACTTCCCGAATCTGTCCACTTCTTCTTTATTATCGCAGGTATTTATTATGCTGTAATGTACAAGAAGGAGAACGGGTCTTACAGAGTTTTAATCCTTGCAACAGTTATGTTTGCATTCGGAAATATGTTCAGGTATGAAGGCTGGCTGTTCAGTATAACATTCGTAGTATATATAGCATACACAGAACTGATTCTTAAAAAAGGTGCTGACAGGAATTACAGGGCGTTTCTTGTCTCAACATTGGCGCTTTCAACTATTCTCTGGTGGCTTTTAAGAAATCTTGTTGATAACGGAAGCATGATGTACTTTGCGGCAGAGACGAATAAAATCTATGAGGATTACGGCGGCATAAAGGTACTTCAGAAAGTTGTACAGTATCCCGTCTTTATTTTCTACATTGCTCCGTTAACTTCTTTCTTTGCTCTGAAAGTTTCTTACGACTGTATAAGCGGATTTCTTAAGAAGAAGACTGACGTTACACTGTTAAGCATATTTGCTTTCTTTAACATTGCAGAACTTGCATTGCTAATGCTTCAGGGATTGTTCGGTACGGGCGGCACGAATATGATATCGAGGTACATAGTCATTAATGCTATTCTGTTTATTCCGTTGGCAGTGTGGCAGATATTCAATTTCAGGAAATGGCTTGCAGTAAGTTTCTTCGGCGTAATTATACTCGGTAACTTAATCTGGAGCTTTTATTATCCTCAGCCTTTCAGGGAAGATACTTATGAAACGGGCAGACTTATAAGGGACAGGGTTGAGAAGAACTACGTGAAGAAAGATGACAAAGTGTACTTTGAAGAAGTGGAAGGATACTACGACATCTATGCTGTTCAGACTATCTCAAACAATCCTGCAAAGTTCATACTCGGTAATTTCCCTCTGGCAAGAAAGGAAGAATCAAAGAAGAGGAAGAAGAAGGACCCTACGCTTGAAGAACTGAATATACTCGATATTAAGTCATACCTTGAGAAAAACAAGATTGCACTTGCAGTCGTAAAGAGCGACAGTTATTCGGAAAAGCTGAAGAAGCTGAACTTGAAGAGCGAAGAAATAGGCGACTATAAAATATTTTATGTACGTGACCTTGAGGCAAACATAAGTGATTCAAGTATTACGGTTTTGTCTGATAAAATTATAGACCTGAAAAACAATAAGAACATAATCAGTTTCAACAGGACATTAGCAATAAAGGAGTTTTCGATAGACAATTCAAACTTCGGGTTTAATCCGCAGACCGTCTCAATCACCTGGGCTTCAACAACCAAGGGTATTCTCGACAGTATTGATTATGATAATTATGATTTTGACAGGTACAAAACAGTGCTTGAGATACGTCGTGAAGATAACGACTCTCTTGTGTATTCGGAAAACAAGAAGATATTCTCTGACAGGAATGTTGAAGATTTAATCTCGTACAACGAAGTCAGGAGCATTCTTGTACTAAAGCCTTTTGCTTTAATTTACTATTCCAGGAAATTTACATCCTCGCCGTTTGAGAGTGGAGTTTACAATCTTTCATTAATGGTATACGATGAAAAATCACAAAAGAATTTAACGTTGTACAGAGGTGACAGTCTTTACACGATTGCCGACAAGAAATCGGATACGGTAAAAACAACTTCTAGTGATACAATAAAAACGAAGCCTAAGGTATCGGAAAAGGTGAAAATGATAACCACGGATGATTTCATTCTTGGGAGTATTATTGCATTCTTTCCGAATACTAATATCGACAAAGTAGTGAGTACAAATGGTGCTAACTTTTACAAAGTAATAACACGAAACGGATTGCAGGTATTCTTCTCGCAGAGGTATCAGGCAGACCATTTCCTGAACTTTGTCTTCAACTATTTTTAACGTTAATAATACATTGAATAAGCCTTATAATACATATATTTTAAAGAATGGACAGCAAAAAAATAGATAAAATATTTAAAGGTGCAGATAAGAAGAAAATCTGTATAATCGGCGATGTTATGCTCGACAGGTATATGTTCGGTAGCGTGAGCAGAATATCTCCGGAAGCGCCCGTACAGGTATTTGACCTTAATAAAATAGAGAATAAACTCGGCGGTTCTTCGAACGTAAGTCTTAACATAAAAACATTAGGTGCGGTACCTTATCTGATAGGAGTTATCGGAGATGATGATTCAGGTGAAATTCTGAAAAACGAAATGAAATCTCTCGGGCAGGATGTATCGGGTTTAATCGTCGATAAGACGAGACCTACTACCTGCAAGACCAGGGTTATTTCAGATTCGCATCATTTAATAAGAATTGACAGTGAATCGAAAGCTGATATTTCAAAGAAGACAGAATCACTTATACTTGAGAAACTAAACAAGATAAATTCGGATATAGATTTTATTATTTTACAGGATTACAATAAAGGTGTTCTTACAAAGTCGCTTATAAAGAAAGTAATCGATTATGCAAAAAAGCATAAGAAGAAAATACTTGTAGACCCTAAGTTTGAAAATTTCTTTGAGTTTAAGGAAACATTTATCTTTAAACCGAATAAAAAAGAGATAGAGGATGCATTCGGAAGAAAGTCGAAATCACCTGAGGACCTTGACGACATGGTTGTTTTTCTGCTTGGAAAGTTAAGATGTAAGAATGTTGTTCTTACACTTGGTGAGAACGGCATGAGAATTTATGAAAAGGTAAAAGGGAAAGTAAGAATCGATTCGATCAAAACCAGAGCAAGAAAAGTTGCAGACGTTTCGGGAGCAGGGGATACTGTAATCTCAACGATTGCGTATTGTCTTGCAGGCGGAGCCGATGTGCACGATGCAGTACTGGTATCAAACATAGCAGCGGGGCTTGTTGTTGAGGAAGTTGGAATAGTACCTATACATAAAGATAATCTGTACCGTCAATTAAAATCGGAGTTTAAAAAATAATAATGCTTTACACAAAAGAAGAATTTACAGAGATAAGAAAGAAACTATCGGATGTTGTGTTCACTAACGGATGTTTTGACATACTGCATCGCGGACATATAGAATACCTGAACCAGGCTAAGGCACTTGGTAAGTATCTTATTATCGGCTTAAATTCTGATTCTTCGGTTAAGAAACTTAAAGGTGAAGACAGACCCGTTAATAACGAAACCGACAGGGCATTCGTTCTTGGAAATCTGAAGTGTGTAGATGCAGTTGTTATATTCGGAGAAGAAACTCCTTACGATTTAATTCAGGGGGTGAAACCAGATTATCTAGTGAAGGGCGGTGACTGGAAAGAAGACCAGATAGTAGGTTCAGATATCGTTAAAGGTTACGGCGGTAAGGTTATCAGTCTGAAGTTTGTAAATTCATATTCAACATCAAACATAATCGAACGCATTAAGAAACAATAATTAGATTTGGCAAAAGATAAAGAAAATATCGAAAAAGTAGAGAAACCTGCAGAAGTAAAACCTCCTGCGGGTAAGAAGATTAAAAAGAAACGGAAGATATTCCGTAAGATATTTCTTGCTCTGTTTTTACTTTTCTTTGCTCTTATAATTATCGTACAGACTTCATTCTTCAAGAACTGGCTTCTGCATTTCGGTGTTGACAAAGTGAATGAAATGCTTGCTGAAAAGGATTCCCGTCTATATGTCGAGAGGATTGAAGGTTCTATCTTCAGAGATTTTCAGCTTATAAACATAAGTCTGACGGTAAAGAAGGACACAATGTTTAAACTTGACAAGCTTGATCTTGCTTTTGACCTATCAGGACTTGCGAGGAAAAAAGTTACAGTTAATAATCTTATACTCGATAAACCGCAGATTAATTTCACAAAGATAAAAGACAAGAACGACAGTCTAATGTGGAACCTGGATTATCTTTTGAAATCGGATAAGGCTAAAGAAGAAGACACAACCACTTCAGAATTCAAATGGAAGATTTATGCCGATAATATTGAATTAAGGAACGGCGCTTTCCGTTCTCTTTCGCTTAAACCTGACGGTATTCCGATAAGGGATGCTGTGATGAATAAGATTATAAGTATTACGAGAGACAGTCTCGACGTAACAAACCTTAACATTCAGCTATCGGGAAGTTATTTACCCGACGAGAAAAATGTGAGCATAAAGAATATTTCGTTTAATACTAATTCTGAGTTAAACATTCATACTCTTTCACTCGACGCCTCAATAAACAAGGAAGACCTTGCCGAAGTAAAAAACCTGAAATTCGTTACGGATAAATCTAACGTAAACATCAATGTTGCATCAATGGAGAATTTAAACCCTTTGAAGAGCAAGATAGATTATTTAGAATTCGAGAAGAAGAATTTTGTGGTTGATCTGCTCATTGACAGGTTTGACGCTGATGATATTACTTTCTTCTTGCCTTCTATTAATTTTTTAGACGGTAAGGTATACCTGAATCTGAAAGCAAAAGGAAATTATGCGAATTTCGAGGTTGATGAATTGCAGGTTGGTTTGCCGAATGGTTCTTATCTTGATGTTGACGGAAGAGTGAAGAATCTTCACGATCCCGCTAAACTTTACCTTGATATTGAATGCAAGAATGCAGTAATTAATCCGAAGGACGAAAAAGAAAATATCCCAGGACTTAAAATACCGGATTACAGCCATCTGGGAGTTGTAACTGCAAACTTTAAATTCAAAGGCGAACCTCTGAAGTTTAACGCTGAAGCTGAAGTTAAGTCAAGTGCCGGGAATGCAGAGGTAAAAGGTTATCTTGATATAACACAGAAAGAATTAGTGTATGACGGAAAAGCTTCTACAACAAACCTTGATATTGGTAAGATAATCAAAGATGAGAAATTAAGAAGCAATATAACCGGTGACTTTATGGTTGAGGGAAGAGGTGTTGATTACAAGACAATGGTGAATAAGATAAACTACAGCATAAAGAATACAACTTTTTATGACCAGCATATAGAATCATCTTCCGGTACTATAAATTCCAATTCAGGTAATATTGATTTAAACATAGATTATAAATCTGCAGCAGGTATTGCCAAGATAGACGGTAATGTTGTAGTAAGGGATTTAACAAACCTTGTTTATAATCTGAAGGGAAATGTAAACAATCTTGACATTTCTTCATTAACAAAGAACGCTGAAGACAAGAGTAATCTGAATTTTACATTTGATGTAAACGGTATAGGGACTGACCTTGATAATCTTTCCGGTAAGCTTAATATGCAGCTTGATAAATCAATGCTTGGTGAATATATGATACCTGAAACACCAATAAGAATTGACTTCTTCAAAAACGATACTGCACGGTTTGTAACATTGGTGTCTGATCTTGCAGATGTAAATATTTCAGGTAAATTTAAGATTCTTGAAATCCCTTCCATAGTTACAAGCAACATAGATAAGATATCTGACCAGATAAACAAGAATCTGAAGATGGATACATTAGGCTTTTCAAGAGAACCTGTGATTACAGATTTTCGTATACGGTCTTATGCCAATGCTGATTACGATACAGACATAAGGTATACGATTAACATTAAGAGTCTGCTTCCTTTACAGCTTATACTGAAAGACAGCACTTTAGTCTTTAAATGTGATATAAGAGGACGTTTGCTTCACAACAGCAATTCACTTGTCTTTTCCACATCAGGCAGGTTCGAAGACTTTAAGTACGGTGATTCTACATTGATGTTCAAGAGAAGTGTTGTGAGAGTTTTTCTGAAAGATGATTTTGACAGTAAACTGCCTTTATCGTATGTCTCAGATTTTAACGTCAGGTTAAAAGATATATATGCAGGCGGGACAAAATTTGATACACTTGATTTTGATTTCAGAACATCAACGGCAAAACCCGAAGTTACGATATTCACAAAAATGGATTCCACAAAAGGCTTCTACACAAAGGGATTTGTAGACCTTTCGATGAATCATTATTCACTTCAACTTGATACAATGAACCTGATGTATGACTCTTACAAGTTGGTTAATCCGAGCCCCATTGTCTTTAACTATATGACTGACGATACAGGTTACTCAAAACATCATTTCGATGTTACGGGGTTTAAGTTAGTCGACGGAAATCAGAGATTAAGTCTTGATGGTATATATTCATTCGACGGCAGCAGTAATCTTACTTTATCTGCAGATAAAATAAGTATATCCAAATTCCAGAAATTCCTTTCACCCGATATTGAAAAAGATAATTTAGTAAGCGGTAATGTCCGAAGGGTTAAAATAAGTTACAAAGGTACGCTTGAAAACCCGGAATTAAGCCTCGAAGCAAACACAGATTTCCTGAGTGCACAGAAGATGAAACTCGGAAGAGTTGATGCTATAGTTGACTATAAGAATAATCTGCTGGTTCCTCAGATTGCGTTTTACAACCCTAATAATGCAGGGTTGCTGACTATTGACGGTTCAATGCCTTACGATAATCCTATGGTGGCAGGTGAAAACAATGAAGAAAGAAAAACTATACTGGAAAGCCCGGTTAGTCTGAAAATTAACGCAAAGGATTTTCAGATTAAAATACTTGAGCAGTTTGTTCCTGTTATTTCTGATTTAAGGGGAAAGATGAATGGTAATATTGATATTTCCGGTATCGTAAAAGAACCTATTCTGACAGGAGGTCTCGACATAAATAAAGGTACGTTCACATTCGATATGACGGGAGTCAATTATGATTTTGATACAAAGCTTACTACTGATAAACAAAAGCTGAACTTTGAAAAATTTGTAGTAACGCACAGGTCGGATCCTGCTAAAGTCATGAATATGGGCGGGTATATCGATATGACTAACCTGACTTTGAACGATATGGAACTGAGGCTTAACGGACAGGCGAAACTTCTTGATGAGAATGTAACACAGAACATAATGAGTATCTACGGAAACCTTTACGGTCAGACAGGCGGAGCAGATATTGTATTAAAGGGAAATCCAGAAAGCCTTACAATGACAGGTGATTTAAACCTGACAGAGGGAAGAATACTTATTATTCCGCAGCTAAAAGTTGCTTACAATATATATGAAGATAACTTTACTTATAAAGTACGGCTTGATTCAAACCTAACGAGAAAGGACTCAAGTTTTGTTTTAAGGTACACAGACAGTCTTTCGAACTTTGAAAAATCTTCTTTAGACCCGTTTGACTCTTATTTCTACAAGATGTCGGACACTACCGCTAAGAAAACTGCACCGAGTAATTTTAAGTATTACATCAGGGTGAAAACGCTTAAGGATATTTATGCAAAGTTGATCATTGAAGAAAAGTCAGGGCAGGAATTTTCGGGAAACATTGCTGCTAACATTACTTTCGATAACTTAGAAACACCTTCGTTTGCAACGAGGGGAAGGGTGGATATAGGCGAGAACTCGTATTATAAATTCTATAAAAGTTTTAAAGCAGAAGGGTATGCTCTGTTTACCGGTGACGTAACAAACCCTGAACTATACATTAAGGGTGGTTATACAACGAGTACGACTGATCCGAATAACAATAATATTAACAGGAAAGTTGATATCAATATTGATGTTACAGGAAATGTGTTTAAAATGAATCCTATTAAATGGGAATTACTTTCAGACGGAAACCCTGTGGGCGGTTCTGACCCGACTGACGATGCAATCAGCTTTCTTCTTTTCGGAAGGTTTAAGGATGAACTTAATGCAGACCAGAGATTATCATTAGTTTCGAGTCTCGGAGCAAACGTAGGAACAAGTTATGCTTCTGCATACTTATCTAATTTTATTAACACATATCTGCCATTCATACTTAAGACGGATATATCATATAAAGATTCGCAATCTGGTTCATTTGCTGAGAATACTGATATCAGGTTTACTGCTGAACTTGGAGGTGCTACTGTTATATTCGGCGGACAGATTCTGCGTGACCTTTCAAACACTAATTTCTTGATAGAATATCCGCTTAATAACATTTTCGGAATCCATAATATATCTCAGAACCTTATCATTCAGCTTGAAAGATATGTTGACCCGTTCTCACAGAACAGCATTCTTTCTACCGATAACAGAACAGGCGGAGCATTGCTTTACAGAATAAAATTCTGATTATTTAAAAGTTTTTAGCTATATTTGATAATTAAGCACTTTCGTATTACATTTATTGTTACACATATTATAGAGATAAAACATCTATTTGCATTAAATTCTAAATTAAAACATAAAGATTATCAAACCACATAAAGATATAGTAGTGTTCCTCAAGAAAAACAGAGGAACAAATTACAAGTTTAACCACCTTGTAACAAACCTTCACATCAGAAGTTCCGAGCGTCCTGAATTGCGTGACGCATTGAACGAACTCGTGTTAACGGACGAAATCAAGAGAGACGGAAAATATTTCTTCATTCCCATTGAAGACAACACATTCCTTACCGGCGATGTGATAATATCGGAAGACGGAAGAATAGCCGTTCACTATCACGACAGCGAAGGGAAGTCGAACACGCTCGACGTTAAGCTCAAGAAGGGGCAGAAGATTTCAGCGGGCGATAAAGTTGAGTTCAGAAAATCATTCAAGGGTAAAACGGGAAGCGAATACGCACGTGTTATAAAGATTATTAATCTCGATTCGTATTACGTCACAGGCTTCTTCGACCCGAAGAAAAGTTTTGCAAAGGTTACTGTTGATTCGAAGAAAATCAAGCAGGACGTTTTTGTAAACGTAAAAGATTTTAACGGGGCAGTTTACGGTGATAAAGTAGTATGTGAAATATTAAACGTTGAAGATATTGAAGACGGCATAAACGACCTGCAGGCGAAGGTTATTGAAGTGCTCGGCAAGGCAGGCGATACACTGGTTGAAGTTGTGTCGGTGATGAAGAAATACAGGCTCGATGAAAAGTTTGACAGTGAAGTGATAGACGAGACTACCGATATATTCAAGGCATACAGGGAAAAGTCGGAGAGCGGCGTGATAGACAGCGACAGGATGGACCTCCGCGGTTTAACTTTGTTTACAATCGACCCCGACGATGCAAAGGATTTTGACGATGCAGTTTCGATTGAAAAGTTAAAAGATGGTTATAAGATTGGTGTTCATATTGCAGACGTGTCTTACTTCGTAAAGGACGGCTCGGCAGTTGATGTGGAAGCGTTTCGCCGTGCAACGAGCGTTTACTTCCCGGGCAAGGTTGTTCCTATGCTTCCCGAAATTCTATCGAATGATTTATGCTCATTGAAGCCGAATGTTGAAAGGTTTGCGTTTACTGTATTTATAGAGCTAAGCGAAAACTATGCAGTAAGAAAGTACGACCTCACAAAGAGTGTGATTCTAAGCAAGCGCAGGTTTACATACGAAGAAGTTCAGAATATTATCGATACAAAGCAGGGAGATTTCCTCTACGAAATAATGCTGCTCTCGCACGTAGCAAAAGCACTTACGGAAAAGCGCATAAACGAAGGCTCGATTGATTTCGATTCACGCGAAGTGACTTTTGACATTGATGAGAAGGGACTGATAAAAGGAATCGGCATTAAAGAGCGCCTCGACTCGATGCGCCTCATTGAAGAGTTTATGCTTCTTGCAAACAGATGCGTAACGGAATTTGTGAGCAAACTCGAAAAAGATTTGCGCCGCGAACTTCCGTTTGTATTCCGTGTTCACGATTTACCCGACGGAGAAAAGTTGCAGAACCTTTCCGAGTTCATACGCCAGTTTGGCTACAGGGCAAATTTAAAAGACAAGAAAGAGATTAAGAAGCTTCTCGAAGAAGTGAAAGGAAAACCCGAAGAGTTTATAATAAACGATTTGATGATTCGTTCGATGGCAAAAGCAGTTTACACGAATGAAAACATCGGACATTACGGACTCGGCTTTCTGGACTATACACACTTCACATCGCCAATACGACGTTACCCTGATTTAATAGTGCACAGGCTTCTGAACACGTACAACAATTATCTGAAGAGAAGAACAGAGACTGTAGAAATAAACAAACGTTATCTTTCGGCGCTAAGCGAAACCTGCAAGCACTGTTCCGTTCAGGAGCAGAACGCAGTATCAGCCGAAAGGGAAGTGAAGAAAATTCTGCAGGTGGAATTTATTAAAGATAAAATCGGCACGGAGTTCAGCGCCATCATATCGGGCATCAGCCGTTTCGGACTGTTCGTTGAAATCGATGAATTTATGATTGAAGGAATGGTACGCTACCGCGACATACCGGGCGACTATTACGAGTACGACGAAAGAAACCATTGTGCAGTCGGTGCAAGGAAAAGAAAATCGTACCGTGCAGGACAAAGATTAAAAGTAAAGCTTACGTCTGCAAACACAGAAACGCGCAAGATAGACTTTGTGATAGTATAAATTATTAATGAACTTAAGCGACTCCACTATTCATATATTTCATAGTGGAGTTACTTCATTTGAAATATCTATTCTATAAAAACCTCAATTCTGTTGTGTTTAACCCTATCAAGCCTGAAACATACGAGGATCAAGCCTATCTTGAACCAAGTTAGAGCGCAAGGTTGACCTGAACAAGCCTGAAGTTTGTCGTAAGGGTAGTCAGAAACAATAATTTAAGTTCAAGTAGATTATTTTTTGTAAGATAGTGGTTAAACTACAGTTTGGACGAACAATGAACATTCTTTTCTTTATCATTTTAAATAGAGTATATATGATGTATTTTGAGTCACTATGATTACAGATTTCTTAATTGTCGGGTCAGGTATTGCAGGTTTATCGCTTGCGTTGAAGCTTAGTACGCTCGGAAAAGTTTTGATTATTACCAAAAAACGGAGGGCAGAGTCGAACACGAACTATGCTCAGGGTGGGATTGCGTCCGTGCTGGCAGATGATGATAATTTCGATTTGCACATTCAGGATACTATGTCCTGCGGCGGTGATTTGTGCCATCTTGACGCTGTGGAAAAAATCGTGCGTGAAGGTCCGACGAGGATTTATGAGCTGATTGATATCGGCGTTAAGTTTACGCAGAAGAACGGGCACTTGCTTCTCGGCAAAGAAGGCGGACATACAAAGAGCCGCATTGTCCACGCAAAAGACCTTACGGGTAAAGAGATTGAACGTGCTTTGCTTCACGAGATTTCAATTAATAAGAACATTGAAGTTAAGGAATATTATTTTGCGATTGACTTGCTGACGGAAAGAAACCTGAAGAAGAATAAACATAAACTCGGCAAGAGTTACAGGCATACGATTGAGAACAGGACTAAGAATGCGTGTTACGGACTTTATGCTTACAACGTCAAAGCTAAAAAGGTAGAGAAGATTATCGCACGCAATACGATTCTTGCAACGGGCGGACTGGGGCAGGTGTATCTGCATACTACAAACCCTGCGATTGCAACGGGCGATGGTTTTGCGATGGGTTACAGGGCGGGATGCATTGTTGAAAATATGGAGTTTGTACAGTTTCATCCGACTTCGCTTTATGAAACGGAAATCGACGACGATACGCAGGTCTTCCTGATTTCGGAAGCAGTACGCGGTGCGGGTGCTGTGCTGAAGACAAAGGACGGCAAAGAGTTTATGCAGAAGTATGACAAGCGAAAGTCGCTTGCTCCGCGAGACATTGTTGCGAGGGCGATTGATAATGAGATGAAGAAGCGCGGTGATAAATGTGTATATCTGGACACATCACCAATAGGTGCAGAAAAACTGAAGAAGGAATTTCCGAATATTTACAAGACGTGTCTTTCGAAGGGAATTGATATAACTAAGGAAATGATTCCTGTCGTACCTGCGGCGCACTATGCCTGCGGCGGTATAAAGGTTGACCTTGAAGGCAGGACTTCACTGAAGAATTTATTTGCCTGCGGAGAAGTTTCTATGACGGGGCTTCACGGAGCGAACAGGCTTGCTTCCAATTCACTGCTCGAGGCAGTTGTTTTCTCGGACGCAATTT
>JBMOHR010000075.1:0-13871 GCA_049317745.1 Ignavibacteria bacterium
AGATGGTGAAGACAAGTCTTCGCACACTTGCCATAGACGTGCCTTCGCAGGACATTATCACAAAGGACAACGTGAGCGTGAAAGTGAATGCTGTAGTTTATTTAAGAGTTGCAAATCCTGAGAAAGCAATCATTCAGGTGGAAGATTATTTGTATGCATCGTCACTCGTTTCACAAACTACATTACGTTCGATACTCGGACAGAGTGATTTAGATGAGCTGCTTTCGCATCGTGATATGATTAATGCAAAGTTAAAAGAAATTATTGACAGAGAAACAGAGCCTTGGGGTATTCAGGTGATGAACGTAGAGCTGAAGAATGTTGACCTTCCGCAGGAACTTATCCGTGCAATGGGACGTCAGGCAGAGGCAGAACGTGACAAGCGTGCAAAGATTATTAATTCAGAGGGTGAATTCTTATCAGCGGCAAAACTTTCGGAAGCAGCAGGAATACTCGGAAGCAATCCGTTTGCGCTGCAGCTTAGGTATTTGCAGGTGATGACAGAAATAGCAGCGGAGAAAACATCGACGATGATTATTCCGTTACCAATGGAACTAATGAGATTCTTTACGAACATGAATTCGAAGATGGAAGGTGACGCAAAAGATAAAGAAGATTCAAATAAAGGATAACAAAATGAAAAAGGTATTTCTAATACTCGTACTTGTGTTTGCGCTGGCAAACACAATAGCGGAATCGAATTTCAATATTACTTATTCAAAGAACTTTTCGTGGGCAGAGAACAAACTGAAATCAATGCCGCTTCGCGAAAAGATTGCACAGATGATTATAACATATTCAGACGGATACTATCTTGATGATGATGACAAGGAATTTAAAAGACTAAAGCATTTAATTGAAAATGAGAAAGTTGGCGGAGTGATTTTCTTTAAAGGAAAAGTACTTGAAGAGGCAAGGCTCATTAACAGGCTGCAATCTTTAAGCGCAACTCCCCTTTTGATTTCGCAGGACTTCGAAAGAGGGACTGCGATGAGGCTTGAGGACGGGTCGCTTTATCCGAACAATATGGGAATCGGTGCAACACGCAACCCAGACCTTGCTTACAAGATGGGACTGCGGATTGCAAAAGAATGCAGAGCGCTTGGAGTGCATCAGAATTATTCGCCTGTTGTTGACGTTAACAACAATCCGAAGAATCCAATTATTAATGTACGTTCATTCGGCGAAGACCCTAAACTCGTGAGCGAGATGGGTAATGCGATGATACGCGGACTTCAGGAAGGCGGAGTGATAGCAACTGCAAAGCACTTCCCCGGACACGGAGATACTGACGTAGATTCGCACAGCGATTTACCGACTATAAAAAGTGATATGAACAGGATGGATAAGGTTGAGCTTGTTCCTTTTAAGAGTGCGATTGAAAACGGAGTTAAGTCTGTGATGGTTGCACACATTTCATTTCCTGCGGTTGACAAGACTCCAAACATTCCTGCAACACTTTCACCGGATATAGTTGACGGAATATTAATAAAGAAACTCGGCTTTAACGGACTGATAATTACAGATGCATTAAACATGGCAGGTATAACAAAGCATTTTTCTACACAGGAAGTTGCGCTTGGATGTGTAAGAGCAGGTATAGATTTAATACTAATGCCTCAGGGCGAGACTAAGACGATTGATGCTATTGAGAATGCAGTTAACAGCGGAAAGATTTCAGAAGAGAGAATAGATGTATCAGTGAAGAAGATTCTCGACGCAAAAGAGTTTCTGAAGTTAAACGAGAATAAACTTATTGATGAGGACAAGGTTTTAAGTTCAATCAATGATGAAGTCGCAGTAAATCTAGCGAAAACGATTGCAGAAGAATCTATAACACTCGTGAGAAACGATGAAATGCTTCCGTTGCCAAAAAAACCGACAGATGACAAGTGCGTAATACTTTCTATGTACTATGGCAACGAGCCAGAGAATACACAATATTTTTACGAAGAGTTCACGAAGAAAATGGGCGGTTCGTTTAATAACGTAATAAAGACAAAAGCTATTAACGGAGATATAATCAGCCTTGAAGCTGCTTTTAAACAGATGAAGGAATTCGATTATTACATCATTCCTCTTTTCGTTAAAGTGAAAATGAATAGCGGAACTGTTGGGATGAATGAATCGCAGGCAGACTACGTAAACTTTTTAACTTTTGAAGGGAAGAAAGTTATAGTTATTTCATTTGGTAATCCCTATCTGCTTCAATACTTTCCCGAAGTGCCTGGCTATATAGCTGCATACGGAGACAGCAAGGTAGTTATAGATGCGGCAATAAAGACTTTAGCAGGTGAGAATAAGCCAAAAGGTAAATTGCCTGTAACGATAAGTGAGGAATATAAATTCGGTTACGGATTAACGTTTAAATAATAAATGGAAGAGAACAAGCGAATACAGGATATAAGAATAAATTACAAACAGAAATCTTTAGATACAAAGGATGCTGCTTTAAATCCGTTTGCTCAATTCGACAAATGGTTTAATGAGACTATGAAATCTGAGATACTCGAACCGACTGCTTTTATTCTTGCAACTGCTGATAAGAATGCTAAGCCTTCGGCAAGGACATTACTTATGAAGGGATATGACGGAAGAGGTTTTTACTTCTACACAAATTATGAAAGCAGAAAAGGTAAGGAACTTGCAGAGAACAATCAGGCTTCGATGCTTTTCTTCTGGTCGGAACTGGAAAGACAGGTAAGGATAGAGGGAAAAGTGAAGAAAGTTTCAGAAGAAGAATCATTCGCTTATTTTGAGTCAAGACCGTTTAAGAGTAAAGTGGGTGCATGGGCATCGAATCAAAGTACGGTAATTAGCAGCAGAATGACTATTGTGAAGAAGTTCTTTCAGTATCTTGTAAAGTTTCACAGCAAGAATATTCCATTACCTCCATACTGGGGTGGATATAAATTAATACCTGAGTCTTTTGAATACTGGCAAGGACGGGAAAACCGACTGCACGACAGAGTGAGTTATAGACTGGAAAAGGGAGACTGGATAATAGAGAGATTGTCACCTTAGTAGGACAAAGAACGCACAATGATTGTTTTTTAGGGTTAAAGGAAATGTGTATTATTCGGCAAGCATAAAATTAAAATGGGGCTTTAAGCCCCATTTTTTATTATCTACTGTATTTCACTTTTACGTAGCCGTCAACGAGTTCCCTGCCGTTGCAGTCATTCACTTTAATATGATAACTTCCAGCATAATCAAAATAGAGTTTCTTCCAGAACCAGTCCCATTTATTTGACAGACCGCTTTGAGTTAAAGTTGTGCTATAGTTTTCAGCACTTCCTTTAACATCATAAATATCATAATAAACTTCACTGCAATCAGTAGCAACAGGAAGTTTAACGAGAGCATAGAGATAGCCGCCTTCATAAGGGATAGAGAAAGTACTGCTTGAACCTATCGGATTACCATCGTCATCCACTCCCTCACAGAAATAAATCGTTTGTGATTTAGCTGAATTAAAGATAAAGAATACTGCAAGCAGAGAAGATAAGAGAAATATTTTTTTCATAATTTGGGGATAAGTTTAATAAATGAGATTTTATTGTTATAAAAAACAGGGCTGTACTATTCATTAGCACAGCCCTTATAAATTTATTTTAAATTTATTGTAAGATAAGAAGATGCTAAGGTAGCACCGAAACAATCTTTCACATAAACGTGGTAATAACCAGGGGTATAGAATGTAACTTTCTTCCAGAACCAGGTCCAGCTTTTACCTAATCCATCCTGTGTTATAGAAGTGTTATAATTTTCGGAATAATCACTGTAAACATCATAGATATCATAATATACTTCTGTACACTCAACAGTATAAGGTAATTTTACGAGAAAATGAAAATATCCACCACTACGTGGAATGTTGAAAGTGCTGCTTTCACCCGAAGGGTTTCCGTTAGCATCTACACTTTCGCAAAAGTACAAAGTCTGAGAAGTTGCAGTATTAACTATGAAGAATAAAGCAACAATCGAAAATAGTAAAGCAAGTTTTTTCATAATGAATTAGAATTAAGTTTATAATATATCTAATAAAACAACAATTACTTAATTTTGTTCCCTTAAAACTGAAATTAATTATGTTATCTTTTTACAGAAGCATCTGCGTCTTTTATGTTGTCTTGCATCAAAATATTTCCAGTGACTTTGTACCAGAACATTAGTTTCAAGTTCAATGTTTGTTTCAGCAGAGATAACTTTATTCTTAATGCTTGACCTTGTGATTTCAGTCATAAGCAAAGCATCAACGCCTTTACCCTGTAAGTCGGGTCTGATTGCTCCAAGGTATAAATCAATATACTTGTTTGAGTTGCCGAGAGCTCTTAGCATATGAATGAATCCAAAAGGGAATAGTCTTCCTTTAGATTTTTGTAAAGCTCTTGTTAAAGAGGGCATTCCGATAACAAAACCTGCAAGTTTCATATTCTCATCAACAATAATTTTTGTATAATGATGAGAAACAAAACCTAAATACTGTTTAATATAATAATCAATCTGCTTATCGCTTAACGTAACAAACCCAAACAGGTCTTTAAAGGCAACATTTATAAGTTCGAACAAATCTTTACCGTAGGGAATCAGATCTTTCTTGCTCTTTGCGTCAAGGACTTTAACCTTTAACTTTTCCATCACTATCTTTGCAACCCTGTCTGCCTTTTCAGGAATCTTCTCAGGTACTTTAATTTCAAACTCAACCCAGTCGACTTCCTTTTCGTAACCAAACTTTTCCATATGTCTTGGATAATAAGGATGGTTGTAGATAGTAGCCATAGTACCGAGTTCGTCGAAACCTTCAACCAGCATACCTTCGTAATCCATATCTGTAAACCCAAGAGGTCCGTGAATTTCTTCGAGTCCGTTTTCCTTGCCCCATTTATACACCTCATTCAAAAGTGCAGATGACACTTCTTCATCATCGATAAAATCGATCCATCCGAACCTGATAGACTTTTTCCCCCAACGTTCAATAAACCTATGATTAATAATACCGGCAATACGACCTACGACTTTATCTCCTCTGAAAGCAAGCCAGAGTTTTGCATCACAATATTCAAAGGCAGGATTTTTATCGGGTGATAAAGTTTTCATCTCATCAAAAATCACTGACGGAACAAATTCTTTAGAGTCTTTATATATTTCCAATGGGAATTTAACAAACTTCTTTAAGTCACTCTTCCCCTTTACTTCAATTATTTTTATGTCCAAATATGATATTTTATGTTTTGTAAATTTACGGAAATATAGGGAATAATAAAAACCATAATTAAAATAATCTGTATTGATTTGTTTTCACAGGATTATTTGTAATATAAAACAGGGGTAATAAAAAAGCCCTGAATAATATCCAGGGCTTTCTTTGAAGAAAAGATATTATACTTATTTGATGACTACCATTCTTTTAACAGCAGAGAAATCTGATGATTTGATTCTGTAATAATAAACACCGCTGGAGAAATTCATTGCGTTAAATTTATAGCTGTAAACACCCGGGCTTAGTCTTTCGTTAACCAGTACGGCTACTTCCCTGCCCAATGCGTCGAACACAGATAAATAAACAAAATCACTTTTCGGGACTTCAAACTTAATGTTCGTTACCGGATTAAAAGGATTCGGATAGTTCTGATGCAGATTATAAGAATCAGGTATTTCTGAAGAAATGTTTTCAATTCCTACTGTTTGCTGAGATATTGCAATTGAGTTCAAAGCAGGAAAACCTGTCGAACCGATTTGAGTGGCAATACCTGTTGCTGTATCATAAGAGATTAATGCTGCAACCTGAACGCCAAGACCTGATGTACCGTAAAGCTTACCAAGGTGATTGAATGCAATGCTCGGAGTAATTGAGAATCCAGGAACACCGACCTGATTTGCAACTGCCGTGGTTTTATTAATCTTAAAGATTTTATTATTAACTGCTACACCCCAAAGTTGTCCATTGACAGGGTTAATTGCGATTGAGTATAAACTTGCTATTGAAGTAGCTCCGACATAATGAGTATCGTTAGTCAGGATGTTGTATTTGTACAGTAATCCATTCTGAGTAGCACAGTATAAATCATTATTAACGTCAAATGCGATTGTTCTGATACTGCCAATTGGAATATCTTTGTAAAAATAAGCGTCACCTTGTGAAACATTTACCCTTATAAGTCTGCTTGAACTGGAGCCAGCAGTAACACCGAAAGTAATGTTATCTGAAGGACGGATACTGATTCCGGTAATATCTGTGAATCCTGACAGTCCGATTAAAGAACCTAAACCTGTTGTTTTATTTACAGTGATAGAAGCACCGTTAGACTGGCTTCCTGTAATTCCGTAAATAGTACCTGCAACAGACGGGTTGATAAAGAAACCTTTTGCCTTCAATATAATTCTTCTTTGAGGTTTTTGAGAGTCATTGCTGAAAATGGTCAAAGAGTCGCGATTAACTGCTGGTGCTGACGGCACGAACCTGAACTTCAAATCTTTAGTCTGATTGTATCCGAGTTTAACCGGATATGCAACACTCGTAAGTAACTGAAACTGACTGTTCGGGAGTTGAATATTGCTTATCACCAGTGTATCCTGTCCCTGAGATGTGAGAGTCATCATAAGTGTATCAGAAGGAAAAGTAACTTCCCTCACTCCGAAGTCAAGAGAATCCTTATTCGAATATAGTTTTGCACCATTAAACGGAATGAGACGAACACCTGCGACCCAGGCTCCCCAGTTATTTGCGGGCGATTCTGCATATTCCGTTAACATCCAGAAATTATTCTGGTCTGACGGATCGAGCCAGATACCGGAATAATCACCCCATCTGTTTCTTCCACCGCCAAAATCTTTTACGTAATTTGACTTACCTGCCTGAATCAATTTGCTGCCGTTTAATCCAGGAGGGTCTGAATTTAAACGCGATGTATAGAAAGCGCCAATGTATTCTGTTGTCCCAGAGCGTGAATATGTGATTGCAACATTATTGTCTTTATCCACAGCAAGTGACGGATAAAAATGCCAGAAGCCGTTTGCACCCATTTCAACATCTTCCACGGTTGCGTTTGTTGCAGTGTTAATTTTCAAGTACCTTACGCTTGAATAAGCTGTAAAGCTTGTATTCTTAACAGAATGGACTGCCCATAGGAAACCGTTTTTGTATATCGGCTCATATTTAAAACTGACACCGCCAGTTTCGATGAGCATTGTACTGCCGCCTAACTGATTAGCAGAAGGCGGACCTGTATACTGAACAACAGGAACATTCACTGCCGTCATAATAGGACTTGTTATAGGATTAGTAATTTTATATAAAGTTACGTATGTGCCTGTACTGTATGGAGAATTAACAAGCAGAAAATACTCCGAGGAAGTACTGTACATTATAGTAGGTCTTGCTCCGAAAGTTCTTGCATAGCCTGACGGTTCACGAATATCCCATAAATCTTTCCAGTTTACAGGACCTGCATTGTTTGCGTACAAATCTGACTTATTTATAATTCTGATTTTTGTGCCCTGAAAATTACCACCGAATGCAAATTGATTGGAAGTAAGATAGATTGCCTGATTGTCAAAACCAACGCCCTGATAATCACCCCAGCTGCCTGAATTTGTAGTACCGTTAAGAGTTGATGGTAATGCATAATTATACCAGGTACCGAGTGGAATAGAATCAGTTGAAACCGATACAAGATAATATCCTCTTGTGGTTGCGTCATCCTGGTCAAGCCAGACCATAACCCATCGTTTTGCAAAATGGTCATACATTACTTTAGGGTCAAAAGCACCAACACCTGCAACAGTAGTTCCAAACCATGCATCAGCTGATAATGTTTTTACAAGTCTACCTTCTTTATCCCAGATACGGAACCTTCCGTTGTCAACACCGATAACGTGTGTAGGACCAACTGCCAAGTACAAATCAGGAGGGATATAGCCACCCGGATCATTAAAACCCTGAAAACTTTTGAATACTGTTGGATCCGGTGCATCTGACTGAATACCAGCCAGTGGGTCTTCCATATAATTAGAACCTGCAGGAGCCTTTGGAGCTACAGTGTTAAATTCATCTGAATATTGAGTGAAATTGATTTTGTTTCTTAATTTTCTTTTGACGTAAGGTGATAATCTGTCACCTGAATAACTGTCAAGGAAATTTCCTGTTGTAACGATTACACCACTGGGAACCGAACCTGAAGCAGGTCCCTGGTATAACTGAGCCCATCCTATGTTTGATAGAAGGAGTAAAAGCAATAATAGTTTCTTCATTAATTCTTATTTTTGACCCTTTTGAAAATCCAGTTAAATAATATAAACTTTAATTAATTTCAATGAAATACTAATATGCAGCAATGTATAGGGCTAAGGCTTACTTTACCAATATCATTCTTTTAACGGAAGAATAGTCCCCGGCAGAAAGTTTATAGAAATAAGTGCCGCTTGAAAGATACGATGCATTAAAAAGAATATTGTAAGTACCAGGGTTTTTCTGCTCATTTAGAATTACACCAATGAGTTTTCCAGAAATGTCATATACGCTGAGGTTAACAAAACTGCTTTTCGGCAGGATGAACTTAATTGTAGTATTGGGATTAAACGGGTTCGGATAATTCTGAATAAGTTCAAAATTATCGGCAATAGTACCATTTTCCTCTATGTATGTCGGTAACGGACTACCTGCATTTATCCAGGCAGTATAAATAAGCCTTGCAAGATAGTGAGAGGCATTTTTAAACAATCGAATTGTAAAAGTTCCTGTTCTCAGCCAAAGGTTTTGAAGATATACACCTCCGTAATTACCCGCAATTGCATGGGATACGCTGTCAGCATAGAGGACCGAATCCACATAGTTATAATTATAGTACAGGAAATCAAATGTAAATGCATTAATATTAGAAACATACTGAGCCGAATCACCAGTATAGATTAACAGAATTGAATCGGCATTAATCATTGTAGTTTCGTACCTGCTGTGTATTCCTGTTTGATTTGTGAGCTGACCGTCATAATTTTTAGTTATATGAAGTACGTTATGCGCATCGGCAACATAGTGACCTAAATCTGCAGCTTTAAGCATAGCTTTCTGCCAGTCGTGCAGGGCAAAGTATTTTCTTACCGAATCTGTAGTGGCAATTATTGAAAAAGGTAGTACACCATTATCCAAAACGAAATAGTTTCCGTGTATGGCAATTAGTGAATCGAGAGATTGAGGGATTCTGCCGTTAGCAATAAACTCGGGATAATTATCGATATCTATGTAATGTCTCGGACTTTCAGCAGGATCAGAAGATTTACGATAATCGGCATCTGAACCGTGCCTGGACAATGAATCAGACCAGTAATAAAAAGCGTTCATTACACCTGGAAAAGAATAAATCGATTTACGGTTAATAATTTTATGACCTGTGGCACCCCAACCATAGATGACAACACCTATCAGAATTACAACGATGATTTTAAGAACCCTAATTTTCATCAAATAAGATACTCTAATCTGATTGTATTAACCATTCAAAAATATAATGCCGGAAACTCTCAGCAGAGAGTCCCCGGCATCAGGTGTCAACCCTAAATTTTGAATTTTTATAATGGAGTTATAAAGCTGACTTATAATATTTGACCTGTATTTTCCCCGTTCCGTTACAATCCATACATTTGTATCTATCAACACTTGTATTGGAAACACCCCTTGTTCTTATTGGCTGACTTGAACCAGAGCCACTGTAAGACGGGTTAGTACTATTTTTAAAACCTTCACCGAGTCTCCAGCCCCAACCCTGACAATCAGGACAGGTAACATCTTTCCAGGCAATAGTATAAGCAGTTTGTGTTTTTGTTTCTGTATCCTTTTTGTCCTGTGCATTGACAAAGATTAAAGGCAATAAAGCAAGAACAAATATGAACATTAAAGTTTTCATTACATATCTCCTTCAAATTAAATTTGAAAAACTTCCTTTTAATTATAATAACGTAATAGAGCTAAACAAGTTTCATTTAATTTTTTATCAATAATCACCACTGGCACCTCCGCCGCCCGAATCCCCCCCGTCACCTGAAAAACCAGAATCACTTCCAGAAGACGAAGAATCACTGCCGTTCAAAGAACTATCCGAACTGCTGTTTGAATAATATGTTGTTACACCCGATGAACCTAATCCAGTTGATTTCCTTTTAATATTCTTTACGAGTATGGTAATTACTATTATAAACAAAAGAACAGGAATTAAATAAGCCAACACTTCCAAAACAGAAGGGTTTGAGCTTTTATTCTCAGAACTGACTTTTGAGTATTCCCCTTTCGAAAGAGCAATTATCGAATTAACTGCATTGTCTATACCTTTATAATAATTATCTTTCTTTAGCTCGGGAGTAATTTCCTTTTGAATAATTTGTTTTGACATAGCATCAGTCAATACTCCTTCAAGACCATAGCCGACTTCAATCCTGATTTTCCTGTCCCCTTTTGAGATTAGAAGCAGTGCTCCGTTATCTTTGCCTTTCCCTCCGATTCCATTTGCGTGGTAAATTGCATTAGAAACCATTTCAACAGGTTCACCGTTTAAAGAAGGGATAAGGTATACAACTATTTGTGTGGAAGTAGAGTCGTAAAACTTTCTAAGTCTTGACTTCAGAGAATTGATTTCATCAGGCTCTAAAGTTCCAGTTTCATCAGTAACGTATTCAGTAAGTTTAGGCGGATTGCTGGTAAGTGATTTATCAGACTGACCATAACAAAGACTAATGACAGTCAAAAAAAGCAATATAGTAAATATATTTTTAGTCATAAGAATTATATTTACCGAAAGATACTTTGTTTTAAATACAATTTCATCATAATAATTCGTTAATATAATGTTTGAATTAATCTATTAATTATTTAATTTTGTCTAAAACAGAAAACGAATGAAAGCTAAATTCCTTATAGTAATATTATTCTTTACTGCATTTGCAAAAGCACAGGTTAACACTAACATTTCCAACTATCCATTGTTCGACGGAGAACAGTTTCTTGCTGTTTCGCCGAATCAGAGCAATGTAATTATTGCATGGATGCAGTTGAAGTTAAACGGTAAGATAAACATTGTTGTCAGGAACTCAACGAACGGAGGATTGAACTGGAACAGCACTTATTCTATTCCGAATTTGTACTCAAACTTTACTATGGCAGACCCGTCCATTGCCATAGCAAACAACGGTGATGCATATTTATGTTATATAGAATACAAAGGACAAGGGACAACTGATTCAGGAGTTGTGGTTGTAAGAAAATCAACTAACGGAGGAACAAACTGGGGAAATGCGAGCATCGTCAGAAGTATAACCGAGACAACGGATTTAGCAGTTGACAGACCCTGGATTGCAATCGATAATTATCAAACAAGTCCGAATTATGGTTGTTTATACGTAACTTCAATGCCGCCAAAATGGGCAACATTACCAATGAATCTGCATTTGAAATATTCTACTAACGGAGGAACGAACTGGAGTTCTGATATTCTTGTGAGCGCAGCTGGTTTTCCTGCTTACCACGGTTCAATGGGAATTATGGCAGTCTCAAAAGACGGGACGCTGAACATCGCATATATAAGTTTACAGGGATTGACACCAAAATTTGCTTTAGCAAGAACTACTAATAAAGGAGTAAGTTTTCAAAAGAGTTACATTACAAACTTCTATTCACTTGAAGATTCATTATACCAGACGAGCTATTCGCTGACTGCAGACCCGGGAAATGCAGGTTCTTTAAATTTTGCTTACACGGCAAAAATAAATTCAGACCCTGATGTTTTTGTAGTACGGACACAAGATGGCGGAGCAAACTGGTCAAGTCCTTTCAGGGTAAACACAGACCCTATGAATAACGGTATCGGACAGGATATGGTATGGAGTGTTTTTAAGGATTATAAATATGCTCTTGCCTGGCGTGACAGAAGAAACGGCGTTGCAGGTTCTTTATCACCGTTTGATGTTTACTATTCAATTTCAAACGACGGCGGACAAACTTTTCCTTCGAACATCAAAGCAAGTTCTGTTACTTCTCCGTTTAACACAATGGGAACGAGCGGGAACGATTTTCTCGGCTTAGACTTGGACGGAACGTTTACAAGAATCTGCTGGTCTGACTTCAGGTTAGGAGGAATTAACTGGGATATATTTTATTATCAGGGAATACTGCCAAAGGTTGTTAACATATCTTCAAACGTGCCTGATGATTACAAGTTATACCAGAATTATCCGAATCCTTTTAATCCATCAACAAAAATTAGGTTTGATGTATCCAATACATTAAACTCGGGAAATGATGTACTGTTAAGCATTTATGATTTGAAAGGCGAGCTTATATCAACTCTCGTGAATGAAAGTTTATCGTCGGGAACGTACGAAACAACTTTTACATCTGATAATACTGCAAGCGGAGTATACTTTTACAAGCTAACAATAAATAATAAAGTCCGTGACGTTAAGAAAATGATTTTAATGAGATAGTATGAAGAAAACAAATGCTTTAAGAATTCTTGATTCGAACAATATCCAATACGAACTATTTGAGTATGAGTTTAACGAAGATGAAATTGATGCAGTTAGTGTTGCGAATAAAATAAACGCTCCGCACGAACAGGTTTTTAAAACACTCGTTGCAACTGGTGATAAAACGGGCACAGTAGTGTTTGTTATTCCGGGTAATGAAGAACTTAATTTAAAGAAGGCCGCAACTGCAAGCGGCAATAAGAGAATAGAAATGATTAAGGTGAAAGATTTGCTCGCATTAACTGGCTACATCAGAGGGGTTTGTTCGCCCGTTGGGATGACGAAGAGATATCCGACTTTCATAGAAGAAACTTCAGTCTTGTTCGACAAGATTTACGTCAGTTCAGGCGTCAGAGGAATGCAGATGCTGGTCTCCCCTGCCGATTTAGCTAACATAACAGATGCATCACTTTCAGACTTAATTTAAAACTACTTCTTCCCCGTACCAGTATCGCGGTATCTGTTTGTCTGTAAAGTATATACGGGTTTATTGTTTATTAATTTATTTACTGCCTGACGCAAACTGTCAGTTGTCTTTAATGCATTCGTGTATGCATCGTCGTACGGCAAACCGTTTTTCATAAAAGCCATTTCTTTCAGTTCGAGCTGAATGGAATATTCCATTTCCTGACAGGTGATGGAAGCATCAATCCATATTTCATTCGGCGGTATAAACATATAAGCATTGCTGTTTCCGCTGAAACCAAAGTCGGAATATATATCACGTCGGACTTTGTAACCATCAACAACCCATATTTCAACACCTTCTCTTTTTCCGTACGGTATTTTATAAATTCCGCTGAGTTTTATCTTTTCGGGAAGTTCTTCTATTTCCTGCGTGGAGTCGTAATCAATCGGACTTACCATCGGCAACTGCTTCTCGTGCTCGTATGCAGCAGTCAGGAATCCTCTGCGCATCCCAAGTTCAAGCATCAAAGCAGAATCGTGCGCATCGTAATATGTGTATCCGTTATGCCTCATCAGATTCCGTTCTATGATTTCGTGTTCGAGTGTTGTGAGGTATTCCTCAGCAGAGATTGAATTATCTATCCATATTTCAGATTCAGGCACGAATGTATAACGTTCATCATTTCCGCCGTATATAAACTCGTTAAAGATTTCACGTCTGATGTAATTCCCGTCAACTATCCAGATTTTAAAACCTTTATACTCGCCGTTGTAGAATCCGTAAAGTCTTTTTAAGTCGGGAGAAGCATCTGCACTCTTTTTCACATCAGTTTTATTGCAGGCAAAAGATATGAGCGAAAGAATAAGAATAAGATATATTAGAATTCTTTTCAATTTAAACTCCAAATTGTTTTAAATGATGGTCGAGATGTCTGAACATTAGTTCATCC
>JBMOHR010000076.1:0-13769 GCA_049317745.1 Ignavibacteria bacterium
AAGAACAGATAAGTAAATAACTTTTTCATGTTATTGTGTTTAAAATTTATATTTCCCCAATTATTTTTTCGGGTTATTATATTATTCGAATATATTGTTTAATCAAGCAATTATTTTATAAGCACCATTTTTCTAACCTGCGAAAATTCACCCGAAGATATTTTATAAAAATAAACGCCGCTGTACAGTGATGATCCGTCGAAAGAAACCTCATAAGAACCGGTATTCATCTTTTCGTTAACGAGAGTCTGAACTTCACGTCCAAGTACATCGAACACAACGATTTTAACAAAACTTAATTTAGCAACACTGAACTTAATGTTTGTTGTCGGGTTAAACGGATTCGGGAAATTTTGTTCAAGTGAATACGTTCCCGGAACAGTTGTGTTCCCATTTTCAGAACCTGTGAGAGGGTTTGCAAGAGACTGAAGCATATAATCCCCTCTCCCGTTTCCTCCCGAGAACTGTGCATGAAGCAGCACAGGGAATAAAAGTAACACTACTAAACTTATTATTATCTTTTTCATATATTTTATATTTATATTTTTTGCGATATTATTATAATTTATTTATTAACTTAAGGTGCTGTACGAACACCACGTCCGCCATTATCTGAACCCCAGGCATTTGAATAATTAGCCGCCATTATACGGTCGGATACCTGTATATCGTTGCTGTATCTCCACGCACCGCCACGAAAGCCAGAGCCTCTTCCAAATGCATTTTCGGGCCAGAACAATACATTTGCATTACCAAGAGTTGCGCCTACTAATGAATCAAGGTAACCATCGCCGTGCAGACCCGTGAATAATCTGCCTAAGGAATCAACTGAAACAGGGCGTTCTGCAAGATTACCACTCAACTCCATAATTCCATAAAATGATGCACCTGAGGATATCCTTCCGGTATTCAGAGGATTTCCTGCAAAAATTCCTACTCTTAATGGACCTGCTATACTTCCCCCGTTCATATCGTACATTGTAGTATACCAGGCACAATTTCCGCCCGGGTATCCTGTTATAACAGTAGCACCACCTGACAATTTTGTTGAAGGCAGGTCAGAAACATAAAAATGTGTAGCATCAATGACTTTAGTTACTATAGTACTTGCAACAAAAACACCCGTTCCCGAAGTAACACTTACATTCATTCCGGGCATTAATCCTGTTGTACTGTTTACGGTTATTGGTGGATAACCACTGACGGTAGCTCCTACAAGTGGTGTCAAAGGAGTGTCTGATATATCAAAATGTGTTCCATCAGTAATTACAGAAATAAATGAGTGCAGTGCAAATTCACCTGTACCTGCTGTAACCTTAACATACATACCTGCTGTGAGACCTGCTGTAGTATTAACGGTTACATGTGTGAATGAAGAAGAAGCATTTGGCGCCGAAATGTAAATTGCAGAATCAGATGAGGTTGCACCGGCACCTGATACATAATTCGAGCCGTTATAACCTGACGCAATTCCCTCATTTGTTGCACCGGCATTATTCATGGTATATAATCTTCCTACAACATACGGATTTCCACTTGCAGCATAACGGGTTCCCCAGGCACATTCAAACTGAACAGGATATGCAGTTCCTCTGCATGCTTTTTCAAATTCAAGTTCAGACATAGGTCGTAAACCGCTCCAGTCGAGGTATGCGGTTAAGTCAGCCCAAGAAATATAATTTACTGCAACGTTTGGAGTGGATGTGCTATAAACTCCATTTGATAGTATAATATTATATCTGCCAACGCCAACGCTACCGTTATAATGAACTACTGCATAAGCAAATGGTATACTGTTTAAGAAATCCACATATTCCTGCTGAGATATCTCATACTTCATACAATAAAAAGGATTGTAACCTTTAGGATATTTAGCCGGTATAGGTCCTTTTCTGTCACCGCTGTTTCCGCCGCCTGCTCCGTAATACAACTTCCCTGTTGAGGCACCAACGCTGATAGTATCATTGCTTGTTACCTGATAAGGGTTTGCAGGTGTAGGATATTTGTAAAAGGTAGCAACCATTTGATATCCTGTAGCTCCGACATTTCCATCGCCAAGATAAAAACTACCGAATGGCACGTACACCTGTTCAACTGCAAAAACACGAAAATCAACTATTGCATTGTCTGCTACACCGTTCGCACCGTAATTCCACTTAAGCTGGACTCCTGTTTTTGTGAAAGTTCCGGTGCCGTCTGCATCACGATATATAAATGCTCCTAATCCCGGATTAGTTGTTGCGTTGTATGCTGTATCGGGTCTGAGAAGTCCTGTTGCAATTGTACTTCCGACCGGGTTTATATGACCGGTATTACTTAGCCAGGCATGTTTCCACATTCCAGTCCCTACACGATACTTTACGAAAATCCACGCCGCATCCCAGTTGTACGGAGATACTGAAGTACGCCAGGAATTTTCCCAGTTGATATCGAACTTTACCATTACAGAATGCTCTGCCAAGTTTCTGCTTGCAAGACTGAAATTACTTAAAGATATATTGTTTGCGAAAGTACTGGTTGCAAACATGATTAGGCAGAAGAAGACTGCCGACTTTAATAGATTTTTTGTTTCCATAATATTTTAAATTATAATTTGGTTTTTAATTTTGTAATACAACTTTGCTTAAAAGGCTGAGATACTCTCTCTTATATTCTTCTATTGTTATAGATTTATTCCAGTAAACTTCAAAAAGTGTTTTCTGTGATAATGCGAAAACAGGATGATGAACAATCATAGTTGTTAATTGCGGATTAAAAGCAACATTATCGATTAATGAGAAAATTGAAATACTTTCATCAACGATTACAAGTTTAACGGGTAAGGCATCAATAATTCTTGATTCTTCTCCTAAACTTTCGTAATGCTCAATTACATTAAGAAGATTTTCCTTGTACTCTCTTGACTCCATTGAGCCGCACTCATAAATGCTTTTTACTTTAACATTGCTTTTACAGACGTTTTCAATTTCATCAATATTACCACCCAGACTCTGACTGTTTACGTAAGGAGGTTTGCTGAAAAATAGTATTTCCGATTTTGCGTTAGCCTGAATGGTCAGAAACCTGTCAGTTGCCTGTCCCCTGTCACTTACGACTTCAATATAGTCCAGAGGATTATTACTGTTTTTATCCTGAATGTAAAGACTATTCAAACTTTCCTCAAGTTCTTCTTTGTATAATGATTTCTTTCTGTTAATATCTTCCTGGTAAACTGAAAAAATATTCTGAAAGGCAATTTTTGGTTCAATGCAGCGAAAAAGTTTTACGCCATTAAGATAATTCTCAGTACACATCTTCTTCTTAACGAGGTTCTGCAGCACTTCGTATATCTTGTTAAGTGACACAGAAGTGATCTTGGAAATTTCGGTAGCGGTTAATGCACTGTTCTTTAACATTGCTATGTACACCTCTGCTTCCCTGCCGGTGACACCCAAAGGTAAAAGTTTAGTAGTTAAATCATTTAAGTTCATTTTAAATCCTTTTTAAACATTTTTAACCTGTCTGTTTTGCATTATCTCCTATATCAGAGGTTGTTCTTCTGATGTAAGGGTTGTACCTCTATGCAAGAGGTAATGACAATTACTCATAAATTAGCGATACCGTGCTTGACTAACAAACAGGGTTTTTAAAATTATCACCGCTTTCCAGGTATGTGACAGCACTACTATTACCTGTATTATCAGTAAGTTATAAATCTTTAATTCCACCCCTATTATTTTGATTTTTTATTAATGAATTATTTCATATTTTACTCTATGATTAAAAACTCAAAGTTAATTAAACTTTTATCTTCTCTTTCAAAACAGGAATTAAAAGAATTTGAAAGATTTCTTACCTCAATATATTTCAATGAAGGAAAGAATTTTATACCTTTAGTCAGAGAACTGAAAAAATTTCATCCTGAGTTTAATCATCCGAAACTTACGAATGAATACATTCACCTGAAAGCATTCGGCAAAAGCAAACTCAACCAGAAAGTATTCCTCAACAGATTATCTAAACTTAGTATCATACTCGAAGAATACCTTATTCATAAAATGATTAGCAGTAATAAAATCAGAAGAAAAACAATACTTGCTGAAACTCTTTTTGAAAGAGGTTGTTTCGATTACCTGAAAACTGTCAGTACCAGCCTTGAGAAGGATATTAGTGAACTGCCATATGATAAGTCTGTTGTACCATTGAAAGAACTGGGAAATATAAAAACTGAATATTATTATTTAATGTCTGATTACCACAATGCAGGTAAAAGCAGTGAAAACCTTACCCTGATTAATTTTCTGGAAGGTTTGATTTCCTTTATGGCAGGTAAACACGAGATATACAACTATGAAAACTTTTATAATCACAAATCCGAGTATAATGTTCTGAATGAAGTTCTGAATGATGAATTCATCGATAATGTTATTAGTAAAATTTCGGGATATGAGTTTCCATACAAAGATATACTTATTCTTCTTTACAATAATTATAAAATCGGTACTAATTCTGCTGATGATGATGTATTCTATAAAACAAGAGATTATTTATACAATAATTACAAAAATATCTCAGGTGAGTTATCCTCAACGTTATTTGCCTGCCTGAACGATTATTGCAACAATAAAATTGAAGGCGGGAACAGTGCTTTTATGAAGTATAAATTTGATATCTGTAAGTTCTTTGTCAGTTCGGAAATGTTTTCATCTCAGTACATTGCCTCAGGGACGAAAATCAAGTACATACATCACGTTCTGTTTATGAATACTTTTAATACAAGTATAGAAGCAAGAGAACTTGAATGGGCGGAATCTTTTGTAGTTCTTTATTCAAAATTACTTCATCCCGACGAGAGACAGGGAATATATGATTTTTGCTATGCCAGGATATATGCAAACAGAGGTGATTTTAAGAAAGCACTTGTTTTAATTAATAAGATAAAAACAATTCCTGAGATGTATAAAATCAGCTTAAAGATTACACACCTCAAGTTTTTGTATAAGTTGAATAATTTTGTAGACGCACTTAAAGTTGTGGATTCATTGAAAAATTTTCTAAAGAAACATTCTGACGAAACAGATTTTAACGTAAAGACCTGTAATGCTTTTTTAAAATATTATGTACCCATCTTTGAACTGAAACTAAAACCTGATAAAAAGATGATAAAATCTCTGCACAAAGAGGTTATCGATAACAAAGACAGTAATAATTACGGTCTCGGATGGTTAATGGACAGGCTTGAAGAACTAAAAAACGAATATTGCTGACTAATAAAAACATATTATTATTAACACTGCTGATGCTGTTATTTTCCGGATGCAGCAAAAAAGATAATTCGGTGTCCGATTATGACAATGCTACTGTATCTTTAAAAGTATTCGATATACCTCCTGGCGCGGATTATTCTGTTTCATCTGAATCAGGGGGGAAAGGATTTAAAGGTGAAGGATGGGATACCAATAACAATTATAATTCGACCGCAAACCCGAAAGCAATAAAAGGCGGAAGTATAAATATCTCATTGCCAGACTTTCCTGTTACGCTAAGACCATACGGAAAAGATGCTAATAATAGTTTCAACGCTTATACCGGAAAACTTTTTTATGAATCCCTTCTTAATAAAGACCCTTTAACTTCAGAGTTTACACCTTTGCTTGCAACACACTGGAAGATTTCAGACGATAAGAAAACTTTCACATTCCGTATTAATCCTGATGCAAGATGGGCTGACGGAAGACCTGTTACTTCGGATGATTTTGTTGCAACCTGGAAATTATTAATTGATAAGGATATTTTAGAGCCTTATCTTAACGAATTAATGAGTTCTTATGAAGGACCTGTTGCTGAAAGTATGTATATCTTCTCGATTAAATCAAAGAATGCTGACTGGAGACTTTTCGACGCAATAGCAACGGACATAAAAATATTACCTGCACATTACTTAAATAGCTTATCAGGAAAAGACTATCTGGAAAAATATCAGTATAGTTTCATACCTGGAAGCGGCCCTTATACTGTTCTGGATAAAGACATAATTAAGGGGCAATCTTTAAAAATGAGAAGAAGGGCAGATTACTGGGGAGAGAATCTAAAACCAAATATAGGGAAAAACAACTTTAACTCCATAAATTTTATTTTCCTGAATGATGAATTGCTTAAACTGGAGAAATTAAAAAAGGGTGAGATTGATGTTATAAAGGTAAACAGAGCATCGGAATGGAATACTTCTTACAACTTCGATAAAATAAAACGAGGTGTTATTCTAAAGAAAAGGGTCTTTAACGAATATCCGGCAGGTATTTCAGGTATATGCATAAACACAAAGTTAAAACCGTATAATGATGTCAGGATAAGGAAAGCATTTGCTTACGCATTTGACAGGAAGAAGCTAAACGAAAAGTTATTTGATAATGCATATACATTAATGAACTCATACTTCCCGGGAAGTACTTATGAGAATCCATCGAATCCTAAAATTGGCTTCAATCTTGATTCTTCTGCTATGCTATTATCTTCCGCTGGATGGAAGGAAAAGAATTCAGACGGATATCTTACTAAAAACGGGAAAGTTTTTGAAGTTGACATAATATATAATCATGGAGAGGATATTTACCTGACAATATTTCAGGAAGATTTAAAAAAGGTTGGTATAAAACTTAACCTGACAAAACTTGATGATGCTGCATCCTCAAAGGCGGGCAACGAAAAAGATTTTTCACTTATTACTTCAGCCTGGTCAGGCTCCATAATTCCCAACCCCGAAAACATGTATAGTTCAAAACTTGCTGATTTGAAGAACAATGCAAACTGGTCAGGAATAAAAGATAAAAATATTGATGACTTATGCGATAAATACAACAACACTTTTGATTATAGAGAGAGAATTAATATTGTTCGCAATATTGACAGCCTTCTTTGTGAATATGCTGGATATATATTAACCTGGTATGCGCCTTATCATCGTATTGTATTCCAAAATAAATTCGGATTCCCCGAGAGTATCCTGGACAAGGAAACGGGAATAGAGTCATTACTTTATTTATGGTATAATGATCCAATTAAAAACGAAAACTATAATAAGGCAATAAAAGATGAAAGTATATTTCTGGAATCGGGTGATATTGATTGTAAGTATTGGCTAAAACTAAAAGATAGGAAATAATACTTCTACTTATGTTATACAACTCTTTAATTTATGTGATGATATTAATAGATATGTAAGATTAAAAATGGCGATTATTATTAGAAACAATCGCCATTTACTTGGACTTTGATAAATTAAGATATATTTATTTTTACAGCATTCCCGATAATTTTCCTAAGCACTATTGCCCAGTGCTTATTTCACCCTTACCATCTTAACAATATGTTTGTAAGTCCCGGCTTCAATCTTTGCGAAGTATATGCCGCTCGAATAGTTGCCTCCGTTGAATGTTGCTTCGTATTTGCCTGCCTGAAGGTTGTCGTAACGTTTGCCGCATTTTACATCAGGTCAAACCCGTTAAAAGTGGCATAATCAGAACCTGATAATTTTATTATTCCGTCTGTCGTACCCACACCAAAACCTGCGTTAATTACAGGGTTAGCACCTGATTTCTGGAAGATTATTTGATTAGCAAACGTTGCCGTTATTATAAGGTTTGCAGCAGTTTCAGTATAACCTGCTGTAACATTAAATGTTACGCAGCCAGAGCCAGCAGCTACTGTGTTAAGGTCTGTTATTGCAGCCGCTATTGAAGCATAATCTCCGGTAATAGTCTTCGTCCCGGATAATTGTGCGTATGAACTTTGCACATAGGCAAAGATAGCGAATGTTAAAATGACTGTAAATAATTTTCTCTTTGCAATGAAATTTGATTTATAAATATGTTTCACATTATTTTGTAAATACTTAAGTCTATTTGATTATTGGATTAAAGGATAATTATTTTTACTCCCTAATAAAAACACTTTACCACATACAACAGAAATTAGTTCAATTGCTTTTAATGTAAACTTATTGAAGTGTATCATATAACGATTTTTCACCTTTGTTGTAAAATTTATTTATTGTAACTTTATCAAGTCCCTGGTATATACTTTTTGTTTTCTTTCAGACGATACTTTGATTTTTCATTGGATTTGATGAATTTAAAGATACTATACTGATTAAATTAAATAAGTAAATAATCCGTATTAGACTTAATTAATAAAATGTAATAATCACTTTATATGAAAAAAGCAAAGACAGATGTCCTTTTGGAATCATTAACATCTTTTGAGTTAAGGTCATTTGACAGGTTCCTGAAATACAGTTTAAATAATAAATCTGTTCATGTAATGGAATTCTGGAACTCCTTGTACTCACCCTCAAAGAATTCAATAACTGTTTCGAACTCTAAATCATTTTCAAGAAAAACTCTTTCAGACTTTAATAAACAGATTGAGAAATTCTTTATACTGAAAAACCTTGATAGTGATAAATTCGGCGGTACGATTTATCTCGTTCGAGAACTTCGAAAGCGAAACATAGAGAAATATTTCGATAAACTGCTTAAAGACCTTAAAAAGTACCATCATAAGAAATTTTCCAAGGGATTTCCAAACATTCTTTCAATGCTTAAACTTAATTTTGAAGAATATATGCTCTTCAACAGCAGAATTGATGGAGATAAAATGAACCTTATTTCTAAAGAGAGGATAAAGCTTCTGGATGTTGCCGTTGCTCACGCTAAACTTTTCGATTATTATAACGATATTTATTACAGCAAAGATAATAAATACAAAGATACAGGGATGGTTTCGATAAAGGAGGTTACCGGATTTGTCGGTAATAACTCTAAATACTTTATTAAATATTTTCCAAACGTATGGTATCTATACCTGATTCATAAGGCAATCACAAATTCATCCTCTTTTGATTTGATTGTAGAAGCATTTGATTTCTTCAAAAAGAACGAAGCATGTTTTACAGAAGACTTTCTGCAGCTCGGATACGACGCATTATTAAAACTTTTATTCTCGAGACTTAATGAGGGTAACAGCAGAGCTTTTGAGTATTTTTACAGTATTGTTTTGTACATGGATGAAAGAGGAGTTCTGAAAATGCTCCACCATATCCCTCCAAGGATATTCGTTGGTTTTGTAATGGCAACAACTAATTCAGGCAATTTAACACTGGCAAATAAGATAGTTAATGAGTATCATGAGAAAATTATCATATCTTTAAGAGAACAAGTCCTTTGCATTGCCCAGTCAATGATTGAACTCGTAAATGGTAATTTCAAATTCGTGAAAGCAAAACTTGAGAACCTCAAGACTCACGATTCCAGGCTTTATATTTTCTCGAAAACCACTCTGTTAAAAGCTTATTACGAAAACAATGAGATAAGGAAAATATACCCGCTCACAGATACAGTTAAACATTTTGCTTACAGAAGAAAAGATATTAGCGATATTCAGAAAAGTCTTTTCAAATTTCTTTATTATATTGGGAAACTTGCCCAGATAAAAAAGAACAAAGGTAAAGGTTTTAATAATATAGAGTCACAGTTGCTGGAAGAAAACCATTTTTTCCAGAAAGAGTGGATAGTTTTAAAACATATGGAATTAAAGCAGTCTTTTGATTAAACATAACCCCCATTAATTTTAAGAAAGAATCCTGTAACTAAAAAAAGATTTTTGCTTTATCCTTGACTGTTAATATTATTATTTCTATATTGTTATGCATATATTTTATAAATATTGAAAGATTTTCTCAGATATTTAGTTTTAAAAGTATGAAACTTCACGTCAATATTGCTCAAATTATAAGCCGGGAACTCAGTATTTCGCTAAAATCCGGCAATCGCAACAATACTTTAATCTGAATAAACGCCTTTTGGATGCCTTTTTCACCTCATTTTCTTGCATTTTCCACCCCAGTAAGCGTATATCACGCGTATCTCAAGAGTATGGGATGCAGTATTGTAGTTTATATCAAACAGTATTCAACCATTATTATTTCAACATTTATTATATATTATGGGATTCATAGTAAACCAACTTGTAGGTACTGCTAAAGGTAAGATAGGAAATTATGTTTACAGGAGAAAGAAGACAGGTGAAAGTTATATTTCGCAACTGCCCAAGAAGTATAAGAAAACAAAGGAAATCAAAGCAATCTTTAACAGGCACAAGTTCGCGATGAATGTTAAATTTGCTGCTGCCGTCAACGATTCACCTATCCTTAAATCTATCTGGAAATACGCCAAACTTCCCGGTAAATCTGCTTACAACAAAATCAATATAAGTAATCATAATTATGCTTCTGAGAATTTTATGCACATAGATTCTCATATCACACCCGAGGGAAGAGATTTGGGTGTTACTTCTATGCACCTCGATTCTAATAAACTTGAAGTTGGTTTCAAAGTATTTGGAAATATAGTCATTAGGTTTCAACCTCCATACATTGCGGTTGCGATGATTCATCTTTATAACCCCGTTAACCATATTAAGAAACCCGATAATTATCATCGCTTCCTCACTATTGAAGAAGAATTCTCTGATTTGCAATTCGTCGAAGGGAAAATACTTAAGTTTAAATTCAAATCCGCGAAGAATACTTTTGGCATTATCAATGATTATATTAATGTTGTGGCTTACTTCGCAATAATTTGTCCGAATAATAATTTAGGAAATCCAGATTGGACACTCTCCAAAGGAACAATTATTAAAGGTCTTGAACATTATAACGAAAACCTCATAAGAGAAAGCAAATTAACCGGGCATAATCAACCGTCGGAAACCACTCCCGCTAAACCAGTATATAACGTCAGAATAAGATAAACAAATTTCTATATAACAAAAGAGGTGCTGAATTTCTTCAGCACCCCTAATTTTTATCTTTTAAATCCTATGGATTATTTTATAAGGACCATCTTCTTTGTATCGACGAGGTTATTATCTACTATTAATGAATAGAAGTAAACACCTGAAGAAAGCATTGAACCATTGAATAACTGTGTCTGATATCCTGCATTCATCGATTGATTGTTGATGAGTCTCATTACTTCTCTACCAGCAACGTCATAAATCTTTATAGATACAAGTCCTGTCTTTGGTAAGGAGAACTTAATCGTCGTCGTTGGGTTGAATGGGTTTGGATAGTTCTGCTCTAATTTGTATGTCATCGGTAATGATGTTTCGTTACCTGCAATACCTGTGAGTACAGTATTGTTCTTGAATACATATCCGCTTGATCCAACTGCAAATGCCTTTGAATCAGGTGTCATGAATACGTTATAAGTAGTTGAACCATTATTGTTAACTGAAGTCCAGTTAACACCTGCATTTGTTGTAAAGAAACTAGTACCGGTTGAACCTACAATATAACCTACATTAGTATTTATGAAATCAAGAGCGTAATTTGTATAACTTCTAGTTGGAATTGATAAAGTATCCCAGATAGTTCCGTTAGTTGTTTTGTATACTCTTCCGGAACCTCCAACCATATAACCTGTTGTTGGACCTGTCATCTTTATGTCATACAAGAAACCACCATATGCATCAGGGATCGAGTCTAATGTCCAGGTCGTACCACCGTCTGTAGTGTGATAAGGTCTTGGTGTATAATTACAAAGATATCCTGTTGTTGCATTTACCATATCTGCACCATAAACGCCTCTGTTAGAACCGGTTAATGCACCTACCTGTAAATATTGTTTTGTCCAGTTTACACCTGCATTTGTTGTCTTGAAGATTGTTGCAGAGTCAGTAACTGTTGATAAGAATTGAGCGAATAACCAACCTGTTGTTGCGTTGACAAAGTCAACTTTACGGAAATTAAGTAATCCTGTTAAACCTTCAACTATTACTGAGTCCCAGTTTGCACCTGAGTTTGTTGTTCTGTACACTGCTCCGAGTGAGCCGCAAGCATAACCTGTATTGTTGTCAATCATCTGAATACAGTTAAATGCAGTTCTGGATGTTGTTGAATATGGGACTAAAGACCAAGTTGCTCCACCGTTTGTGGATCTTGTTATCTGATCATATACAGCACCTGCTATCGATGGGGCACCAACAGTTATTACTGTACCAGTTGAACTTGCTGCCCATACATCATTAACTGTTCCCGGTTTAATAACATTTGTGTACGCAGTATGATTATCACCTACTCTTCTGTTAAAGAAACCAAGTGCACCAACTGTTAATAAAGTATCACCACCACCAGGACATAAGTCTGTTGCATAATATGTACTTGTCCATGGCTGTGACGTTACAGGTGCTAAGAAACCAACTGTATCCCATGTTGCACCTGTGTTTGTTGTCTTGTAAATGTATGAACTGTTTCCTGTTAAATATGCTGTTGCATTTAATACTGGTGCAGGAAGAGGAACTATCTTTACATTATCTACATAAAGATTATTTCCGAAAGCTGTGTTACCTTTAAAGCTTATTTTGTTAGTTCCTACAGGTAATGCTATAGTTTTTGTTGCCCACTGTGCTGCTGTAGGTACAAAATTTGAAGTTGTTGTGCCGCCTGTATTTAAAGGACCAGATGTACCGCCTGCATAGTTTATTAAAAGTGTCCAGGTTGTACCTGCATCTGTTGATGTAAGAATATCTAAATTATCATTCTCACCTGAATAGGTTGCGTATGCGTGATCGAATTTCAACGAATCACCTGCTACTGATGCTGATGTTAATGCAGCAGAAATCAATTCCTGAAATCCTGAAGCTATACCGTAGAAATTAGCTTTTGCTGATGATGTTCCTACTCCGTAACCACTGACTGCAAATGCACCCCAGATTGGAGGAGTTGGTAATCCTAATGTCCATCCTGTTGGAGGAACTACGCCACTTTCAAAATCTTCTGAAAGTTTTGATGCTGCTGGTGTGCTTGATACATTCCTGAAATCTAAATCATAAAATGATGCTGCTGCTACTAAACCTGTGTTCGTAGGTGTTGTCCAGTTTAATCCGCCGTTTACAGTATAAGCAAATTTGCTCGCAGATCCTGTTACGAATCCGGTTAATGCATTAGCGAATTCCATCTTATTCATTGTAGATGAAACGCCTGTTAATATTGCAGCACTGAATGTCGCACCTGCATCCGTTGATTTATAAACATTACCTGATCCCGCAGATACTATAATGTTTAATGAATCCGGTGAATAAACATCATACAATGTTACTGCCGGAGCTGCTGTTACACCATTCCAGGTTAAACCTGCGTCTGTAGTTTTGAATAATTTAGGTACTGCTGTTCCAACTGCATAACCTGTTGTATTATTCAGGAAGTATGTCTGATAAAATGTTCCAGTCGTGAACGGAGTAACTGTAACAGTATCAAATGAAGTACCGCCGTTTGTTGTTCTGACTATACCCGAATGGTACTGGTCAAAAGTTGAACCGCCGCCAACAACTACACCTGTAGTCATATTAAAGAAATGTGCGTCATACATGAATGCTCTTTGTCCTGACGAAGCATAGTATTGACCTGCTAAATTGTTAAATGTCCAGGTTGTTCCTGCATTTGTTGTCTTTATAAATGTACCGGTGTATGCTACTGCATACCAGTTATTCGCATCCCAATACTTTATATAACGTACTGTATTACCCTGTGGTGAAGGGTGTAACCATTGCCATGGTCCCGTTTGTGCTGCCGCATCAAACGTAAAACTGACTATAATAGCCAGCATCAAGAGAGTAAAGAGTTTTCTCATTGCTTTATTAAATTTAGTTAAATAAAAATTGATTTTTTGGAATACCCAATCACTACTGTCCAGTTAAAAAAATGTAAAGGCCTATAACTACCAATAGAATAT
>JBMOHR010000077.1:0-13731 GCA_049317745.1 Ignavibacteria bacterium
AAAGAAACAGGTTTAAAAAGTTTATTTTCAAAAGGCAAGAAAACTCAAAGCGGTATAACAAAACTTGAGTATGGTTCATACATAGCGGCCTCTCTTGCATACTTAATGCTATTGCAGCGTGACGCAGTATCCCTTACAACTTATGACACAAGCATACGAAAGTTTATACCAGCGAAGTCAACGAAAGCAAACCTTAAGCTTATTCTAAAAGAACTTACAAATATTAAATCGAGTGAGGCAACCGGAACGGCGAATTGTCTGAACGTTATTGCAGATAAGATTAAACGCAGGGGAATCATAATTATAATAAGCGATTTATTTGACAATCACGAAGAAGTGATGAAATCTTTAAGGCATTTCAGGTATGACAAAAATGAGGTTATTCTGTTTCAGGTACTTGACCCTGTTGAATTATCATTTCTGGATTCAAATCCTGTAAGGTTAATAGATTCGGAAACCAAAGAAGAAATATTTTCGCAGCCGTATGATGTCAGGAAGGAATATTCAGAGATTATGCAAAGGTTTACAGAAAAATACAAATCAGAATGTATGAAGAACAACATTGATTATGTTTTACTTACAACCGATACGCCATTTGACGTGGCTTTATTAAAATACCTGAACAAGCGTAAAAAAAGTTTTTAATAACGGATTTTTGTCCTGTCGTCCCACATCGGTGTTGTTAAGCGATAATCCCCGAAACCTGTGTAATCAACGAATATATACTGCCTGTTAAGGTCATAATATGTCCATATTTCATAAGGTTTGGCGTCATTATCAAAAGGATGCCTGTCTATTACGCTGGGAGTTCCATTTACAATAAATACCATTCCCATATCTGTCTTCCATCCTTCAACATAATGCGAGTATCTTTCATTAGCAATTTTAATACGGTTATAATATTCCACCATTAATTCATTCTTTGAAGTTCTTGGCGAAGGGTCTTTGCTCTTCCAGAACTTCAAAAATCTTTTCATCTTTTCTTCATTCGTCTTCGCATCTTTAATTTGATCCAGTTCACTTGATGTTGCTATATACAAAAGCTGCTTAACTGCAACATCTAAATCCTTAATACTGATTGGAATGTCAGACCACTTACAAACAAGGTTTCTGGAAGATATTTTCTTACTTCTGTCATACACATCCATTCTAAGGTTGCCGATGTTATACTTTTCGGTGTATAACTTCTGAATTACGGAATTATTCCCTAACTTTAAATCAACAGATATCAAAGTATCAAACGATAATTTTTCCTTGTCGTCAAAGACTTTTATGTTTAAAAGTTTATTTAACAATTCTGTTTCGCCCCTGTTCCAGACTTCGGCGAAGACATAATAGGCATCGAGAGTTCCAACATTACCATTAATTATGGGTGTGATTTCCCGTTCACCTTTTGAATCCAGTTCATAATTAGAAAGCAGCATCAAATCAGAGCTTATAACCCTTTCAAGCATAGGATTGCTTACTGTGAATGATGCCTCCTTAGTAAATTCGTTGTTAGAATTCTTATCTTTAACTACAAAAGTTAGTTTGTAATTATCCGGTTTTAAGAAATAACTTTTATAACTTGAAACTGCTTTATCAGAAAGATTCTTTTGTTCGCTTTTGGTGTTAGTAATCTTATCGTCATATGACTGAAATATAACCTGTTCATCCAACGAGTTTTTAATCAGTACGGATAGATTTAACACGGATTCAAAATTATCACCGCCGTTAAGTTTTTTATACGATAAATTTTCAAGAGGAATCTCTACATACAAATCCAGTCTGCCAAGAGCAGAATCAAGCGGATAGAATACTAAAGGATCTATAAAGAAATATTCTTTCCCCATATTCAAATTAGTCAGCTTGTTGTCTTTAATTTGAGCATTAAGAGACAATGCAATCACTGACAGCATAGTAAAAACCAAGATTGCTTTTAGCGTTTTCATAATTTAAAAGTATTAAGATTATACAATTTCACCAAACAAGTCAAATTCTTCATAATCGTATATCTTTACCTCGTAAAACTCCCCTATCTTTAATTTTGATTTACTTTGTATATAAACTTCCTGATCAATCTCGGGTGCATCTTTATACGTTCTACCGATGTAATAACCCGGGTCAGCCCTGTCAATAATAACTTTACAGACTCTGTTAAGAGTTTCCCTGTTAAGTTCTTCGGAAACCTTTTTCTGTGCATCGAGTATTCTCTTTTGCCTGCTGTTTTTCTCTTTCTGAGAGATGCTGTCCTTCAAACTGCCCGCATGAGTATCTTCTTCGTGAGAATAGGTAAAGACCCCAAGTCTGTCAAACTTAAACTCTTTTACAAAGTCCAGCAGTTCTTTAAAATCTTCTTCCGTCTCTCCCGGATGGCCCACTAATATAGTAGTTCTTATTGCTACATCACTTATTTTATCCCTTAACTTTTCAAGTACTTTAATCTGATGACTTTTTGTAGTACCCCTGCGCATTATCTTTAACATATTATCCGAGATATGCTGAACCGGGATATCCACATATTTACAAATCTTTTCATTATCTCTAATTACATCGTATAAATCATCCGGGAACCTTGAAGGATATGCATACATAAGCCTTATCCACTCAATTCCATTTACTTTAGAAATCTCATCGAGTACCTTTGCAACTTCCCTTTTCCTGTTTAAATCCAGACCCCAGAATGTAGTATCCTGACCTATTACAACAATTTCTTTTACACCTTTATCAGCAAGTTTTTTAGTTTCATCAATAATTTCGTTCAAAGGTTTTGATATATGTCCACCGCGCATTATTGGAATCGAACAAAATGCACAGGGATTATCACATCCGTCACTTATCTTTAAATACGCATAATGATGCGGAGTTGTTAGGGTTCTTTCGCCTATTAAGTTCTTTTTATAATCAACCCCCAGAGAACTCAGTATGTCATACATTGTTTTAGGTCTGCTGGTAGCGCCGAAATATTTATCAACCTCAGGAATTTCTTTCTTCAAATCTTCCATATACCTGTCAGAAAGGCACCCTGCTACAAATACATTTTTCAGTTTACCCCTTTCTTTATTCTCTACGGCGGCAAGAATTGTATTAATTGACTCTTCTTTAGCCGTCTGAATAAATCCGCAGGTGTTTATTATTACCGTATCGGCTTTTTTCTCGTCCTCAACTATTTCGACATTGCCTGCTTTCAGCTGAGCCATTATATGCTCAGAATCGACAAGGTTTTTCGAACAACCGAGTGTAATTATCTTTACTTTATCTTTTTTAATCTTCATTTAACTTAATTTACCTGTATTATCTTTAACAAAAAACGAATAAAGTTGTTACCGATTTTCATAATTCATTTTAAATGAAATAGGATTAGATTAATTTAAAGCATTAACAATTTTCAGGATTAACAGTAAAATGTATAACTTTATAGGCAAGAGAGTTTTAGTTACTGGCGGGACCAAAGGAATCGGGAAGGCAACAACGACAGAGTTCCTTCGTAAGGGAGCTGAAGTAATATTTGCGGCAAGAAATAATGATTTGGTAAAAGAGCGGGTAAAAGGATACAAAAGCAATGGGTATAAAGCCATAGGGGTTTCTGCAGACCTGAGCAAAAAACAGGGGATAGATAAACTTTTTAATAACGTATCCAAACACTGGGACACTATAGATATACTCGTAAATAATGTTGGTTTTAATATAAGAAAGAAAACAACTGAGTATTCAGAAAGTGAGATTGTATCAATTATAAACACAAATTTGTTAAGCGCTTTTAATATCATGGTAAAGGGATATCCTTATTTAGCAAAATCCGGCAAGGCATCAGTTGTGAATGTATCATCAGTAGCTGGGCTTACATCGCTAAGGACAGGGTCACCATACGCTATAACAAAAGCCGGATTGATACAGCTTACTAAAAACCTTGCAGTTGAATGGGCAGAACAGAAAATTCGTGTAAATGCCGTAGCACCGTGGTATATTAAAACACCATTGACCGAAAAACTTCTGAACGACAAAAGCTTTTTGAAATCAGTTCTCAACCGCACTCCGATGAAAAGATACGGCACACCTGAAGAGGTTGCGAATGCAATACTATTTCTTTCAAGCGATGCTTCATCATTTATTACGGGGCAATGCATAGCGGTTGACGGGGGATTTTCGGTATACGGGTTTTAAAATTAGAAAAAGCTAAATAAATTATATTGAAATAATTAAGTGATGAATTATCAGTAGTAATAACTTACATTAGTTTTAGTATTCTTTGTTTTTCATATTAATAAAAGTTAATTATCATTATATTAATTATCACTGGAAAAAGAAGAATACAATGAACAAATCCAAGATTGACAGATTAAAACCTGATTCAAATACAGAGAATGACGAACTTATCAAAGTTCAAAACGAATTGAAAAGGACTTATGAGAATTTTCTTGAACTTTTTGATAACGCCCCAATTGGTTATATCACTCTTGATAAAAGCGGATCTATAAAATCAGCGAACAAATTTACTTACCAGATTTTCAAATTAAACAAATATGACCTTCTTGGAAAGTCTTTTTCCATATTTGTATCAAAAGAAGACTTTAACACTTACTTTGAAAGTCTTAAGAAAAGCAGTGTGCCCAATAAAACTCAGAACTGTAGAATAAGGCTGCATAACCATTTAGGCGAACATATTTATGCACAGTTGACAATCAGCAGTATATTAGAAGAAGATTTGAGTATAAAAGAGAGTAAAATCGCAATTGTAGATATAACTTTACAGAAAGAAGCCGAAGAAAAATCTTTTAGTATCCAAAGAAATTTCGAAGAAGAACTAAGTAAAAGAATAAAAGATATAGAAGATAATAACAGACTGCTTACCGTGGCAAGAGATAAGGCAGAAGAAATGAACAGAGTAAAGTCGTTGTTTCTTGCGAACATAAGTCACGAACTCAGAACACCTATGGTTGGAATACTTGGTTTTTCTGAAGTAATTATGGCGGAGACTAAAGACCCCGATATAAAGGAAATGGCTTCGTTAATTCATAATGGCGGAACAAGGTTGTTAGAAACATTAAATCTTATTCTGGATTTCTCAAAAGTTGAATCGGAGAAATTAAACCTGAATTACGAAAATACAGATGTAAGTGAAATTGTAAATGATGTTGTCAATATATTCTCGGAAACTATTCAAAAGAAGAATCTGGTAATAGAATACAAATCAGAGAACAAAGAAATTAACGCAAACATAGACCCGCGGATATTCAGACAAATAATAAATAACCTTGTAAATAATGCAGTTAAATATACAAACGAAGGAACGGTAGAGGTCTCTCTCTTTTCAGATAATGAAAAACTTATACTGAAGGTTAAAGATACAGGTGGTGGTATTGAAAAAGAAAAGATCAATTTAATATTTGATGAATACCGTCAATTAGGCGACAGTTATAACCGTCAGTTCAGTAGTACGGGACTCGGGCTGGCACTTACTAAACGGTTTATTGAATTAATGAACGGAACGATAAGTATAACGAGCGAGATGAATAAAGGAACAGAATTTACTGTTGTATTACCATTAATGCCAAAAGAGAAAACGGAATTTAAAATCGGAGATTCATTTAAAGGAATGAAGGCTTTGATTGTTGAAGATGACGAAATCTCATATTCGTTACTTAAGAATATTATCAGCGATTTATGTGAAGCAGATATTGCTACTAATATGGAGGACGCGTTAAATAAGGCGTCTGAACATCTGTATGATTTTGTAATAATGGATATCAACCTTGGCGGCGAAGATACGGGTATAGATGTAACGAGAGAGCTCAGAATCATAAAAAACTACGACAAAGTACCAATCATTGCGGTTACAGCATATGCAATGAAGGGAGACAAGAATTTCTTTATAAACAGCGGTCTCGATGCTTATGTTTCCAAGCCATTTACGAGAAGCGAATTAATAGAAACGATTAAAAGAAGCATAGAGAACTCTGACAATTAATTACTTACCTTTGAAATCAGGATGTCTTTTCTCTAAAAAGGAATTTATTCCTTCCTTATAATCATCACTGCAGTAAACTTTTCTTCTTAACGATTCAATGTGTTCAAATGCATTTGGTGTTATCGGATGCGCATTCGTAAGAATCCTGAACTGTTCCTTGATAACACTGATAGACAACGGAGAGTTATGGGATATTTTCTCTGCAAGTTTAAAAGTAAACTCTTCAATTTTGTCATTCTCAACGATATGATTAACTATGCCGAAGTGAAGTGCTGCTTCTGAATCTATCGGCGAACCGGTAAAGAACATTTCTTTTGCATGGCTCAGTCCAAGACGGTTAATGAAATGAAGAATTCCGCTTGCATTGTACGGTACACCAATCTTTGCAGGAGTAATTGCAAAAGTACAGTCGGGAGAACCTATAACCATATCACAGGTAATTGCCATATCGCAGGCACCGCCCCAGACGCTTCCCTCAACCATTGCGATAACAGGTGCGGGAAAAACCTGAATGGCATTAAGTGCACGTTCAAGAGGTTTCTCCTGACCGAGCGGGTCAATTCCGTTCAATGGAAGTTCGGCAATGTCATGTCCGGAAGACCAGACTTTAGCGTTCTTTTCCGCTCTTATAATTACGGCACGAACTTTTTGTTTTTCAAAATCCTGCAACGATTCAATAATCATGTTCAGCATTACTGAGGTGAGTGAATTTTTCTTTTCGGGATTGTTTAAAGTTAAAATCCCTGTCTGGTTCTTTACTTCTGTGAGGATGAGGTTAGAAGTTTCCATAATATTAAATGAGTTTATAATTCGTCTTTAAGACTTTTTAAGAGGTTAAGTGCTTCTAATGGAGAAATTGTGTTAATATCTAAATCCTTAAGTTTGTTTTTGAGAACTGTATCTTTTGTGACTTCAAAAAGACTTATCTGTATGTCATCTCTGTGAGTTTTGCGTTGTTTTTTATCCTCGAATGATTTCAGGATTTCCTTGGCACGCTTAGTAACGGATTCTGGAAGTCCTGCCATCTGGGCAACCTGTATTCCGTAACTATGATCTGCAGTTCCTTCAGTAATCTTCCTGAGGAATATTACTTTATCGCCGTATTCTCGGACTTCAACTCTGTAGTTTTTAATCCTGTCGTAATTATCTGCAAGAGAATTAAGTTCGTGATAGTGCGTAGCGAATAAAGTCTTTGCTCTGATGTTTGGGTTCTCGTGAAGATATTCTGTAATAGCCCAGGCGATAGAAATACCGTCATAAGTGCTGGTACCTCTTCCGATTTCATCGAGCAATAAAAGGCTCTTGCCAGTAGCATTATTAAGTATGTTAGCAGCTTCGTGCATTTCGACGAGGAATGTACTTTCGCCCTTGGCGATATTGTCGGAAGCGCCTACCCTTGTGAATATTTTATCGACTATACCAATCTTAGCAGACTTTGCAGGAACGAAACACCCTATCTGTGCGAGCAAGACGATTAGTCCTGTCTGACGCAGATAACTTGACTTTCCGCTCATATTAGGACCCGTAAGAATAAGAATCTGATTTTCGGTTGTATCAACAATTGTATCGTTAGGAATGTATTTTTCACCTGCTGATAGCAATCTTTCGATTACAGGATGTCTGCCTTCAATTATTTCGAGTTCTTCGCTTTCATTAATTTCGGGTAATACATAATTGTATGCCTCGGATATTTCGGCGAAGCTTAACAAAGAATCCAGAGTAGCGATGAGCATTGCATTTTTCTGAATATCGTCCGTAAACTTAAGTATAAATTCTCTCAGTTGAAGGAAGATTTTATTCTCAATGATAATTATCTTTTCTTCTGCGTTAAAGATTTTATCTTCATATACTTTTAATTCCTCAGTAATATACCTCTCGGAATTAACGAGTGTTTGTTTCCTTATATAGTACTGAGGAACCTTGTCAATATTGGCTTTTGTGATATCGATGTAATAACCGAAGACTTTATTGTAGTCTACTTTCAGAGAACTGATACCTGTGCTTTTTCTTTCTTTGCTCTGATAGTTCTCTATCCACGTTTTACCATTTATATGAATTTCCTTAAGTTCGTCAAGTTCGGTATCGTATGCTTTATTAATAATCCCGTATTTATCTGTACCGGAAAGATAATTTTCATTAACTATTTTTTCAATCTCGTTTATCAGTTCCTGAATAACTATGAGTCCGTTTTTAAGAGCCGTAATAGAATTGGATTCGAATCCATCAAGAAGTTTCTTAATTTCTGAAACATTCTTTAAGGATATCTTCAACTGAAGAATGTCTCTTGGTACTGCTTTACCTGTTGCCACTTTTGAGAGCAATCGTTCCAGGTCGGCAATTGAGTTTAGTACTTCCACCAAAGACTTTCTTGGGCCTTTTTTATCGAAGAAATCTTTAACTGCTTCGAGTCTTTTATCAATCTGTTCTTTCTTCTTCAAAGGACGGGAAACCCATTTCTTTAGAAGTCTGCCACCCATTGCAGTCTGAGTCCTGTCGAGTATAGATATTAAAGTCCCCTCCCTGCTGCCTTCAGTTATTGAAGCAGTAATTTCAAGATTACGTTTTGTGGAAGGGTCGAGAATTATATAATCAGTATAGTTGTACAGATATATTTTCTTAATGTGTTCAAGTTTACTCTTCTGAGTTTCGTTCAGGTAGTTAATTATACATCCTGCAGAAACGAGGCCTTCCTTTAAATCTTCAATTCCGAAACCTTTTAAAGACTGTGTACCAAACTGATTTGTAAGAAGTTCTTTTGCATAATCGAGATTAAAAACCCAGTCATCAACTTTGGTTATTGAATACTTAGGAGGTTCGCCGTCATACATAGGTCCTTCGTTGATGTCAAGCAGTTTGAAAATAGCCTCTCTGCTTTTCTTAGATATAAGTATTTCAGCAGGGTTAATAGATTCTATCTGAGAGAGTAAATTGTTCTTATGAATTTCAGATGTAGCAAACTCGCCTGTTGTAGCGTCGCAGAAAGAGAATCCGCATACATCATCTTTTATGTAAACCGCTGCGAGAAAATTATTTAACTTATGGTTAAGAAGTTTATCAGAGAAATTTGCACCCGGAGTTACAACCTCAACAACATCCCGCTTTACAATACCTTTTGCAAACTTAGGGTCTTCAAGCTGTTCACAAACTGCGACACGGTAACCTGCCTTTACGAGTTTAGGCAGATAATTGTCGAGTGCGTGATGAGGAAATCCTGCAAGAGGAACATCTCCGCTTGAACGTTTAGTGAGGGTAATGCCCAGAACCTTGGATGTAAGTATTGCGTCGTTTTCAAACGTCTCGAAGAAATCTCCCATACGGAACAGAAGTATCATATCAGGATACTTTTCCTTAACCTTGCGGTACTGCATCATCAAAGGCGTCTCTTCGCGTTTCATTTCCTTGTCTGGATTTAAAAATGAATCATTTTATCCTTAAGGTATTTATTTAAAAGCTCTCTGCCTCTGAAGATATGAGCTTTTACGGTACCAAGAGGGATATTTAGTTTTTGAGCTATCTCTTCGTATTCCATTTCATCCTGATGTCTTAAGAGAATAACTGTTTTATATTTTTCAGGTAAACTTGCGATAGCATCTTCTAGGATTTTCTTCTTTTCTGCATCGAGAATGTTCCTGTCGGGCTTATAATCATTATCAGGAATCTCAAACCTGAGGTCATCATCTTCAGAATCTATTTCTTTGTCAATTGATATAGTGTTTAACTTCTTTTTCCTCAGATAATCTATACAGTTATTTGATGCGATTTTATAGAGCCAGGTGGAGAATGCAAACTGATGGTCAAACTTCCCAAGTGAATTAAATGCCTTAATGAAGGCTTCCTGTGTAAGGTCTTCGACATCTTCCTTATTATAAATCATACGGTAGATAAGATTATAGACAAGTTTATAATATTTCTTCATCAACCTGTCATAAGCCGACTGGTCGCCTTTAATAGCATTACCGATTAAATCATAATCTTCCAGTTTTGAAGCGCTCTTATTTTCCTGAGATTTATCTTCAGACATTGAATTGTTTTCTAATATTTTCTATTTTTTATAATCCTCAATTGATATAATTCTGCTGCACAGGCTTGTATCTTCGGGCTCATTTGTAGCGAGAATTAATATCCCTTTCTGTTTCTGTTCTTCTGCTACCTTATACACAAGGTCTATACCTTCAACGTCCAGGTTTGTTCTTGGTTCATCGAGCAACAATATTTCAGGATCGTTAATAATCGCGAATGCAAGCTTCACGCGTTGTTTCATACCCGACGAATAGTTCTTCACCTCATCATTTCTGCGGCCATAAAGGTTTATCTTATCAAGAAGAAACTTAATCCTTTCTTTCTTATCACTGAACTTATCCGGTTTACACTTCAATTCGAAGAAGAAATCAAGGTTCTCATATGCCGTTAACTCATCATAAAGATTAATGTAAGGTGCTATCATACCAAGATGCATATGTACTTTATCGGGAATAACCTCTTTCCCGTTATTGAATATTTCTACCTTACCTTTATTCGGCTTAATAAGGCTTGCCAAAACTTTCAACAATGTAGATTTACCCGAGCCGTTTCTACCTGTAATTGCAGTAGAATCACCTTCTTTGAATTCAAGAGTAACATTCTTAAATATTACTTTATTTAAAAAGCTTTTCTCGAGTGAAGTACATTTTAAGCTAACGTCTGACATATCAGTGCTGAATAAATCCTGATTTTTCCTGAACGCGCTGGTTTCTTCTCTTTAAAGCTTCATCGAACCTTCTTTTTTCCTCGTCTGTTTCCGGTATGATTTCCGGTACGGGTATCGGTCTGTTGGATTCCCTGTCAACGTTTACGAATGTTAAATAAGCACTGTTTGAGTGAAACACCTCACCAAATTTTATATTCTCCACTTCAACTTTTACACCGACTTCCATGGAAGTTTTAAAAGCCCTGTTAACCGAGGCTTTTAACCTGACAATATCTCCAAGCTTAACCGGTTTATGAAACTGAAGATTATCAACAGCTGCTGTTACTGCTACATTATTACAATGCCTTGAGGCAGCCAAAGCAGCGGCAATGTCTATAAGGTGCATCAATCTTCCGCCAAGTAGGTTGCCAAGCATATTTGTATCGTTCGGAAGAACGAGTTCAATCATTTGTACCTGAGACTCTTTTACTTTTTTTGAATTCATTATTGTAGCGGTAATGTATTTTTTAAACTATTAACCTTAACAAGCAGATTACTTCCTGCAAACTTAGTTTCAAACCTTTCAATATCTTTCTTTGCAAGGTCATATTTCTTTCTTGCTATCAGGGTTTTGATTTTTCCGTATAAAGCATCATCGGCATAATCAGTATCAAAATAGTCATTAACAACACTCTCATAGTATATTGTGGCTGCCTTATTATCACCCATTGTACTGTACAGTTCAGCAGCTTTTAATTCTTTCAGTGCAAGTTTGTTCCTTAATTCTTTAATCTTAGCTTCTGCATCGGGAGCATACTTGTCTGTAGGAAACAGTTCAAGAAAATTCTTAAATTCAGTAATTGCCTGATGCGTATATGTCTGGTCTAAAGGCCATTTAGGCGACATTCCGAAATAGCACATCGCAAGCTGGAAGCGTCCTTCCGTAGCATACTTACCCGTACCATAGTTTTTGAGTAAATATTCAAACTCGTAAGCTGCAAGAATATACTCTTCCTGTTTAAGATAACTCATACCGAGAAAATACTGAGCTTTATCGCTGATGTTTGTACCGGAGAATTTAACTTTTATAAGAGAAAAATCTTCAATAGCCTGAACATAATCTTTCTTATCATAATTTGCTTTTGCGATATCGAATGCCTTTTCAGGATCTTCAGTATTAATATCCGATTTCCCGGAACCTGAACATCCTGCCATAACAAATGCGAACAAGACAACGCATAACAACAGATATACTTTCATTTCTTTAATCATTAATTTTATTTGCTTCTAATTGTAAAAAATAATATTGTAGCTATCGCTGATACTGCAACGATTACCGCCGGAACTAATATTTTCTTTAAAAAGGGCTTCTCCGGTAAAACCGATTTCAGGAATGCATAATTCCCGCTTTCTATGTATTCTAATTTATCAACCTTTACTTCGTCAATAAAAACGTGGTCATTATTGTTGATTCCTATACCATTCCCATCAACAGTAAACCCGAAAGATGATGTCAGTTCTCTTGAGACATACTCATCTCCAAGTAATTTCTTTGAATTTAAGTTAGTATATTTAGTACTAAATTTTAAGTTACTAAACCTGATTTTAAAATCTACAGAATCTGATACTACATACACAAATTTGACGTTCCCGAACTTTTGTTTTAGTTCGTTCAGAAGAAAATCTTTCTGTTCAGTATTGTCAACAATGGTTATTTTATAAACCTTTTCTTTTCCTAATAACGTTATAACGTCCTCAAGTTCGTTTAACTTTTTACCTGTAATTTCCTGAAATGCGTTTAAATTGGTTTTCGGTAATTCGTCATAAACAATCTGGGCAATTCCTTTGCCAGAAATCAACAAAACAACGACAATAATTAACCAGAGACCCTTCATTTTAAACGTAAATTCGGCATAACTTTCCTGCATTAGAAAAATATTTAACTGTTAAATTAACTTATACTGATAGTATTATCAAGATTATAAAAGCCCTCAAAAAACCGATAATAATTGTACTGTTTTATTTTATTTGCATACAAAATTTAACCAGGGTTTTATATTTTGGTACAAACGATATATCATTATGAAAAATTTATCCTTTACATCATTATTTGTACTAATTTTCTGCTTACTTTGCAGAACATCATTATTCTCTCAGGATGGCGGATGGGAAGAAGTAAGTTATAAAACAGGGGAAAAACCGAACTGTATAAGTTCGGCGGAAAAGTTTGACTACAAAACAGAAAACTTCTTAAGAATATTAATAGGCAGGAATACAAATGTAGTGATAAAAGTACACAATACAGTAAACGATGAGTGCATAAGGAGTGTGTACATAAACCCAGGTGAGTCCTTTGAGATAAAGAATATTCCTGAGGGGATTTACTACTTAAAGATAGCATTCGGTAATTTCTGGATGCAGAAAGATTTTGGCGGACAGAAGTGCGAGGGAAAGTTTCAGCAGGAAGTGTATTACAAAAAAGGAGACAAACTTCTCGACTTTTACACAGTAAAGACAGAAACAGGTATAAAGATACCGAACTTTGAATTAAAGTTAGAAATATACAAGAAGAACAAGAAGAACGAATACAAATCATCCCAGATAACGGAAGAAGAGTTCTTCAAATAAAGAGGTTATTCTTCTTCGAGCATTTTCTTTATGTTCTGAAGTTCCTCTTTATGTTCATCGGATACTTTCGGATATTCGAGGTTAAGTTCTTTAAGGGTTTTAACTATTATCTCCGAAACAGCGGTTCTTGTGAACCATTTTTTATCAGCCGGAATAATATGCCATGGAGCGTGTTCAGTGTTGGTTTTATTGAACATAATCTCATACGCAAGCTGATAGTCTTCCCAGAATTTTCTTTCCTTAGCATCGGCGGACGAGAACTTCCAGTTCTTGTCTTCGTTATTTATTCTTTCGAGGAAGCGATTCTTCTGTTCTTCCTTTGATACATTCAGAAAAAACTTTAATACTTTAATCCCATTGTTAACAAGATACTTTTCGAAGTCATTAATTTCATCAAACCTCTTATTCCAGAAATCTTCGTTGTATTTTTTAACTGGCAGGTTCTGATATTCAAGAAGTTCAGGATGTACTCTTACGACAAGAACCTCTT
>JBMOHR010000078.1:0-13514 GCA_049317745.1 Ignavibacteria bacterium
GTTGTTCTGAAATACTTCACACCGGTGGTAGTTCCTGACTGATTAAATATACAAATTACACTTCCACTATTATTACCGTTTGATGATAATCTGGCTCCATATTTGTAATTATTAGGTTCACTTCCACCGATGAATCCTGCATACTGCCCAGCTACTGTCGGAGAAACTCCTCCAATTCCCATTTTAGAGAAAAAGATTTTAGTACTGTCAGGTACTCCGCTAAATGAAACTATTATCGAATCACTACCATTACTGAAAAATGCTATATCAGTGAATAAAGTTCTTGTTATAGTGGAACCACTTTGGTTCCAGAAAATTCTGTCTGCTTTGTATGTCCATGTTGGAGTTGTATTGTATGGTGAAGTACATCTTACAAGTTTTTGTGTATTAACTCCACCTGAGTCAAATGAGATAGCAACATATATCCAGGCACCCGCTGGCCATACTGAGTTATCTGATGTTATTCTTGGGCCGTAGTATCTGCTTGTAGCCGCATCACCGGGCCATGCAAATGCATAAAGTGTTCCTGCAAATGTTGTGATATTTAATGTCATACCACCTGTAAAATATTTTCCTGTACCACCTGTTTGTCTTAATCCATAAACTACATAAAGAAACTTATCACCAGTTACATTTTCAATAATTTCACAGTCGATTTCACCGGCATTAATTTTATCTGTACCGCCTAATGATGCAAGTGCATAAAGTACCCAGGTAGCACCACCGTTTACTGAATAAAATACTCTTAAAGAATCAGGATTTGCAGAAGTTCCTGCTCCCTGAAAACCACCCACCGCCCAGATTTTGCCGGCTGTTGTTCCGCGCATTTCTGTTGCCGTTGCAATGCCCTTCATACCTGATTTTGTTAATACTGCTGTATTGCCGATTGCATCGATTTCCTCGAAATTAGTTGCCTGCGTTAAAGTGCCGTTGTATTGTTTACCTTTTTCTGTGACACTTTGTTTTGATTCGGCATCCATTTGTTTCTGAAGTTCAATGAATTTGCTTCCATCTGAATTACCTGATTGTTTTAAAGCCTTCATTTGGGCTTCGAGTTGATAGTATCTTTCTGACAATACTGGTGCAGGAATATCATTAACCCTTACACCTTCTGTGTTTGAAGACCCTGTGTTAGGTCCAACGTAATTAATAGCATTTGGTACTTCCTGTGCAAATGCAAAGTATGGCATAAATGCCATAATAAATAGAATAGCTAGTTTCTTCATTTGTTTCTCCTTTTTTATATTTTTTAAGAACAAAAATCTGCCTCCTACAGCGAAATCATTCTCTTTTTGTGTATAATGATATATTTTATACACAAACATATATATATATGATTATATAACTAATAATTATTTAAAAAGTTCCAAAATATGTCCAATAAAAAATCCTGCATCGCTTTTCAGCAATGCAGGATTTTATATTTTAAAAAACTTCTTTCTATTTAATCAGCATCATTTTCTTGATGTCGCTGAATCCGTTTGTTTCAATCTTGTAGAAATAAACTCCACTTGTGAAGTTTGATGCATTGAAATCTACTGAATAGCTTCCTGCACTCTTTACTTCATTAACAAGCGTTGCCACTTCTTTACCAAGAATGTCGTACACACTTAACGTTACTAATCCTGATTTCGGTAAAGCATATGAAATTTTTGTTACAGGATTAAATGGGTTTGGATAGTTTTGCTCTAATTTGAAAGATAAAGGTGTTTCACTGTTTCCTGTACCGGTTAATGTACCGGAGCAACCTGAATATGCAAACAAACCTCCGCCGCCTATGCCCTCTACTATATTAAAACAGCTGTCAGTAGCCGTATACCTGTATCCGGCACGGGTAGGTGTGTAAGTACCGGAAACCGGGGATGGATTCAACTGAAACCTTGCAAACAAAACACCATTATTATAAGAACGGGTATAAACATTGCCATTTGTACCTGTTCTGACTCCATATGCAATTCTGAATGTGTTTGGAACACGAGGTATCGCAATTATATCAGAATAGAATGTTGTATCCGATGTTGCATCAACATAACCAGAATTCCAAACAGACCCGTTATTAGAAGTTCTTTGGTAATAAGGGTCCCAGTCTGTTGCACTGAATTGTCTTGTATAAGTTAGCATAATAAACTGCTGTAAGGAAACATCATCAAAACCAGTACTGGCTAATTTTGGCTTATAGTTTACTTTTGTTTCAATAATCTGAGGGAATAATGTTGGAGTTGTTGCACCATAATCTTTTGAATAAGCCAGATATATATTATTTAATCCTGCTTTATAAAAATTTGATGCAGTTATAATAAAATCTGATGAGGCAGAATCTGAATAGACTATATCATTATACAATCTTGTAGTATCACCTGCATCAGGTAAATTCCACCAAAATGACCCTGAAGGTGCTGCATTATTTCTATACGTAATCACAGGTGTTGCTAAAAACGGAGAAGTTAGCAATCCAAATTTTGTCTTTAGATGGTGTGTTGCTGCAGTGACAGAGTCCTGAGTTAGAATAAAATACACATAAGACCCGGTTGTATAATTTGAATTATCACTTGTAATCCTAGGATAATTATGTTTAATTCCAGCAGATGAATTAAATAAATATGAAAAGAAGAATTCAGTTCCTGTACTGTTTATTCTGAAGATAAAACTATATTCAGTTGCACCGTAATTTAATCCTGCAACAGCAAAAGCATACGAAACGGTTCCGCTGTTTACTGCCTCAACATCAAGTTCATCAGTATTAAAATGTACTCCGGTAACAGCAAATCCTAATCTGTAGACTAATGTCCAGGATAAACCATTATCTACAGATGTAAAGACTTTTAATGTATCAGACCCGGCAGAATTATTCTGTGTTCCCACAACCCAGATTCTTCCAGTGATTCTGTCTGTTGAGGTTGCAGTAGCCCAGAAACCCTGATTAGATAAAAATGTAGAATTGTAATCATTTATACTACCTTCTATAGGTAAATTCATTACCTCTCCAATCATCTTAGGACCATTGTAATTTGGGCCTGCATTAATTGAGAAATTGCTTGTAACAGATTCAAGTTCCTGATTTAGTGATGATATTTTTTGAATATCACCATTTTTCTTTGCATCTCTGATTTGAGATGAAATTTGTTCTGTTTTTAATCTGTCAACTTTTGTATCTGTGTTACCCGCCTGAGGGCCATCTTTTTGTATTTCATAGAAAAGTTGTGTTTGTTTTTCGCTTATATCTTTTTGCGCATTTGCAGCAAAAGGAATTAAGAGTAAAACAATTATTAATGTTTTTGTAATTTGTGCAAATTTCATATGCATCTCCTTTTAGTTTTTTAAAGTTCATAAAATAAATTTTTAAATTATCCTATAAACACCGAACACCCTTTTACTTAATTACCCAAAAATCTTTGAGAAGTTATAGTAACTTCAATATTTTGCTTAAAAACTCTATGTCTTTTTCCAAATCATCTATAGGCTTATTATTCACGACAACAAAATCAGAACGCTCAATCTTTTCTTTCTCGTCAAGCTGGAAACTCATTATCTTTTCAATATCTTTCTTCTTTGCACCGTCACGTATCATTATTCTCTGTAGCCTGTTCTTCTTGTTAGAATATACCATAATTACATAATCCAGATATTTATAAAAATCAGTATCAAAAACTAAAGCAGATTCAATTATCACAATTTTTTGCTTAGCACCCTTTATTAAATTCATCAGATACTTTATAACAATCGGATGTACAATGTTGTTAATCTTTTTAAAATTGCTTTTATTCGCGAATACTATATCCCTTAGTTTAGTAAGACTAATAACCCCTTTGTAATTAAGTATATCCTTTCCGAATGCTTTAACTACTTTTCTGGCAAGTGTTTTATCCTTCTTGTATAACTCTTTCGCTATTAAATCTGCAAAGATAACTTTATATCCCCGTTTGTGTAATAAACGGCATACTTCCGATTTCCCGGAACCTATGCCGCCTGTTATACCTATTAATATCTTGTCTTTAAATTTTTTGCCCATAATGATATGTTCGTTTCTTGTATATTAATTAATTTATTTCGCATAAGCAATACTTCTTCTCTCCCTAATTACATTTATTTTAATCTGTCCTGGATACTCCATTTCTTCCTGAATCTTCAATGCTATGTCTTCTGCCAACTGGTCCTGTAAAATATCACTTATTTTTTCCTGCTCTACAATGACTCTCACTTCCCTGCCAGCCTGTATAGCATACGTCTTCGTAACCCCTTCGAATGATGTAGCAATCGCCTCAAGTTTTTCAAGTCGCTTCGAATATGCCTCAACTGATTCTCTTCTTGCTCCTGGTCTTGCACCGCTGATTGCATCAGCCGCCTGAACAAGGACAGCAATCGGATGTTCCATAGGTATTTCATCGTGATGTGAACCTATAGCATTGCATACTATCGGATGTTCTTTGCAACGCTTTGCTATTTCATACCCAAGAATTGAATGAGGGCCTTCAATACTCCTGTCAATCGTTTTACCTATATCATGTAATAATCCCGCACGTCTTGCCATTTGAGCATCAAGCCCCAGTTCTGCTGCCATAATGCCCGCAATATGGGCAACTTCAATTGAGTGATTTAATACGTTCTGTCCGTAACTTGAACGGTATTTCATTCTTCCGATTAAAGTTATTATGTCACGGTTTACTCCCTGAATTCCGATATCGAGAATCGTCTGCTCACCAACCCTCATTATTTCCTCGTTCAATTCTTTCTCAACTTTCATAACAACTTCTTCAATTCTTGCAGGGTGAATTCTTCCATCGGCAATAAGTCTTTCCATCGCAATCCTTGCTATCTCTCTTCTGAAAGGATCAAATCCTGAAATAATAATTGCTTCTGGAGTGTCATCAACTATAATATCTACTCCTGTTGCAGCTTCAAAGGCCCTGATATTTCTGCCTTCTTTACCTATGATTCTGCCCTTTAATTCGTCAGACTGAATCTGCAGCACACTTACTGTCGTCTCTACAGAGTGGTCAACTGCTGACCTTTGTATTGCCTGAATAACAATATTCTTCGATATTTTATTTGCTTCAATCTTTGTCTGCTCTCTTACTTCCTGTAACTTCTGAGCCGACTCAAGTTTCACCTTATTAAGTAAGCTTTCAAACAGTAAGTTCTTTGCTTCTTCTTCATTCAGACCCGATATCCTTTGAAGTTTCTCTTTCTGGTCTTTTATAAGGTTGTTTACTTCCTGTTCCAGACTGTCGACCTTTTCTTTCTTTTCGGTAAACTCTTTTAATTTCACAGTATATTCATTGTGAACCTGCTGTGCATTCTTGTCTTTTGTTACGAGATCATTCTTTATCTTTTCTACTGCTTCTTTCTCGTTTCTTGTTCTCTTTTCTATTTCTCCGATTTCTTTCTCACGCGCTCTTACTTCTTCGTCATATTTCTGTTTACGCTTGTAGAATTCGTCCTTAACCTCTAATAGTTTTTCCTTCTTTAAATTCTGAGCTGACTTCTCAGCTTCTATCTTAAAGTTTCTTGCTCTTTTTTCTGCTTCAGTTGTTGTCTCTATTGCTTTGGTCTCAGCATCCTTAACGATTTTCTTAGCAACGTTATCAGCACCATCAACCTTACTCTTATTTATCTTTACCTGTATGTACCATCCCAGGAAAAATGTTATAAGACACAAGACAACTAGAACTGGAAGCAATATGTATAATTCCATTTCCGGCATATTATATAGTATAGTTTTACAAATTATGTTAATTAAAATAAAAAACCGCAAGTCATCCTCAAAGGTTATATAGAAACCTTACTAGCAAACAGTGGGGGGCGCCAAAGCGTCGCGGTCTTCCAGTGATGTCCTTTATCTGCCCTCAAGCAGAGAACAAATCCCGAAGGATTGAGGCCTGACCTAGCACTTGTGAGAGCTTACCTCCCAGCTTTTATAAATTTGATGGTTCTATATAATGTTTGATTTTTATGGCTGGCTTGCGGTAAAATCAATATTATTTATTATTTAAAAGAACTATTATAGATTGTTATCTATATATTTCGAAATTTCGTCTAACTTACTTAAATTTGCTTTCAAAGTATCAGAATACGATTTCTCCAGATCTACCCTCTGGTCCTTTTCACGAAAGTATGACTCTGAGACATTCAGAGCAGTTACTACTGCTATAGATTCAACAGTTGTATTAGGTGATTGAAAATTAATCCTCTGCATTATCTGGTCCACATACTTCGCATACCTTTCAACTTCCTGAGGATTTTCGCCTAACAAGTTATAATCACTATTAAATATTTTAACCTTGATACCTGAAGTTTTCATTTTGAAATTTTAAATTTTTTACCAGCCATTTTAATTCAATCTTCAAAATCCTGAGACTGATCTTCATAAGTTTCCAGATGAACATCAATCCGTGAGATTAATTCCTTTAATCTCGATTTTACAAAATCTTTGTCTCTAACGTTTGTATTTTCATTCTCAGAACTTAATAACAAAGTTTTTAACTCAGAAATTTCCCTGTCCTTAAGCAGAGTATCTGAATTTAACTTATTCAATTGGAGCTTTAAATCTGTAACTTTATTATTAATTTCTTTTATATTTTCTTTTAATTGGTGATTCTCTTCATTCGCGTTCCTGTACTTATCAAGTAATGCCTTTATCTTACTGGATAAACTTTCGTAAGATACCGCTAATAGGCCCTCTAATTTTATTATTTCTTCTCTGCTGTTTGTTTCGGATTTATTATCCATCTTGTAATTTAATTTGCCCTTAAAGTAACTCCGAGTTTGTTTTCTAAATTTTTGATTATTTTATCAATAACTTTATTAACTTCTTCGTCGGTCATTGTCTTATCAGCCGAACTCATCTCCAGCGAAAATGTCATACTCCTGTTTTCGTCACCAAGTTTTTTATCGTTAAATACGTCAAACAAATCAATCTTCTTTAAACCTGAACCACCTGACTCTTTTATTACTTTTTCAACATCACTGTAATTTATGCCGCTTTTTAACAGTAAAGCTATATCCCTTTTTGCAGAAGGATACCTGCATATTTCTTTATACTTCCTGCCCTCTTTTACATTTTTAAACAAACTATACGTGTCAAGTTCAGCGACAAACACATCATTCTCTGTTTCATAATCCGGATTATCCTTCTTGTTCAGTATAAATAATTTTCCCGCACTCGAATTATTGATCATTATTTCAAAATAATCAGGGCTTCCCTCTTCATTATAGTAAATTAATTCGTGATTTTCAATATTCAATTTTGACAGAAATAATTCAAGTTCCCCTTTGATATCATATACGTCATAATTCTTTTCCTTTAAATCGTATGACTTTTTATCATCCAGACCGCTTAGCGCAAAGCATACGTGGTGTTCTTCAATAAACTTTTGCTCTGTATTACTGAATGTCTTTCCCAGCTCAAACAGTCTTAACGATACATCTTTCCCTAGTGCATTCACGTTATTGACCATGGCTGTAAGCATTCCATACAATAAGTTCACCCTCATCGAGTTCATCAGGACAGAATTCGGATTCTCAATTATAACAGGGTCTATACCAAATCCGCTTATCTTTTTGTCGTCCTGTTGAGTATAAGAAATTATTTCATTAAAACCCCTGCCTATAAAATATTCTCTTATGTTACTTAAAAACTTCTGGTATTTGTCCTGATAGTCTATATGAGATGAAACATCAAGATTAAAATTAAAGTCACTCTTTATGTTAGAATATCCGTATAACCTTGCTGTTTCTTCTATTAAATCTATTTCCCTCTGTAAATCTTCTCTCCTGAATTCAGGTATACTGAAATACAATCTGTCATCTTCTTTCTTCACAAACTTTATCTCGATCCCTTCAAGCATCCTTTTAATCTCTGCTTCGGGAATTCTTACACCTACAATCTTTTCAACTCTGCTTTCCCTTATCGGGACTACCAGAGGTACAAATTTCTCAGGATATACATCAACAATGCCTTTCAATACTTCACCACCCGCAATCTCCTGCATCAACGAAGCAGCTCTGTCAGAGACATAAGGTATATTATCTATATCAACACCACGCTCAAACCTTTGCGAAGCATCTGTTTGTAGTCCTAATTTCTTTGAATTCTTTCTGATTGCAACCGGGTCAAAATACGCAACTTCAATCAGAACATTTTTTGTGTTTAGTGATATTTCCGAAAACTCTCCACCCATTATACCTGCTATTGCTGAAGCTTTCTCCCCGTCACTTACCATCAATGACTTATCATTCAAAACTCTTTCTTTGGAATCAAGAGTTGTAAATTTATCACCTTCTCCTGCAGTTTTAATTATTATTTTCTTTCCTGCTATTTTATCGTAATCGAATGCGTGCAAAGGCTGACCCGTTTCCATCATCACAAAATTTGTTATGTCAACTATGTTGTTTATAGGTCTTAATCCCACTGCCTTCACCGCCTTTTGCAGCCATTCAGGAGATTCTTTTATCGTCACATTCTTAACTACTCTTCCCGTAAAACGCTTGCAGTATTGCTTACTTTCTATATCAATCTTAATATTATCTTTCGACTGTTCATTCGATTCATTAATATGTATTGATGGAAGTTTGGCATTCAGGGAATATGCACCTGCAATTTCTCTTGCCATCCCGATTTGTGAGAATAAATCTCCCCTGTTAGGAGTCACACCAATTTCAACGAAGTAATCATTCGCCCCTGTGTAGTCAGCAAATTCCATTCCGGGCACTGCGTCTGCGTTAAGCACCATTATACCCGAATGATTATCAGAAAGCCCTAATTCATCCTCTGCACATATCATACCTTCAGAAAGTTCGCCGCGAATCTTGCTTTTCTTAATTTCAAAATTACCGTTTGGGATTATTGCCCCTATCCTTGCCACACATACTTTTTGTCCGGATGCAACATTAGGTGCTCCGCAAACTATGCTCAATACAGAATCACCAACATTTACTTTACATAAAGTCAGTTTATCAGCATTAGGATGTTTTTGGGTTTCTAAAACCTCTCCAACTACTAATTTATTATATTTTTCCCTTTCACTTTCAATTGCCTCTATATCAAGACCAATATCAACCATTCTTTTGAAAAGGTCATCATACGACTCAATTTCCAGCCCGGGTATCAGCGATTTTATCCAGTTTGTACTAATTCTCATATAAACATAAAAGTTGAATATAAACAATTAAATAATTACATTAAACAGACAAAGCTATCTTCATAATTAAATGAACAGAAGAGCTGCAAGTCTTATATAAAACAGAAAAGCCCGTCATAAACGGGCTTCTTTTAAATAATTTAATATCAGATTTTAATCCTGCTTTGTCTCTTCCTTTTTTGGCTCTTTCTTTACAGGAGATTCGGTTGTCTTTTCTTCACGGTTATACTCTCTGCCTTTTTTCTCAGTATCTTTCTTTTCAGGGTCATATTTCTTTGGCGGAGTGTATGTATTGTTACCATCAGTTGTCTTTGGTGGCGTGTATGTTCTTGGTGTATTATTCACTCTTGTTCTTTTGCTGCTTCTTTTCTTGTTGCCTTTTTTCTTTGAATTTTTCTTTCCTTTGGATTTACTGTTCTTCTTACTTGTTTTCTTGCTGGTCTTCTTGTTTGAAGTTTTACCTGTTTTTTTGGTTGTTTTTTTACCGGTATTCTTCTTTGTTGAAGATTTCTTTTTGCCTGAAGATTTCTTCTTCTTGTTGGTACTCTTTTTCTTGCTAGTTTTCTTCTTCTGTTGATTAGAAGTCTGTTCAGTCGTTGTATTCGAATTTTCATTCGTATAAGATGTACCAAACACACCACTAAAAGTAAAAGATAACATAACGGCAATTACCATTAAACGTAATTTTGTCAATTTGACTCCTTTTTTAAATTCATACAAAATTATTATTTCAGATTTAAACTTGCAATTCAAATCCTAAATTATTTTGTTAAATACTACTATTTATATACCATTTTCAGCCCGTTTTTGTTCCCTTACTGATTTTTTTATACTTGACTATGATTAGTCTTTGATTTACTGACTCCCGAAACTGATACAATTGATATTCTTAAACCTTATTCCTTTATTAAAATTCATTCCATAATTATTTATTATATTGAAAGTATCACTTATTTCCTTGAACTCCACATTTAATTTATCGATTTTTGTGTATAATTACTTTGAAACATTACCTCATACTATTATAATGGAAAGAATCGTTCAGCATCCCGTCTTGAATACTAATCAGGAAAGAAAATCAGTTAACTTTTATTTCAACGGCGAATCAGCTCAGGGTTTTGAAAATGAACCCGTTTCTTCTGCTCTTATCGCTAACGGCGTAAAAGAATTTTCAATACATCACGTCGAAGATGCACCTCAGGGTATTTTCTGCGCAAACGGACAATGCTCTCATTGTACTCTTATGATTAATGGAAAACCCCTTAAATCCTGTATCACACAACTCAAAGAAGGTATGGAGGTCAGGACACTCGTTCATCTTCCCGAGCTCCCCGAAGATGACAGAAGTGTTGAACACTTTGAAGTTAAAAACCTGAAATGTGATGTACTCGTTATCGGTGCAGGCCCTTCAGGTCTTACAGCAGCAATCGAACTCGCTAAACTTAATTTCGATATTATTCTTATAGACGATAAAGATAAACTCGGCGGTAAACTTCTGCTTCAGACTCATAAGTTCTTTGGTTCTATCGAAGATTGCTACGCAGGTAAAAGAGGTATCGAAATAGCCGCTCTTCTTGAAAAGGAAATCAGAAGCTATAAAAACGTAAAGATTTATACTAATACTTCCGTAGTAGCATTATACAAGGATAAGAAGGCAGGTCTTTTCATCGATTATAAAAATTATGCATTAGTCGATTTTGATGGCCTTGTAATTTCCTCTGGTGCCCGTGAAAAGAACCTCTTATTTCCGGGCAACGACCTTCCCGGAGTCTATGGTGCCGGTGCTTTTCAAACACTCGTTAATCGTGACCTTGTAAAATCTTCTAACCGTATTTTTATAATAGGAAGCGGGAACGTCGGACTAATAGCTGCTTACCACGCCCTGCAGGCAGGTATTACAGTTGTTGGTATTGCCGATATCCTTGATAATGTTTCAGGATATAAAGTACATTCAGATAAGATTAAAAGAATGGGTGTGCCAATATACCTAAAACATACAGTGCTTACTGCAGAAGGTAATGGTCAGGTAGAAAGAATTACTATCGCTGAAGTTGATGATAAATTCAATCCTCTTCTTGAGAAAGCAAAGACCTTTGAAGTTGATACTCTCTTAATCGCTGTCGGGTTAAGCTCCATCGATGAATTTTATAATACAGCTGTTAAGTTCGGATACAAAGCAGTTAAATCAGGTGATGCAGACGAAATCGCAGAAGCTTCATCAGCTATGTTCGGAGGCAGAATCTCCGGACTTCAGCTTGCACAGATGCTTGGCAAAGATGTAGCAGTTGATGAAAGCTGGTTTAAAAAAGCAGAAGTCTTAAAATCACGTCCGGGTAAAACTCATTCAGAGCCTGTTACCGAACTGAACGAAAACTATACTCCGATTATGCACTGCTACCAGGAAATCCCCTGTAACCCTTGCATTTCAGTATGCCCGTCAGGTGCTATTAAATTAAACGATGCACTCGGCAGCATTATGGATTTGCCTCTTTACACTGGCGAAGACTGTACCCGCTGCGGTCAGTGCATTGCCGTGTGCCCCGGACTCGCAATCTCAGTAGCAAAGAAACTCTACGGTGAATGGGCTGAAGTTGTTCTTCCTCATGAGTTTATACCAGCATTCCACGAGAATGAATTCATTTCGCTTACAGATACTGACGGGAACTACCTCGAGAAAGGTGAAGTAATGAAAATTAAGTTTAATAAAAAGTATAAAACTTATTTAATCACTTTCAAAGTTACACTGGAAAATGCGATTAAGATTGCCGGTATAAGAGTTCAGGATGAGGATAAAATCAAACCTTTGCCAAAACCTGTCTTCAATTATATTCCGGATAACGCCGTACTTTGCAGATGCGAAAGAGTATCAGTCGGAGAGATAATAAAATTCATTAAAGATAATGAGATCAAAGATGCCAATCAGTTAAAGCAGATTCGTGTCGGTATGGGAGCATGCGGCTCCCGTACCTGCTCTATCCTTCTTCCAAGAATTTTCTCTGCCGCAGGTGTTAACTGGTTTGAAGTCGCAGAAAATACTAAACGTCCGCTAAGTGTTGAAATTCCGATGGGTGCAATAATTAATGAAGAAAGTGAGGATTCAATATGAAAAAGTTTGATGTATTAATTATCGGTGCAGGTAGCATTGGTGTCCCTGCAGCATATTACCTTGCTAAGAAAGGTCTTAGAGTCGGTGTCATTGAGAAACTCCCGTCAGAAGGAAGAGGGCAAAACCGCGCTGCTATTGGCGGTATCAGGGCTACACACTCAGACCCTGCGAAGATTAAAATCTGCCAGATTACTATCGAATTGATGAACAGATTTGAGAAAGAACATAACATAGATATAGACTGGATTTCAGGCGGTTACCTTTTCCCGGTTTATGATGAAGTACTGGAAAGCAAATTAAAAAAGTTACTCGTCACTCAAAAGAAGTTTAACCTCAACATTGATTGGGTCGATGCTGATAAAGTAAAAGAACTAGTCCCGGGAATTAATCCTGAAAACTTAAGAGGCGGTACATTCTCTCCCGAAGACGGCTCTGCTTCCCCGCTCAAACTTACAGGTGCATATTTAAAACTTGCTAAAGAGCAAAAGGCTGAATTTTTCTTTAATGAAGAAGTCACAGGCTTTAAAATTGAGAATAATAAAATAATTGAAGTTCAGACAAATAAAGACAAATACGCTGCTGGCATTATTATCAATGCAGCAGGTGGTGATGCTAGAGAAATAGGTTTGCTTACTAACCTTGATATCCCTGTTAATCCGGATTGTCATGAAGCAGGTATTACCGAACCCGTTAAACCATTCTTTAAGCCAATGGTTGTTGATATTCGCCAGGACGAGAACTCTGCAAATTATTATTTCTACCAGAACAAGGAAGGACAGGTAGTATTCTGCATAACTCCAAAACCCGCTATACTCGGAAAAGATACTGACAACACATCTGTATTTCTTCCTCTTGTAGTAAAAAGGATATTAAAATTGTATCCACGTTTACGCAATCTGCGAATCCGCAGGACCTGGCGTGGCTTATATCCAATGACTCCAGACGGCTTCCCTATCGTAGGATGGACTAAAGAGGCGTCAAACATATTCCTTGCAGTAGGGATGTGCGGTCAGGGATTTATGCTCGGCCCCGGTCTCGGACAAATCATTTCCGAAATCATAGTTGACAAATCCGACAAATATAATTTCATACTCGATCAGTTAACTCTCTATCGCGAATTCGCCGGCATCGAGCTATTGAAATAGAAATAATAAGATTGTATTGACATATCGTACTTAGGGGCTTAAGAATGATTTATTCTATTTTTTCGGTTTTAACTTCTAGATTCTGACTTCTAGATTCTGACTTCTAGATTCTGACTTCTAGATTCT
>JBMOHR010000079.1:0-13435 GCA_049317745.1 Ignavibacteria bacterium
TCGTAATCATAAAACCCTTCATTCGGTACTATCTCTATTACAGGATACGCAGTTCCGTCTATTATGGATACAGTTAGTTCGCGTCCTTTTATGTATTTCTCAACTAATACTTTTTCTGAATAATTAAAAGCTAACTCTATTCCTTTGTAAAAATCTTCTTTATTATTCACAATCGAAAGACCGACTGTACTTCCCTCATCATTTGGTTTTATGACCAAAGGACTTCCAAACATCTTTAAACATTCATCATAATCTGCATCACTCACGACTGTAAGCGCTTTCCAGTCAGGAGTCGGGATACCCATTCTGTAAAACACAATCTTTGAATAATCTTTGTCCATCGCAACACACGAAGACTGAACTCCCGAACCTGTGTATTTTATTCCCCTTAACTCAAGTAAAGTTTGTATCTTTCCATCTTCACCATATTTTCCATGCAGTCCAAGAAAAGCTAAATCAATATTGTTGAATAAATCCGAGTTTATACATTCGAGTATTTTTCTTGAACTTTCTTTCTGTAATATCCTTATTTTATCCAGAGTTGGATATTCTTTTGATACTTTATCCTTAAAAATCTGCTCTTCTTCAACCTTTTCTTTACCAAAAATAGGGTCTATTAAGGTCACTTCATGCCCTAAACTTCTTAACGCTTTTAATATACCACGACCCGAAGAAAGTGATACCTCACGTTCCGATGATAAACCACCCGTTAATAATGCTATATTCATACAATTTTCAGTAAAACAATTAATATAATCATTATAAAACAGTATTAAAATATTGAAATATGTTTAAATTTCAACTTTATAAATATCCATAAAATACCTTGATTTTGCTATTTCTTAATCTCAAATTCTATTGAATTAATTGCCTCATTTTACTCAGACCTTGTCTTTTCTTCTTTGATTATTATCCCGTATGCAAATAAAAGGTTTAATTCTTTTGTTTTTATTGTATATTTTTTGATTAAAAGCGCCAAACCTGGGTTATTTTCTTAATGAAGTTTCGAAATATAGACAGGAAAAATATGTTCTTTCGGCTTTTTTAGTACCAGAAAATCTTGAACGATATAAATTTGAAGATTAGAATCTATTTATTTAAAGTTTTTGCCTCCATATAATATCCCCTGTTTTAATGTCTAAACAAATAATTTCATCTTTCATAGCAAAAAATAACTTTTCTGAGTTATCGTCCATTGTAGATTCAGTTGTTAAAGGATCTTCAGGATCATCTTCAACTCTCAATGAATCCTTTCTTAATTCCCACAATTTTTCTTTTCCGTCAAGTGTAAAACAGGTCAGGATTAATCCGGTCTTCTTTGTAGTCTCATAACTTAAAATCACAAAGCAATTTTCTTTTTCACTCACAGCAATGAATTTCCCCATTAAGAATTCATTATCATTAACCTGATTACCGTTTTTCCCCTTAAGATACATTATTTCCTGATTACCTTTTTCACCGCCTAATGAAAGTAATACAGTCCCGGCAGGCCCGGCATTAGTTTTAATTTCTTTTTCATTATTTACAAAAATTACTCTGTCCTTTGATTTTTCCCTATTTCTGTTGTTCTTCACTTCCGGATAAAGGCTTGCAGTTTCCATACTCAGGTTGTAACGTTTTCCGTCAAGTGTCCTTAGTTCCAGCATTTTATCGGAACGTGAAATCATTACATTATCAATTCCCGCCGATAATTCGGGAAAGATATCTGGTAACGTTTTGCGTCCTAATTTTCCTATAAGCTTCCCGTTTGAAGAAGAAAATATTTTTAAGAGGTCTTCTCCATGAAATATCAGACTGTCTCCTTTAATTCCTGTAAGTTCTCCTGCCTCTCCCGTTGTGAAACGAAGTGTCTTTTTGCCTGTCTCAGCATCTAATATGTGTATTCTGGCATATTTAGTGGGTGATGTAGCCCTGCTTCCACCGCCAAGAAGGAAATCAACTACAAACAGACGGTTTTCTGATAATATAACTCCGGTAACACCTTTTGGATGCCCGTATCCGAGGTACAATGCATTGAGAAGAAGAAATGTAAATACCCAGATAAATATTATTAAAGGAAAAAGTATATTTATAAACATTGTTACTTTACGAAAAGATATAAATTTAGACCTTATGTAATATAACAATATCATCATTACGGCAAGAATGCCTAAGTTTAAGAACCAGTTAGAGAAAAAAGCATCTAAAGCAGTATTATAACTCATATTATTTAATTTAGTATTCTATTAATTATTTTAAAGTTACAGCTGTTTTAAACAGACAGAAAAGAATTTAGTAAAAAGATAAAACAATTTAAACATACTTGATTAAGAAGCACTAATATGCTTATGAATATACCAAAGACCAACTTGGTTTTTAAACGCAATGCTCACCACTGTTTTAAGAATTTCTATTCAACTTTAAAATGCATAATATTATATAACTTTTAATATATTAAATGACACCTTTCGAGACAGAAGAATATATTTTAAATTCTAACGATGTCGATACAAAAGAAAGAATGAGCCCTGTCGCACTTTGTAACTTCATGCAGAATCTTGCAAGCAAAGCAGCCGAGAAAAGAGGTTTCGGTTATACTTTTATGCAGCATAATGGTTTTGTTTGGGTTCTTGTAAAGATTATTGTAAAAGTTATTAAATACCCGAAATGGAATGAAACCGTTAAACTTCAAACATGGGTGCACGGTATAGAAAGATTAAAAACCGACAGGCATTTTATACTTTATGATAATAACGAAAATGAAATTTCTTACGCAATAACCGAATGGGCTATGATTGATTATAAACTAAGACGTCCGCAGATTATTGATAATTTTGTTGACAGAAGAAAAGCCCTTGATGTTAAAACAGCTGATGTGAATTACCCTGCTAAAATAAAACAACTTAGTAACCCTTTACTCTGCTGTTCCAGAATAATTGTTTACAGTGATATTGATTTAAACGGTCACGTCAGCAACATTAAATATCCTGAATGGTTTCTCGATACCTATGAATTTGATTTCAGACACAACAATATTCCGGAAGAATTTGAAATGAATTTTCTCTCTGAATGTAAATTCGGACAATCAGTAAACATATTCAAAGAAACCGATGGAAACATACACTATGGTTCAATCATCAGAGAGTCAGACAATAAAGAAGTTTTTAGAATAAAATTAAAATGGCAATTATGAATAAACTATACACCTGTTTGGTTTTATTATTCCTGGTTACATCAAGTGTCTTTTCACAATCGAATAATTCTAAACATGTAAACGTATTTATCGGAACAGGTTCGATTGACAAACAGAGTCTTTCAGGTAGCAATTTCCCGGGGGCAACTTATCCCTTTGGAATGGTGCAGCTAAGCCCCGATACAAGAGAAAACCCTGAAGACCCTTGCAGCGGCTACGATTACAAAGATACTACAATCGTTGGATTCAGCCACACACACTTAAACGGTACTGGTGTTGCCGACCTTTTTGATTTTCTCTTTATGCCTTATGCAGGAGAATTAAAATGGATTCCTGGTGACAGCATCAAAAAAGGATATAGTTCTGCCTTTAAACATAAAAACGAAACAGGACACCCGGGATATTACAGTGTACTGCTCGACGATTATAACATTAAAGCCGAACTTACTGCTACCGAGCATTGTGGTATGCACAGATATTCATTCCCTGAAAATAAACCTTATAATTTAATCGTTGACTTATTTCATTCACTCGATAAAAAACGTCCGTACTGGTCATGTAAAATTATTTCTTCACAGGTCAGAATCATAAACAATAACACTATTGAAGGATACAGAATTGTAACTGGCTGGGCAAGATTAAGAAAAGTTTATTTTCGTGCTGAGTTCTCAAGACCTTTCTCATCTGACTTTATTAAGACCCGTGGCAATATCTTTGAGAATATTGACATTGGCAATGATACAGACCTTAAACTAAACCTCATCTTCAATGAGAATAATAGCGTACCATTAATCGTAAAAGTAGGTCTGTCTTCAGTAAGTCAGGAAGGTGCAAAAGAAAATCTCGAACAGGAAATCAGCGGATTTGATTTTGATAAAGTTTCATCAATTGCAGAATCAAAATGGAATGAAGAATTATCCTGCATCGATATTGAAGCAACTGATGTTCAGAAAAGAATATTCTATACAGGTTTATACCATGCTTTCATTCAGCCGAACAATATCGCAGATAAGAATGGTAATTATATCAACCAGAACTTTGAAGTAAGCAAAGCACCTGACGGAGTTCATTACAGCACTTTCTCATTATGGGATACATACAGGGCAGCACATCCTTTATACACTTTAGTTCAGAAGAAACGGAATGCTGACTTTATTAATTCTATGCTCAGGCAATATAAGAATTACGGCTATTTGCCCATCTGGCAGTTATGGGGCGAAGAAACATATTGCATGATTGGTAATCATGCAATACCGGTTATAGTAGATGCATACTTTAAAGGTTTGGAAGGTGTAGACTGGAATTTAGCATACGACGCAGTCATATCATCATCCTCAACTCCGCATAAGAATTCTACATTTGATTTACTTAACAAATACGGATATTTTCCCGAAAACCTTCAGACTCAATCAGTTTCATTAACTCTTGAAATTGCATACAACGACTGGTGTACTGCTAAGTTCGCTAAAGCACTCGGTAAGAATGAAGATTATGATTTCTTTATTAAACGTTCGGGAAACTATAAGAATTTATTCGATAAATCTATTGGCTTTTTCAGAGCTAAAGACAATGAAGGGAAATGGATAGAGCCGTTTGACCCCTTAAAATATGGCGGTAACGGAGGTTATCCTTTCACTGAAGGTAACGGATGGCAGTATCTCTGGTACGTCCCGCACAACGTTTATAAGTTTATCGACCTTATGGGAGGTAAAGAAAAGTTTTCCAATAAACTCGATGAGTTCTTTACTCTCGAAGCTAAACCTGAGGATGTAAATGGTAATGCTTCGGGATTCATAGGACAGTATGCACACGGCAACGAACCAAGTCAGCAGATTATTTACTTCTATAACTTTACGAATGAAGCTTGGAAAACTCAGTTCTATACTGCAAAAGTTATGAATGAACAATACACCGATTCACCTTCAGGCTATTCTGGTAATGAAGACTGCGGACAAATGTCTGCCTGGTACATTCTGAGTGCAATGGGATTCTACCCTGTCAATCCTGCTAACGGTATTTACTGCATTGGCTCACCACAACTCGCAAAAGCAGTAATTCATAATGTTAACGGTAAAGACTTTACAATCATTGCAAATAATACAAACAGTAAAAACATTTATATTCAAAGCGCAAAACTGAATGGTAAACAATACGATAAAAGTTACATTACCCATAAAGATATTATGAACGGCGGAACACTTGAATTTACTATGGGTGAGAAACCAAACAAAGAGTGGGGTATAGGAATAATACCCGAATAGAATCAATATTATTATAAAACTAAAACTATATATACTATGGATGAATTTATGAAAGCTGCAATCGATGAAGCCAGAAAAGGATTAGCAGAAGGCGGTATTCCTATCGGCTCTGTATTAGTTAAAGACGGTAAGATTATCGGCAGAGGGCACAACCAGAGAGTTCAGAAAGGTAGCCCAACGCTTCACGCTGAAATCGACTGCCTCGAAAATGCTGGCAGAATAGGCTCTTATAAAGATACTGTCTTATACTCAACATTGATGCCTTGTTATCTTTGTTCAGGTGCAGTCGTACAGTTTGAAATTAAAAAAGTTATCGTAGGTGAATCAGCGACATTCCCGGGCGGACCTGAATTTATGCGTGAACACGGAGTTGAAGTAACAGACCTTGACCTTGATGAATGCAAAAAACTGATGACAGACTTTATTGAAGCAAACCCTGAACTCTGGAACGAAGATATCGGTGAACTGTAAATATTATCTTTTGCACCTTAGAGAATTTCAGGAATCAACTTATTTTTGTACCCTCTACACTAAGAATATGAAAGCGGGGTGAATACGGGGTGAATGCGGGGTGAATGCGGGTTTGTAACGTAATACTTTGCCTTATCTTACGTCAAAAGTAACCGAACAGAGATATGAATTATAAACAACAATCCCGGAGAGTGTCCGGGATTGTTGTAAAACTAACTATGTTATTAAAGATTAATCTTCTACCATATATACTTTTTTCATCTTAACTTCTGTTACAGGTTTGTCTGCTTGTCCAACTTTTGTCTTTCCAATCTTTTTAACAACGTCCATACCTTCTACTATTTCACCAAATACTGCATGCTTTCCGTCAAGATGTGGTGTAGCTGCTAACGTAATAAAGAACTGAGATGTTCCTGTATTAGGACCTGCATTAGCCATAGAAAGGATTCCCTCTTTGCTGTGCTTTAATCCTGGTCCAAATTCATCCTGTATTTTTACACCTGAACCACCTGTGCCTGTTCCTGTTGGGTCTCCGCCCTGTATCATAAATCCGTCTATTACTCTGTGGAATATTATTCCGTCAAAGAAACTTTTTTCAACAAGATTTCTGAAATTGGAAGTCGTTAAAGGTGCCTTATCACTGTATAACTTTACCTTAAAGTTACCCATCGTTGTTTCAAACTCTACGTAATCCATCTTTTTGCCATCTTTTTTTGCATCGGTTTTAACATCTTCTTTCTTCACATCTTTTGCAGTGTCTTGCTTAGTTTCAGTCGTTTGCTGCTTTACTGGTTCCTGTTTCTTTTCTTCCGTCTTCTGTTTCGGTTCTTCTTTTCCGCATCCTGCGATTACTGCAAATGCAAAGAAGAATACCATAAGATAATAAATTGATTTATTAAACATTGTTTACTCCTTTAAATAAATTTATGATTATAATAATTATTCTATTGTTACTTTTATCATTTTAACTTCAGTGACAGGTCTGTCGCCTGGGCCTACTGGTGTCTTACCTATCTTTTCAACTATATCCATTCCTTCTGTAACTTCGCCGAATATTGCATGCTTTCCGTCAAGCCATGGTGTTGGTACAAGTGTTACAAAGAACTGTGATGACCCTGTATTCGGACCTGAGTTCGCCATAGAGAGCATTCCTTTTTTGTCGTGCTTAAGCCCTTCTCCGAATTCATCAGAAATGATTTTCTTAGACCCGCCGCGGCCTGTCCCTGTTGGGTCTCCGCCCTGTATCATAAATCCGTCTATTACTCTGTGGAAAATTATTCCGTTAAAAAATCCCTCTTCAACCAGGCTCTTAAAATTACCTGCTGTTATAGGTGCTTTATCCATGAATAATGTCACCTTAAAATCACCCATTGTTGTTTCGAATTTAACTACAACGTTTTTATCGTCTGCCACTATATTACCCTCTTGTTTTAATGTTTTTGAAAAACCTTTACCGGCAAATGCCATTAAGAATATTGCCAGAAGAATTATATTTATTGATTTCATTTATTATAGTTTAAAATTGTTTTAAAAATCTTATGTCGTTTTCATAGAACATCCTGATGTCTGGAACAGAATGGCGTATCATAAGCGTTCTTTCAATTCCCATTCCGAACGCAAAACCAGAATATTCCTCAGGGTCATAACCAACGTGCTTAAATACATTGGGGTCAACCATTCCGCAGCCTAAGATTTCAAGCCAGCCTGTGTACTTGCAAATCCTGCATCCCTTGCTGTTGCAGAGATAACATTCTACATCCATTTCAGCAGATGGCTCTGTAAAAGGAAAGAAACTCGGACGTAGCCTTGTCTTTAAATCCTTGCCGAAAAACTCTTTTACGAAGAAATCCAGCGTACCTTTTAATTCCCTGAATGTAACATTTTTGTCAACGTACAAACCCTCTACCTGATGGAACATCGAAAGCGAACGTGCACTTATTGCTTCATTCCTGTAACACTTACCTGGAATTATAACCCTTACAGGCGGTTTCTGTGTTTTCATTATATGAACCTGGGCAGGCGAAGTATGTGTACGTAACAGATATCTTTTATCTTTACCTTCATTCTTCAGATAAAATGTGTCCTGCATATCACGCGATGGATGGTAATCAGGTGTATTCAATGCATCAAAGTTATGGTATTCATCTTCAATTTCCTGTCCGTCAACAACTTTAAAACCTATCCTCTGAAAAATACTGCTGATATCTTCTAATGCCTGAGTTATTAAATGCTTTGAACCAAGATTAAATTTTCTTCCCGGTAACGTATAATCTTCCTTTGAACCCGTACTGACAGTGAGTTTCTCAATTTCAGCCTGCTTCTCATCATAAGTTTTCTGTGCCAATATCTTCAGTTCATTTAAAGCTTTACCGACTGCACCCTTTTGCGATTTATCTACATTCTTAAAATCTTCAAACAGGTCATTTAATAAACCTTTACGGCTTAAAAACTTAATCCTGAAATTCTCTAATGAATCTTTATCCTTTATTGACGATGAAACTCCTGCAATCTCGTTATTTAACTTTTCTATGTTTTCGAGCATAAATACTATGTTTAAAACATTGAAATTAGTTGAAAAATAATTAATTTTATATGATAAAAGCATTTCAGTACCATATTTCTCAAAATCTGAGGCTGATTGCTCTTCCTGCAATAAAGATGTACTGTTAAATTTTACTTTTAAGTATTCTTTACTTAAACTATCTTAAAGAAAAAGAATCCAAGGAAACAACACTTACTTTAAAATGAATTTATTACCACAATCTAAATCTATAGAATTTTACGAAGAGTTAACGGAGGTATTCGAAAATAATACTGTCCTTCTCTCAAAAGTTATTTCATTCAAAAGAATTTTCCGGAATCTATTCAATGAAATTCCTATAGAAGAAGATATAAGCTTTTCGAATTTATACACAAGGATTGATTATATTATTAGTACTAATATATTTGAAGCATCCCTGAAAGACAATATTTACTGGTTCAAAACGTTCTTGTACAAATCCATTAAAAAGAAAATTCATTTTACGGATGCTGAGTTTTTAGAGTCTTTACACGTCTTATCTCACATTGTGTCTGAATTATCAGGTACAGATATTCCCGAAGACCTTTCTTCTGTAATAGAATATTCGAACCCTGTCAATATTACAAAAGAAGAACGGGATACATCAAACGATATCGGTTTAATAAAGTGTGTTATTTTAAACATAACAGAAATAAAACTGAATGAAAACGGAAGTAAGTTCTTTTCCATCTTCTGTGAGGGTATCGAAGATTCGTACAGATTTTCGTTCAGGATGTTCGATTCTCATTTCCCCGACCTTGAAATACTAAACAGAAACCTGAAGAAATATCAGACTATTAATCTGATAAACATAAAAGCGTCTGTTATTGAAAAATACTTTTATACTTCTTCTAAAGAATCATTGCTGGTTATCGAACCTGATTTTCTGGTTGAGGCTTCCGAGATAGCAGAGTGCTTTTCTTTTCTGGGTGGCAATCCGAATATATTCTTTGTTAAAAAATTAATCCCATCAACAATGGGAGAGTCGGCATTCAAAGGCACACTCGTTAATGGCCTGATGGACAGATTAATTTGCGACCCGAATATAGACCCCAATGTAACTTTAGATGAATTAATAAAGGAAAGCCCTCTGAGAACTGCTGTCATTGGCGAAGAAGGAATAAACAACCTTAAAAGTGATATTATCCGCACTCATTTTATTAACCTGATTAAACTGTTTAAGGAAAAAAGAAGCAACAGGATAAAAATTGAACCTACTTTCTTATCCCCTGTTTATGGCATTAATGGACGTCTTGATGCATTAATCGTTCCTGTAAATGCACCTGATAACCGTAACATTTTTGAATTAAAAAGCGGTAAAGCTCCAAAAGATAAAAGTGTCTGGCAAAATCATAAGATGCAGATTGTGTGTTATAATTTATTGTTAAAATCATCTTTCGGCAACGACAGAAAAGGTACGTCCTCAATCCTTTATTCATCAACAAATCAATATCCGTTCAGGAATGTATCTGCAAGCTTATTCGAAGAAAAAGCCGTTCTTTCAGTAAGAAATCAGATTGTCTCAGAAATATTTAACCTTTCCAATAACTATTACAGCATACTTAATAAGTTTTTAAATTCAGAAGTCGGTTCTGTACCGCCTTTCAGTATGAATGATGTAATCGAATTTTCCACACTTTTGAAATCTGTAACTGACCTGGAAAGCAAGTATTACCGTTATCATCTGTCGTTTGCTGTAAGAGAACAAATGGAATCAAAAACCGGGAATAACAGTTCTGCGGAGTACGGAAATAAAGGGTTTTCTTCTCTATGGCTTGAAGAAAAGGAAGAGAAGGAAAAGGATTTTAATATTATTCCTGAAATCTCATTATCAGACTTTGATGCCGATAGTAATTTAATCACTTTTGATTTAGTAAAAAAGATAAACCATAATTTCCGCGAGGGTGACTTTGCCATATTATATAAAAATGACACCTCAAGCCCTACAAATGCAGAGTTATACAGGGGTAAGATTAAAAGTATTTTGAACGATAAAATACTGTTTGAACTACACAACAGACAACTTGACGACGAATATTTTTCTGATAATACAATGTGGTCTATCGAACACGACATAGTTGAATCGAATATCTGGTCTGTTATTCAGTCTATGTATGATTTCCTGAGAGCATCTTCATACAAAAGAGAATTAATTCTGGGATTAAGAAAACCGCAGACTAAGAATAGCGGTTACATCACTGATGTTAATTTAAGCGAAGATCAGAACAACTGCATTAAAAAAGCTTTAGAATCCGAAGATTATTTTCTAATGCAGGGTCCCCCGGGTACAGGTAAAACCTCAACTGCATTAATCCAGATAGTTAAGAATATTATTTCAGAAAATAATGCTGATTCAAATTCTGTAGTAATTCTTGCTTACACAAACAGGGCAGTAGAGGAAATATGCACAAAGCTTAATGAAAACAGAATTAGTTTCCTTAAGATAGGCGGCAAATCATTCAATAGCAGTTTTGATATAAGTGAGGTTTTTAAGAAATCAGGAATTAATGAACTGAGAGAAAATATCGCAGGTAAAAAAGTCTTCGTATCTACTGTAACTTCTTTCCTGTCAAAAATATACGACTTAAAAGACATCGTTGACCTTCATACTGTAATTATTGATGAAGCTTCACAACTTTATGATTCCTCAATCATCGGAATACTTTGTAACTTCAGAAAGTTTATTTTAATTGGAGACCAGAATCAGTTACCGGCTGTCGTTACACAGGAAGAAAGTAAGACGATTGTTAAGGACTCTGACCTTAATAATATTGGTATAACTAATTTAAATATCTCGCTGTTCGAGAGATTATATTCTGTATGTAAAAAGAATAAATGGAACGATGCTATTGGGATGCTTGAGACTCACTATAGGCTGCATGAGGACATTTCAGAATTAATAAACCATGCTTACAAGAACAAACTTAAGTCAGGAATCGAATCCCAGAAAAACACATTCGATGTTTTCAATATTAATTCAGATAACAGTATTGAAATACTTTTATCTTCCTCAAGGACTATATTCATAGATAGTCTATACGAAAGAACTTCGAAGTCTAACTACAGCGAGTCACAGATTGTTGTCAGCCTATTTAAGACAATAAGAGATATTTATGGGGAAACATTTTCCGACAATACCTTAGGTATTATCACCCCCTGGAGAGCGCAAATAGCATTAATAAGTAAGCATCTTCAGAATGAGGATAAATGCGATAAAATTACAATTGATACTGTAGAAAGGTTTCAGGGGTCGGAAAGAAAAATTATTATTGTATCGTTTGCCGTTCACAACCCGTGCCAACTAAGAAATCTCGAATCAATAAATACCGAGGGTATAGACAGAAAACTTCTTGTTACTCTTTCAAGAGCAAGCGACCAGTTAATACTTATTGGATACCATAAAGCTCTTGCATCAAGTCCTAATTATTCAAGAATAATAAAACATATTAAAGATAACGGCAAGTTTGTTAATTCAAAAGAAAGAAAGACATATTTTAATTTATAACAGTTGATTTTATGATAATTCTGTTAACAGGGGCAAATGGATACATCGGAAAACGATTAATTCCTGTATTACTGGAAGAAGGACATGAAGTAATATGTCTTGTAAGAAATAAAAGCAGATTTAAATATAATTATGAATTCAAAGACAGGGTTAGCGTTATTGAAATTGATTTATTAGACTCAAATAATTCTAAGTTACCTGCTAATATTGATGTAGCGTATTACCTTGTTCATTCAATGAGTTCTTCAACAGGTGACTTTACTCAATTGGAGAATAAAAGCGCTGTAAACTTTATCAGTTTAATTAAAACCACAGACTGTAAACACATTATCTACCTGAGTGGTATTTCGAATGATTATCATCTTTCTAAACATCTTGATTCCCGGAAGAATGTTGAATCTGTACTCTCGAATTCCGAAATCCCTTTAACTGTTTTACGGGCTTCTATAATCGTAGGTTCAGGAAGTGCTTCATTTGAGATAATCAGGGACCTCGTTGAAAAATTACCTGTAATGGTCGCACCAAAATGGTTAAATACAAAATGCCAGCCTATTGCAATCAGAGATGTCATTAAATATTTATCAGGGATAAAGTTAAAACCTGAAAGTTATGGCAGAGTATTTGACATTGGAGGCAAAGATATATTAACGTTCAAAGAAATGCTGCTTTTGTTTGCAGAAGTTCGGGGAATAAAGAGGTTTATATACACAATACCTGTATTAACACCAAAACTTTCTTCGTATTGGCTGTATTTTGTAACAGCTATTTCTTTTAAACTGGCTTCCAGCCTCGTTGATAGTATGAAAATTGAAACTGTATGTATATTAAAAGGCATCGATGACGTCATTTTAGTAAATACTCTTTCTTATAAAGAAGCTGTTAAGTTTGCTTTTCAGAAGATTGAACAAAACATGGTACTCTCAAGCTGGAGCGATGCACTTAGCAGTTCAAGTGATGAAGATCTTAATGTTCATATCGAAATACCTGTTTACGGATGTTTAAAAGACAGCAGGTCTGAAGAAATATCAGAAATTAATATTAATATTATACTCAATAATATCTGGGCTATTGGAGGCGACAGGGGTTGGTATTACGCTGATTTTCTCTGGATTGTAAGAGGTTTGTTGGATAAACTTGTTGGTGGAGTCGGGTTAAGAAGAGGAAGAAGAAGCCCAAAAGAGATTAACAATGGTGATGCTTTAGATTTCTGGAGAGTTTTACTTGCCGACAAGCTAAATAAAAGGCTTTTGTTATACGCAGAAATGAAACTTCCTGGCGAAGCATGGCTTGAATTTAATATTGAAAAAAAGGAAGATATATTTATGCTTAATCAAATTGCTACTTACAGACCAAAAGGTTTGATGGGAAGATTGTATTGGTACAGTGTATTGCCATTTCATTACTTTATATTCGCTGGTATGATAAGAAACATTATCAATTTTAGGGAGTAGGGACACAATATTTAC
>JBMOHR010000080.1:0-13132 GCA_049317745.1 Ignavibacteria bacterium
CCAATTCTTGAAAAATATGTATTGGTAGTTAATATAACTTCAACTGATGAAGAGAGACAGTATATAGTTCACGGTGACGAGAAATCTAATGTTGCCGTCAGAGTATCCTGGGATATTTTATCGAAAGAAGTTCGTGACGGTTTACTTGCATGGTCGAAACCAAATAAGACGGCACTGGAAAAGTAAGTAAGGACGTGTATAAAAGTAGTTTAGAAATCATTTAAAAGTTAAGTTTTACCTTCAACTTATATTGTAATAAGATGGAGAGTATTGGGAAAATTGTTTTATTTAAAATAATGCTTGTTTTACGCTGAAACGTACAACAGGACTTTTAATAAATAAATATAGAAAACTATGAAAAGAAATGTTTTATTTACAATTGTTTTAATGATCATTCTTCAATTTACAATGACCATTGAAAATTGCTTTAGTCAATGGCAGCCGGAAGTACGACTGACAAATGATTCTGCGTTATCCATGACATTTAATAGTGCATGGTGTATAGCATCAAGTGGAGATAACGTTCACGTTGTTTGGTATGATGGTAGAGATAGTGTTGGTTTCAGTACTGAGATATATTATAAACGCTCAACTGACGGAGGTATTAACTGGGGAACAGATATAAGGCTGACAAATGCAATTTACAATTCATCGAACCCTTCAATTGCAGTTTCGGGTCAATTTGTGCATGTTGTATGGTATGATACACGCAGTGGTCAAGGGCAAGTATTTTATAAACGCTCAACGAATGGTGGTTTAAACTGGGGACCTGATGTAGTTTTAGGCAGCGACTTAGGGTCAAATTATCCTTCTATTGCAGTGTCTGGTTCATCTGTTCACGTTGTCTGGAATAAATGGCAAGGAACATCGAATACTGAAGTATATTATAAATGCTCTAATGACGGAGGTGCAACTTGGGGAACTGATATACGTCTTACAAATAATCCGTACGAATCGTTTTATCCTTCTGTAGCAGTTTCAGGGCAAACTGTTAATGTTGCGTGGTGGGATTTACGTGATGCGAACAGGGAGATTTACTACAAACGCTCTTCTGACGGAGGAACAAATTGGGGGGCTGATACACGTTTGACTAATGACCCTGGTAATTCAGTCAATGTTCGTATTGCTGCCTATGGACAGTTAGTAAATGTTGTGTGGGATGAACAACGTGACGGAAATGAGGAAATATATTATAAACGCTCTACGGATGGTGGTCTGAACTGGGGAGCAGATACGAGGCTAACCAATAACAATGATATATCAAGAGAACCGTCTGTAACAATATCCGGTACTTTTGTTCATATTGTGTGGCAAGATGACCGTGACAACGGGAATTCACATTTATACTATAAACGTTCAACTGACGGTGGTGTAAACTGGGGAGCTGATGTTCGACTAACGAATACGCCCGCTCGTTCATATAATCCTTCTATATCATTATCCGGTTCGGTTGTGCATATTGTCTGTTATGACCTTCGTGGAAATTTGGGAAACAGTGAGATATATTATATGCGGAATCCCACTGGAAATTCAGTCGGTATTAAAAATATCTCCACAGAAATCCCGTCTGCGTTCTCATTATCACAAAACTATCCGAACCCGTTCAATAACAGTTCAAAATTCAAATTTGAAATTGCAAAGTTGGGAAATGTAAAGATTGTTGTATTTGATTTAATGGGACGCGAAGTCGCAACACTTGTAAACGAATCACTCGCACCGGGCACATACGAAACAACATTCGACGGTTCAGCACTTTCATCAGGCACATATTTATACAAACTAACATCAGGAAGTTTTATACAAACAAAGAAACTAACATTAATAAAGTAAGATTCTTCTTATCCAATCAATAAGATTTGTCTTATTTGAATTCAAAGGATGACCTTTACACCCTCCCAAACGGTCATCCTTTTTGTATAATTAATATACACTCTTTCCTGTCTTTTATGTTAATTCGTGTCTAAAATCTCTTCTCTTAATTCATAATTCATCATTCTTAATTCATAATTGCTCTTCAAGTTCTTTCCTATTTGCATTTTCATATTTGCAAATTCTGACTATATTTGTACAACTTAATTTACTGTTGAATAAAGATGATTTCCCAAAATAAAATCTTATCTTTTAATAATATTATTACGGAGCCCTACTATGTATAATTTTCTATCTCTAAACCTAAAATGCCCCCATTGCAGTGCGTCTTTAATGGACCCTGATACACTTGTTGATAATGCGACTAGCATCGCTTTATTAATCGATGCAGGGAAAAAGAAAGGCGAGATTAATCTCTCTTCAATCTATGGCAGTTTTAATTACATTTGCAGTATAGATAGTCATACAGAAGAAGTCGCTGTTTTCTCCTGCCCGCATTGCGGAAAGGATATTAACACAAAGACTGAATGTAAAGTCTGCAAAGCACCTATGGCATCACTCATTCTCGATATGGGTGGTAAAATCAGTTATTGCACAAGACGCGGCTGCAAAAACCACAGCGTGGAATTTGAAGACCTTAACAATGTACTCAGAAAGATGTATCAGGAATACGGTTACCAGAAACAAAACGATAGTGATGCACTCGATATTGTACATCCCGAAGTTGATGCTAATGAAGATCTTGAGATTCTCGAGACAGGTACTTTCCTGCACGCATACTGCCCGCATTGCAGAAAGAGCCTTATTGAATCGGATATGCTGAAGCTGAAACTTGTGAATGAACAGAACGAAGAAGGCTTTGTTTTGTTAAGTCCGTACCTCAATGTTTTTTCGTCTAAATCAACTCTCTTTCTCGCAGAAGGAAAGCCTGTTGGTGACCTTCGTTGTTTCCATTGCGATCATACATTAATGGTTGATGACAGAAAGTGCGATGTTTGTGAATCGCCTGTTGGTGCTATTTCCATCAGTGCACGTTCAAAGTTAATTGATTTTTTCTTATGTTCTAAAAAAGGATGCAGATGGCACGGCTTGAGCGAAGAAGATTTAAGCGATATTAAACTTGACGATAGTCTGGAGTGGTAAGCTTGGGAGCAAATAAGTTTTTAATAACTTCAAATTATTTCAAATGTTTCAAATCGTAAGAAAACAGGTGCTCTCTAAAGGAGCAATTATCAGATTTGACATTAATGCACCCAGAATCGCTGCGAAAGTTAAGGCGGGACAGTTTGTTATTATCAGGGTCAATGAAACAGGGGAACGCATTCCGCTTACTGTTGCGGATAAAGATGCATTCTCGGGAACCATCACGCTAATATTCCAGATTGTCGGGAAAACTACTGCTCTTATGAGATCCCTTAAAGAAGGCGATTCTCTGAAAGATGTTGTGGGTCCGCTTGGTAAACCTGCTGATATTGAAAATATCGGTACGGTTGTTATGGTCGGCGGCGGTACAGGTGTTGCGATTCTTCACCACGTTGCCAAAGCTTTTAAGGAAGCAGGTAACTACGTTATCGGTATCATCGGTGCGAGAGATAAGGAAACTATGATACTCGACGATGAAATGGCTCACATATGCGATGAACTTATTATCACTACAGATGACGGCAGTTTTGGCGAGAGAGGTTTTGTAACTACTCCTCTGAAAAAATATCTGGATGAGAGATACGATATTAAACTTGCCTATGCAATCGGTCCGATTATAATGATGAAGAACGTTTGTAATTTAACAAAGAAATATAATATTCCTACAATGGTCAGTCTTAACCCTGTTATGATTGACGGTACGGGTATGTGCGGAGGCTGCAGAGTTACCGTTGATAACAGAACTCAGTTCTGCTGTGTTGATGGACCCGATTTTAACGGACATCTAGTTGATTTCGATGAATTGGAAAAAAGGAATAACATATATCTTAAGGACGAAAAAGATTCACTCTTAAATTCAATCAGATGATTTTTAAAATTATAACATCAGTTTATTATGCTTGAAGATGTAAAATATTTAAAGTTTAAAACATACTTAAACACTTACTGCCCGCATTGCAGAAATACGTTTAACTATGAAAGAAAAGATGAAAAATATATCGTCTTCAAGTCTATGTATAAAGGTGAGGAAGCTGAATTAAAACTCAGTCCGTATCTCGACGTTTTTGATGTTGAATCTTCTGTTGAAGTAGCAGAAAACGACAAACTCGACGATTTAATCTGCCCGAAGTGCAAGAAGAGTTTAATTGTTGAAGAACCTGTATGCGGCGAGTGCGGTTCACCGGTTGCAGAACTTATTATCACTGCTTTCTCAAAGTTAATGCCTTTCTTCATTTGCCTGAAACACGGCTGTACCTGGCACGGTCTTTCCAAAGCTGACGAGAACAGAGTTAAACTTAAAATCCCGCGTCAGGATATGCCCGAACAGGATATGAGACTTCGTGTTGCAAACCACGGAGAAGTTCCGTACGGTTACACTACTGAACTTGCACAACTCGAAGCAGGACGATGCCTTCAGTGCAAAGACCCTAAATGCGTTAAAGGGTGTCCTGTGAATGTTGATATTCCCGCTTTCATTTCATTAATCAGAGATGAAAAAGTTGATGATGCCGCTAAAAAGATTAAGGAAACGAATATGCTTCCCGCAGTTTGCGGAAGAGTATGTCCTCAGGAATCACAGTGCGAAGCCCTTTGTATTCTGGGTTTACGCGACAGACCTGTTGCAATCGGTAATCTGGAAAAGTTCGTTGCTGATTATGAAAGAAAAATGGACCTGGTTAAGGTTCCTGTTATTAAAACGAAATTAAAGAAAAAAGTAGCTATAGTCGGTTCAGGACCTGCGGGTCTTACGGCAGCTGCTGACTTAATACAAAGAGGTTATTCAGTCACAATATACGAAGCCCTGCACGAAGCAGGCGGTGTTCTTGTTTATGGTATTCCTGAATTCAGACTTCCGAAATCCATAGTTAACTTCGAGATAGATTACCTGAAACAGATGGGTGTGAAGATTGAACTGAACTGTGTTATCGGAAATACGATTACGATGGATGAACTGCTTGAGCATTTTGACGCAGTGTTTATTGGTGTGGGTGCGGGTCTGCCTGTGTTTATGAACATTCCGGGAGAAACACTCGGAAACGTTTTCTCGGCAAATGAATACCTGACGAGAATGAATTTAATGAAAGCTTATAAATTCCCCGAATACGATACTCCTAAGCCTAAAGGTAACAAAGTTGTTGTTCTTGGCGGCGGTAACGTTGCCATGGATGCTGCAAGAACTGCTATCCGTACAGGTTCTACTGAAGTAACGGTTGTTTACAGACGTTCGAGACAGGAACTTCCTGCACGTCACGAAGAAGTAAGACACGCAGAAGAAGAGGGCGTAAGGTTTATGCTTTTAACCGCTCCTGTTAAGTACGTAGGAAATGATCAGGGTATTTTAAAGGGACTCGAATGTATGAGGATGCAGCTCGGAGAACCTGATTCTTCAGGTCGCAGAAGACCTGTTCCTATAGAAGGTTCAAATTTTGTTATTAACTGCGATGTGGCAGTAGTTGCAATCGGAAACAGTTCGAACCCGATTCTGTTCCAGACAGCAACAGACATCAAAAGAAATAAATGGGGTAACGTAGAAGTAAATCCTGAAACTAACCAGACATCGAAAGAATTTGTCTATGCAGGCGGTGATATAGTTACAGGCGCTGCAACGGTTATTCAGGCTATGGGTGCTGGCAGAATTGCTGCGAATGCAATTCATAAAAAATTGTCTGCCTGATAAATTAACTATGAAATAAATTTAAAAATAAGTTCAGAATCATATTCTGTTTCTTTTCACAATTTACATATTAAATAATTATTCTTATGAGAGTATTACGTATTAATAAAAAACAAGATAAGCCTGTTGATGATAAAAAGGTTGATTTGAAATTAATCGAACCGCTTATCAAGAAGTATAAGAACAAAAAGGGCAACCTCATTCCTTTGTTACAGGGGACTCAAAACAAATTTGGTTACATTCCCACAGAAGCAATGCTGCTCATTTCCAGAGAAACAGGTCTTAAAGTCAGCGATATGTACGGAGTGGTTACTTTCTACGCTCAGTTCAGACTTAATCCTGTCGGTAAGAACATCGTTAAAATGTGCCACGGTACTGCCTGTCACGTTCAGAACGTTAAAGCAGTTACTGAGGACGTTCAGAATTTCCTTTCTTTAAAAGACGGGGAAACCAGCAAAGACGGGATGTTTACGCTTGAGACAGTTGCGTGCCTCGGATGCTGTTCGCTTGCACCTGTTATGATGATTGGTGATGAATCGTACGGAAAACTGAATGGTAAGAAAGCTGTTGAAGTGATTAAGGAAATTAAACGTAAAGAAACTTTAGCCGCAAAGGCCAAAGATATTTCAAATAACTAAAGTCTGAAAAGAAAAACATTAAATTATATGTCACAAACACAAATTATAGTTGGTCTTGGTAGTTGCGGTCTTGCCGCAGGAGCAGGAAAAGTCTATGATGAATTGCTGAGAATACGTGAAGCAGATAATCTTGATTTTGAACTGAAGAAAACAAGTTGTATTGGTATGTGTTTCAAAGAACCACTGGTAGAAATTATTGATGAATCTGGTAATTATCTTTACGGAGAAGTTGATGTTAAAAGAGCGGATGAGATTATTGATAAACATATCGTGAATTTCACACCGGTTAAAGAATACCTCGTAAAGTCTGATGTAGTAGAAACAAAATTCGGTGATTACTTTGACGGTCAGGTAAAGATTGCACTCCGTAACTGCGGATGTATGGACCCTGAGAACATTGATGAATATGAATCACGCGGCGGTTATGAAGCAGTGAAGAAGATTGCGAATGAAAAGATTGGTGTGCAGGATGTTATTAAATCTATTCTCGATTCAGGTCTTCGCGGACGCGGAGGCGGTGGATTCCCTACAGGTTTAAAGTGGAAGTTTGCAAACAATAACCGTTCTAAAGAAAAGTATATTATCTGCAATGCTGACGAAGGTGACCCGGGTGCATTCATGGACAGGTCTGTTCTTGAAGGCGATCCGCATTCTGTTCTCGAAGGTATGATTATCGGTGCTTACGCAATCGGTGCATCTGACGGTGTTATTTACTGCCGTGCAGAATATCCTCTTGCAATCAAGAGATTGAACATTGCAATCGGTCAGGCACGCGAACGCGGATATCTCGGAAAAGATATTCTCGGTATTGAAGGTTTTGATTTTGACTTATACATTAAAGAGGGTGCGGGTGCATTCGTCTGCGGTGAAGAAACAGCTTTGATTGCATCTGTTGAAGGTGAAAGAGGTATGCCTCGCAAACGTCCTCCGTTCCCTGCAGTCTCGGGTCTCTGGAAAAAACCAACCAACATTAATAACGTTGAAACATACGCTAATATTCCGTGGATTATTACAAACGGTCCCGCAGCATACGCAAAGTACGGTACTGAAAAGAGTAAAGGGACTAAAGTATTTGCCTTAACGGGTAAGATTAAAAACGGCGGTCTCGTTGAAGTTCCGATGGGTATTACGATTAAAGATATTATTTATAAACTCGGCGGCGGTATCATAGACGACAAGAAGTTCAAGGCTGTACAGCTTGGCGGTCCTTCAGGCGGTTGTATTCCTGAATACCTGTCGCACACAATTGTCGATTACGATTCGGTGAACGCAACGGGTGCGATTATGGGTTCGGGCGGTATGGTGGTTATGGATGAAACAACCTGTATGGTAGACGTTGCAAGGTTCTTCCTTGAGTTTACCTGCAAAGAATCCTGCGGTAAATGTACTTTCTGCCGCGTCGGTACGAAGAGAATGCTTGAAATTCTCACACGTATCACAGAAGGCGAAGGAAAAGAAGGCGATATAGAAAAACTTGAAGAACTTGCTTATCAGATTAAGGATGCATCTCTCTGCGGACTTGGTCAGACAGCACCAAACCCTGTACTTACGACTATTAAGTATTTCAGGGATGAATACGAAGCACACATAAGAGACAAGAAATGTCCTGCGGTTTACTGCAAGAAACTTCTTACTTATGAAATCGTTCCTGAAAAATGTACCGGTTGTATGGTCTGCAAACGCGGATGTCCGACTGAGGCAATCACGGGCGAGAAGAAACAGGTTCACTTCATACATCAGGATAAATGTATCCAGTGCGGTGACTGTTATTCGAAGTGCAAATTTGATTCTATCGTTGTTTTCTAATTCTAAATTAAAAGTTTAAACTTAAAATGGATAATAAATTAAATATAATACTTAACGGAAAGATAGTTGCAGGTTTTCAGGGGGAAACAATTCTCCAGCTCGCTAAACGCAACGGTATTGAGATTCCTACATTATGTAACGATGACAGATTAACACCTTTTTCTTCATGCTTCGTTTGTGTTGTTGAAGTTGAAGGTATGAGAGGGCTTCAGCCTTCCTGTTCGACTAAGATTGTTGAAGGTATGAAGATTACGACTGATAACGATAAAGTACATAAGTCAAGAAAGTCAGCTCTCGAGTTATTACTTTCAAACCACTACGCAGACTGCACAGCGCCCTGCAAGCAAACCTGTCCCGCAGGTGTTGACGTTCAGGGATACATTGCTCTGATAAACAAAGGAATGTACCGCGATGCAGTAGGACTTATCAAAGAAACCAATCCGCTTCCTGCAATATGCGGACGTGTTTGTGTTCGTCCGTGCGAAGTTGCATGCAGAAGAAACCTTCTGGAAGGTAACGGAGTGGGAATAGATTATTTAAAGAGATACGCAACTGATATGGATTTTGCATCGGAAGATAAATATATGCCTGAATGCAAACCAAAGACCGGAAAGAAAGTAGCGGTAATCGGTGCGGGTCCCGGCGGACTTGCATCTGCTTATTATCTTGCACTCGAAGGACATTCAGTTGAAATATTTGAATCAAGTCCTCATCCGGGTGGAATGTTAAGATACGGAATTCCTCCTTACAGACTTCCTAACGAAATTATCGACAAGGAAACAGAAAGCATCGAACAGATGGGTGTTAAGATAAGTTACAATACAAGACTCGGTGATTCATTAAGTTACAAAGATATTAAAAGTAAATTTGATTCAGTCGTACTTGCTATCGGTTCACAGAATGGTACGAGCATTGGATGCGACAACGACAAAGCAGAGAACGTATTTTCAGGTATAGATTTCCTTCGCAACATGGAAATGACAGGACAGAAGTATGACTTCACAGGAAAGAGCGTAGCAGTAATCGGCGGTGGTAACACAGCTATGGACTGCTGCAGAACTGCGATGAGATGCGGTGCTTCAAAGATTTATATTATCTACAGAAGAACAGAAAAGGAAATGCCTGCTAATCCGATTGAAATACACGAATCGAAACTAGAAGGTGTTGAATATATGTTCTTAACTGCTCCTGCAAAAGTAAACGTTGATGAGAAGAACACACTTAAATCACTTGCCTGTTATAAAATGCAGCTGGGTGAACCCGATGCATCAGGAAGAAGAAGACCTGTTAAAGTTGAAAATTCTGAATTCGACATTGAGCTTGATTATATACTCGCAGCAATCGGACAGAAAACTAACGTAAACTTCATTGACGATATTAATAAGTTTGCAGATGAAAAGCTTGTTGTGAATAAATGGGGTGATATTGATGCAGATAAGAAAACTTTACAGACATCTATAAAGAATGTATTTGCCTGCGGTGACGGTGTTACAGGACCTGCAACGCTTATCGAGGCAATTGCACAGGGACGTAAAGCAGCAAGAAGCTGCAATCAGTATCTTACTGGTCAGCCGATTGTTGGTGAAAAGTTTGAATTCATATCTAAACGTGATAACTTTGAAAAACAGGTTCCTGAAGATTACACAGGTAACTACGGTGAACAGATTCGTGAAGAAATGCCGACACTCGACCCTGTAAAACGTCAGAACTTCTACGAAGTTGAACTTGGATATTCACACGAAGCAGCACACGAAGAAACAAAGCGCTGTCTGGAATGCGGCTGTACGGAATATTATACCTGCGACCTTAAGAAATATTCTACTGATTATCAGGCGACACAGACAAAGTATGACGGTGACTATAAAAAGCACGATGTTGATTTCAGACATCCGTTCGTAGAAATTGATAATAACAAATGTATATTATGCTCACGCTGCGTAAGAATCTGTAAGGACGTTGTAGGTGCTAATGCACTCGGTCTTGTAAACCGCGGGTTCGAAACATATGTAGCTCCAAGTCTTGGTTCAGGACTTCTGGATACAGACTGCGAATCGTGCGGTATGTGTATTTCCACCTGCCCGACTGCAGCAATCTCAGAGAACTTTAAGTTTAAACCGGGTCCACTTGAACTCGAATCGTTTGAAACCATCTGCAACTACTGTTCGACAGGTTGTGCGATTACGGTTCATCACAAGAACGGATTTGTGATGAAGGTTACAGGTGCATCGGGTGAGATTAACCATCTTGAAAGCATTTGCCGCTTCCCGAAATTCGGTTACAGTTATTTGAATGATGGTAAGAGACTAACCAAACCACTCGTGAAAGTAAACGGCAAGCTGGAAGAAACTACTTTCGAAAATGCTTTCGACATTATCACTAAAAATATTAAAGCTGTAGGTGCCGATGAGAATGCATTCTTTGCAGGTGCAAGACTGCCAAACGAAGAAATGTATTTAGTTCAGAAGTTTGCACGTGCTGCAGTGAAGACAAACAACGTTGCTAACTTCCATTATATGAACAGGGGAGACGGTTACAAGGATATATCAAGCGGTAACGTGCCGTTCTCACAGATTCGCGGAGCAGGAAGAATATATCTTCTCGGTTCTGAAATCAATTATGAAAACGGAGTCGTCAGCTTTATGGTTAACAATACCAAAACACTGCACGGCACTGCGATAGAAGTGATTACTGAAAATGAAAACGACAGAAGCATTAAGAAAGCCGATAAAGTATTAAACGTTAAATCATATTACTACTTTATTAAAGCTGTAAACCATTTCTTATTAACGAACGGACTTGAGAACAGCATATTCTTAAACGACCACGTAAAAGGATTCGATGAATACAAGAAGAACCTTCTTTCACAGGACTTCAACGATTTACTGAAGAAGTCGGGTGTGTTCTTCGAGAAGAGATTAATCGATTTTGCGACAGACTTCAACAATGAACCAAAGGCAATACTTGTGTTTGCAGAAAAGAACATCACTTCAGAAACAGCGAAGGAAATATTCAACCTTATACTCTTAACAGGAAAACTCGGAAAGACATCGAGCGGTTTAATATCATTGAAGGAAAAGAACAATTCGCAGGGCTTGTTCGATATGGGAATAATGTCAGACAGTTACGTAAGCGGAAAATCGCTTAATGACGAGAAGTTCCTTGAGCAGGTGAAGAAAGTCTGGGGCGTGCACGATGTTTCGACGACATCGAACAATGTGTATAATCTACTGAACGAAGGAAAGATTAAGAACTTATTCGTATTCGGTGAAGACCCTGTTGGATGTGCAAATAATAAAGACGACGTGAAAGACCTGCTGAATAAATCAGGCTTCAAAGTTGTACAGGATTACTTCCTGAGTGAAACTGCTGAAATGGCTGATGTGGTATTACCGGCATCGTATCCGTTTGAAAGCGGCGGAAGTTATACAAACACTCAGAAGAATATAGTTACTTTCGACAAAGAATACGATACTAAACTTGAGAAACGTTCTTTCTCACAGCTTATTGAGCTGATGGGCAAGTTCGGTATAAAGAATAAGTTCGATTTAACTCATAACATTACACTTGAGATTGCATCTTTACTGAAAGACTCAGTAGTCGCAAACGGTGTCGGTTATAAATTAGCCGTAACGGATGAAGACACAAAGGATAAGATGTTTAATTTCGGATGTGATTATTTGACCAAACGTTTCGAAGAGTATTTCGAAAAGGAAATGGCTGAATCAAAAGAATTAACAGAAAACTAAACAACAATATTATGCAGGCATTCAAAAACGTAGATGAGATTCTGGATTTCGCGATGGAATCAGAACAAAAGGCAGTTGATTTTTACACAGAACTTGCCGAAAAGATAAAGAACGAAGAAATGAAAGTTATCTTTCGTGAGTTCGCTCAGGAAGAAGTAGGGCACAAAGCCAAACTTAAGAAGATAAAAGAGGACAGGATATTCACGATTCCTGCGGAGAAAATTGCAGACCTGAAGATCAGTGATTATGTTGATTCAGTAGTTATCAAACCTGACATGAGTTATCAGGAAGCTTTGATAGTTGCGATGAACCGTGAGAAGGCGGCGTTTAATCTTTACACACGTCTTGCAGGAAAAACGGATGTACCGGAACTTCAGGCATTGTTCCGCGGACTTGCGCAGGAAGAGTCGAAGCACAAGCTCCGTTTTGAAATGGAGTATGATGAGTTCGTTCTCCGCGAAAATTAATTTAGGTGGTTTATTAAATACAGAGCGCCGGGTATGAGTATCCGGCGCTTTTTTGTTTTATGGAAACAAATTCTCAACCTGTCATTCCTGCATGTTCTTAGCAGGAATCTTGACTCCTAAATTTCCTTCTCTAAATCTCTAACACTAAAAATCTCTTAATCAGTGAAAATCAGTTTCAATCATTTTTTATTCCGCCGCGGCGGATGCCAATCTTTTCTTTTTGCCTGAAAATATCCTGTTCCGTCTTTGTGTTAATTTGTGAAATTTGTGGGAGGAATATAAATCAAAAAAGCCCTTTCACCTTGCGATGAAAGGGCTCCTTCTAAAACCTGATACAATTATCTGCCAACTGAATCTAAATGTTCTTTCTTTGCCGTCAATTGTTCTTTTGTTTCTGCATGGTCAGGGTCTAAAATAATTGCCTCTGTAGGACACGCAGGAATACATTGAGGTTCATCATGAAAACCAACGCATTCAGTACATTTATCGGGGACGATGTATGTATGTTCGTCTGTGATTGCTGTTTTTGTTTCGCCGCCAATTATCCAGTCTTTTCCGGCTTCATAAATTGCTTCGTTTGGGCATTCTGCTTCGCATGCGCCGCAAGCAATACATTCTTCAGTTATCTTTACTGCCAAAGTTTTACTCCTTGTTTAAAAGTTAATATATTTTATATATGTACAAATTTAACAGAAATAATATTAAAATTAAATTCAATTCTTTGGTAGAGTGTTAATCTTACCTGATTATTTCAAACGGCTCGTAGAAAGACTCGTTCGGTTTCAGCAG
>JBMOHR010000081.1:0-13061 GCA_049317745.1 Ignavibacteria bacterium
CTGTAAACTTTATTCGTGTTTGTTTCAGTTGCAGTCAAAGTATAGATGTAAATACCCGATGCTAAATTCAGGTTGTTAGAATTTAATTTAACATTGTACATTCCATTTGTCTGCACCGAATTTACGAGTGTTGCTATTTCTTTTCCGAGAATATTATAAACCTTTACGCTTACGAAACTATTTCTCAAAACGGAATAACTGATTACCGTGCTCGGATTAAACGGATTCGGATAATTCTGGAATAATTTATATTCGTTTATTATTTGCTCGCCTTTTGGGTCTATCGCAGTATGCGGAAACACATTCAACGTGAATACACTTGAAGCTTTCGCAGAGTCATTGTCTGTTACAGTTACTTTAATGTTTGTCGTTCCAACTACTACGGGAGTACCTGATAAAGTCCTTGTTGCCGGATTAAAGTTCAACCAGGATGGCAGATTACTGCCGTCGCTTAATGTAGCCGAATAAGTTAATGTGTTATTTCCATCATCATCCACAAAAGTTGTATCAGGTATTTGATAAGTAAATTGAACACCAACGGAATCGGAACGATTCGGAATTTGATTTGCCACATACGGTATATAGTTTGTCAGTTTAAGACTGTCAATAATATTGTCCACCTTAACCCAGTAAGTAAAGTAAGTACTCATTGGCCAGTTACCGCGTGTAAAGAACATATATTTATTGTCACTTGTTACGTACGGGCAGCATTCATAAATACTGGTATTTATATTCGGTCCGAAAGCTTTTGGGTTTGTCCATTTGCCATTGGGCTTATGATAACTGATAAATAAATTGTACGGCGATGATAAGCGGAAATAAATAATGTATGATTCATCTCTTGCTACGAAGAAATCGTTTTCTACGGCAGTATTATTTATTGGTTTGGCTAAACTCTGAATAGTAGAATCCTGATTATTTATAACCAATCTGCAAATATCACTGTTACCGTTTGGTGTCGATGCAAGATAGCAATTCTTTAACTGTGTCTCCTGGAAATAATGTGACTGCAGGTTTGATGTTAAAAGTTTTACGGGTGTACTCCAGCCTGTGCTTGTTCTTGACGAATAAAAAGTACATGCAATACCATTTGTATCCTTTTGCATATACAAAGTACTGTCATTAACCGAAAGACCCGGAGCAACAAATCCTTCAAATACAATAAAAGGTCCTTCCCACTTATTATTGACATATTTATAACATTTCACTCTTGAAACATTTGCCGGCCAATTATCCAATTCAGAATAATAAATTTCCTTTCCATCGGAACTTATGCTTATTCTTTCGACGGGGCGTAATCCGCTGCTTGATTGTAATTGAAATATTACGGGAGTATTACCCGGCTTTGATTGTGCTAGATATAAACTATCCTGAGGAATCGGCTGTGAAAATCCTGTGTTTACTAAAAACAGAATAACGATTGCAATATAAATTGTTTTCATAATTTTAATTCTTTTAAATTTGTAAAGTGTTTGCTTTAATTTTTAAGCAAATTACAAAGATATAACGATTCGAAATAATCATATTAAGTAAACCTTCATAAAAATCGTGTGAAACAGCAGTTTGAATAAGCATAATTCTTCTGTTTTTAATTTCTTATTAAATTATTTAATGTAGTTCATTACTTTGGTTTCCTTGAAAACTTTACCTGAATTTGTTTCCGCTGCCGTTAATGTATAAAGGTACACACCTGATGATAAATTCAGATTGTTTGTATTTAAAGGAATATCGTACACCCCTCTTCTTTGAAGAGAGTTTACAAGTGTTGCAATTTCTTTCCCGAGAATGTTATAAACTTTTAACTTTACAAAACTATTTCCCGGTAATGCATAACTTATCACTGTACTCGGATTAAATGGATTAGGATAATTCTGATACAATTTATAATCATCTATCGTATTTTCATTCATATAAGATAAATCTACACTGCCAACCTGATTCAAAGTAGGAGTTGCATCTGAATATATTCTCGAACCGTTAAATGCAAATGTCGGCTCATTTGTCATTCTGTTCTTTGAAAATGTTGCTGTATCCGGACCATTCCATTTATTGTTTATATATTCATAATGCAATAAATATGGTGTTCCCGGTGAAGGCCAGAACTCAATACTATAATAAATTGACTTGTCGTCCGGTGAGATAGTCATACAGGATTCATTTCTATTGGGTAAAGATACTCTTCCCGGTGCAAAAACAATTGAAGAATCCCCCGGAGGTATCTGCCCCAGGTATAAACTATCCGTTGGAAGAGGTTGTGCAAAACAGGTGTAAGTGTTTTCATAATGAATAATAATTAATAAAAATTAATTTATGTACGATTTAAAATTAACCTCGGATATCGGTATTCAGTAAAAAGGTGTAACAAATCAATGAAAATGCCGAAAGTTTAAGTATAAATACTTTTGCAACCCGAATTACGTCCTAAATGATGAATTTCACTTAGAATAATGGGTAGTTCGCTTAAATTGATTATTTTTAAACTTTGATATTTAGTAATTTCGTGTAATTATTATTAATGGAAAAGAAGACTTTAATAAAACTTCATATCATATTCTGGGTTTTTTTAACATCCATTTTATTATTCAGTACATATATGAGCAGCATTGATATAGTTTCAGTTCCCCGCTATGTCTCAGCATCTGTACGGTTATTATTAAACATCTTTACGTTCTATTCTTTCTATTTCTTCGTAAAGCCTGGTATCTTCAGCAAAAAAGGTATTATCAATCTTATCTCTTTCGAAATTGTATACCTGTTTGTTTTCGGTTTCATATTCGCTTTCCTGACTTATTATCCTCTTGCATACATTAAAGCCCCTGATAATCCGTTTGAATATACCTTCGCTAACGGAATAAAGGACAGAATATTTTCAGCAGTTTCTTACACTTCAATGGTAGCTGCCCTTGGTACTTTGTCGAAGGTATCTTTGATATGGTACAGGAATCAGATGAAACAAAAGGAAACAGAGAAACAGAATATCTCTAATGAACTTGCAATGCTAAGGGCGCAGATAAATCCGCACTTTCTGTTTAATACTTTGAATAATATAAAATCCCTTACCAAAAGTCTTCCTTCGAAAGCAATTAACAGTGTTGATAAATTGATGAGTATAATGCAGTATATGCTTTATGAATCATCGCAGGAAACAGTTCCCCTCGTATATGAAATCGGACATATTAATAATTATCTCGACCTGGAAAAGATAAGGTACAGCGACCCAACATTTATAGATTTTAATATTTCGGGAGATTACTCTAAAATACTTATCCCGCCTTTGATATTTATGCCTTTTATCGAAAATGCTTTCAAACACGGGAACAGGCTTTGTCCTGTTCCGGGAATTAGAATTAATATCGACGTACAGAAATCAAATATTCTTTTTGAAATTATTAATTACACTAAAGAAAATTCCGAATCACAAAGCCGGAACAGCGGATTTGGACTTGCAAACATAAGACGCAGACTTGATTTACTGTTCGAGAATAAATATGAACTTACAATCACGAATGGAAAGAATACTTATTCAGTTAAACTTAATCTAATTTTCCAATGATAATAAACTGTATTGCCGTTGACGATGAACCTCTGGCACTGGATATAATCAAGGATTATATTTCCCAGGTACCTTTTCTGAAGCTGAAGAAAACTTTCAGTGACGGAATAAGCGTGATAGAATACCTCGCCTCAAACAATGTTGATTTGATTTTTCTCGATATTGAAATGGGAGGAATCTCTGGGACTCAGCTGCTTAAAACACTTCAGAAAAAACCAAATGTGATTATGACTACTGCTTACAGGAATTATGCGGTCGATGCTTTCGACCTCGACGTTACTGATTATCTTCTAAAACCTTTTTCTTTCGAAAGATTCCTGAAAGCAGTTGATAAAGTTTATACTACGCTTAATGAAAAACAGCATCCTGCTGAATCAGGAATCAGCGAGCAGGAATATTTCTTCGTAAAATCGAATTATAAAATGGTAAAAGTAAACTATGACGATATACTTTACATAGAAGGTTTGAGTGAATATATAATAATAAAAACAAAGGCAGGCAATATAATCACACTTCAAAGTTTTAAGAACATTGAACAAACATTGCCGGAATCCGGTTTTGTGAGAATACACAAATCTTATCTTGTTTCATTGAGCAAAATAGATTCAATAGAAGGACAGTACGTTAGGATTGCAAACAAGGAATTACCCATTGGAAACAAGTACAAGGATAATTTCTTTAAGATTATTTCATTAACGGGTAAGAAAATATAAAGTATACGATGCCAAGAAAACATATATTACTGATTCACACAATATTCTGGTTTATGATGCTGTTTCTCGTCGGGCTTGAGACTATTCCTGCATTTGGTAAAACTACTTACAGTATTATAGCAGCTGACTATATTATATATATTATCTTCTTCTTCGTAATATTTTATTCTTTCTACTTTTTCATTAAAAAAGAACATCTGAACAGAAAGAGTATCAGGTCTTTAATCATATTCGGATTGTTTTACGTAATTTTTATAACTGTTCCGACCGGGTTCATATACGTTTTTTTCCTCGCTAAAGAAGTATTCAATCTAAACGGTAATGCATTCCTGCTTGAATTCACAAAATACTGTTTAAGTTTTCTCGAAACAAGTTTTCTCTTCGCACTGTCGGGAGCACTTATGAAGATTGCACTGCTCTGGTATGATAATGTGATGAAGCAAAAAGAAATGGAGAAACAGTTAATTGCCGGTGAGCTTGCTTTGCTAAGGTCTCAGATAAATCCCCAGTTCCTTTTTAACACATTGAACAGCATCAGGACTCTGATTGAACAAAAACCGGATAAAGCAATCTACAGCATCGAGAATCTTTCCGAGATTATGAGCTATATGCTTTACGAAACTAATGCTGAAAAAGTATATCTCGAAGATGAGATTGACAATATAAATAATTATTTAAACCTTCAGCGCGTCAGGTATAACCCTGAGTTCATTAGTTTTGACGTAACTGATGACATTAACGGAATAATGGTTCCTCCGATGGTATTTATGCCGTTTATTGAGAATGTTTTCACTTACGGAGATACTTCCCCGCGGACTCCCGGAATTAAAATCACTCTTGAAGTCACGGATAATCTTCTGTCATTCGGAATAATGAGCTATACTAAAGAAAATAATGAAGAATCAGCAGGCAGCTTAAACTTAAAATCTATGAAACGCCGTCTCGATTTACTTTTCGGGAACAGTTACTCACTTGAAATGAAAAACGAAGACAACAAGAACTTAATCAAACTTGAAATAAATCTCTGATATTATTCACGGTTTGCTTGGCGCACAAGGATTACATCCATATTCAAACAGAATTTTATAATCCTCCTTTTGCCCTGCAACAATTGTTATTTGTCCGAAACTCCTTTTTAACCACTCATCACAGGATGAATTAAATTCAAAACCCAGAGTTTTATCGTATTTATCTGTCATATAGTAATTATATGTACCGGGACGAAGCTTTGTTTTGAAATATCCTTTGCTGTTCGTACGGATTTTTATGGTCTTACCGCTGGCACTCTGAAGCAATATTGTAGTGTTTTTTAAATGGTATTCAGCTTTATACTGCTCAAGAATACTTTCTGAGGGGGCAGCACCTCCGCAGTATGTATTTCTGAACTTAACGCATACAGTAACTTTCTGAGTTTTATTGATTTCAGTTATATTATCTGATTTTATTGCCTTCTCTGCGAATGGATTTAGCATTGCTGATGCGTGGCTGTTAGAATAAACTGCGATACAAAAGAAGATTGCAGCAAGATGGAATATTTTCATAAACATATTATGCGTTTTAAATTTCATTGTTACTCCTTCAACAGTTTATTAATGTTTTAAATTTCATTCGCCCAGAAAAGACAGAACATTCTTTGCGAATGCTTCGGGCATCTGATACATAAGTCCGTGACCGCTGTCGTTTATAACCGTCAGTCTTGAAGACTTTATTAATTCTGCAAGTATTGATGAATTTTCATACGGAACAACCTTGTCCTCATTTCCACAGATAAGAAGAACGGGCATATTAAGTTTATTCAGTTGTTCTGCCGAACCTCCGCCGGGACTAAACCATTCCTGAACGGCAATATATTGCTGAACAATTGTTTTAGTATTGAATGGTTCAGTTGGGAAAGGCAAACTTTTCCAGGGTTCACGATTTTCCTTAAGCCACTTGTCAGGAAAGAGAGTACCTATTAAATCCATCGGAGGCGGTGAAGGGTTTGCAAGAATTTTTATTATTTCCTCCGAAGGATTAATTGTTTTAGAGCCGCCGCAATTTGATGCGTACAAAATAAGTTTCTTCACTTTATCAGTATGATTTATTGCAAACATCTGAGCAACAAATCCACCCATAGACCAGCCGAGAACATTCGCACTTTTAATACCCAGAACCTTCATCAGTTCATTCAAATCTTCAGCAAGAGTATTAATCGTAAAAGATGTATCCTCGCTTGTACTGTATCCCATCCCGCGGTAATCAAAAACAATAACCCTGTATTTTTCCTTAAGCATCTCAATCACACCAGGGCTCCATAAATCCATATTTGCACCATAGCCGATGCACATAATCAAAGGTTCTCCCGAACCGAATTCTTTGTACGCAATCTTAGCGTTTGTAATGTTTACAAATCTTACGTTTTCCATTTTTTGATTATTTAGTTTATGTATATCTTTCTTTAATCTTTCATGTATGTTTATTTCCGCAAGTTCACCGTTCTGATTGTACATTTCTATTCTCACACACTCACCTTCTCCAAAATAATATATAGATCTGATAATTCCCGACTCATAATAATTCTTTACTTCCCCAACGAACTTATTGTCAACGTAAGTTGCTTTCGCAGAAATATTTCCGCTAAAAAAGTAAGATACAACTTCACCGTTAATCATTCCATTTTTATAAGGAGTAACAGATTTCAGAGAACCATCGGAATAATATACACTCCAGATGCTGTCTTTCTTAGAGTTTTTTATGAATGACCTTAATTCCAGAACGTTATGAGAATAGAATAAATACTCTCCGTCAGGAACATTGAGTTTAAGTCTGCAATAGAAACCATACTTCATTCCCATATCATCTGAATGTCCGATTTCCACAAAAGCAGTGTCAGAAATTTTTTCCAATTTATAATCTTCTTCGGAATTCTGAGGCGGGATAATATTAATAATTGTCTGAGAGGAAGCAAATCCTGCAGAAAGGCAAAACAATATTGCAATAAGTATTTTAAACAATCAAGTAATTCTCCTTCCACAAAAGTATGGATACTGCAATAATTTTCCTATTCATTAAATCGCGTTATAATCAGAAGTTATTCTTCTTTTTACTTTTCTTATAGTTCTTCACCATCTTTCCGAATCCCTTATCCTTATTCCGTCTATCTGATATTGTGGACTCAAAGTAAGTTTTCTCCTTTTCCATCTTCAGATAGTTTTCGTATGTGTCTTTATCAAGCTCTCCGCTCTTTACAGCTTCAAGCACGGCACAGTCTTTCTCATGTATATGAGAACAATCTGTGAACCTGCAGTTTTCCGATAGCTGATAAATTTTATCGAATGTTATTTCCAGTCCGTTTGCCGTGTCAGTAATGCCCACTTCCCTCATACCGGGATTATCAATCAGTATTCCACCTGATTCAAGAACAATTAATTCTCTGTGGCTTGTAACGTGTCTTCCTTTATTCGTGCTCTCACTCATTGAATCAGTTTTCATAACAGATTTCCCCGAAAGGTTATTCAGCAAAGAAGATTTCCCTGCACCAGAAGACCCGAGCAGACAATACGTTTTCCCTTTTTCGATAAATTTGCTAATTGCTTCGTATCCGTTCTTCGTTTTATTGCTTAGTGCAAACACAGGAACATTCTTTATACGCGTATTTATAATTTCCAGAATTTCATTCAAACCGTTTTCATCCGTTAAATCAATCTTGCTTAGAATAATAACGGGTTTCACATTCGAATTATTACAGATTGTCAGGTATCTTTCCAGTCTGTTAATATTAAAATCCCTGTCAACTGCCTGAACCAGAAAAGCAAAGTCAATATTAGTCGCAATAATCTGAATCCCGCCGTACTGTGCTACAGCCTGTCTTTTAATGATAGAAAATCTCGGAAGGATTTTATGAATGACTGTAGAATCAGAATCAAAAGTTGACACTGCAACCCAGTCGCCGACAGAAGGATAATCTTCTCTGCCATTTGCGTTAAAGCGCATATTGCCCGTAATCTCAGCATCAAACTCTCCCTTATCAGTCTTAACCGTATATCTTTTCCTATGTTCAGCTATAACTCTGCCGATATCGAAATCCTTAATATTCTCATCAGCCCAGAGTTTCTCAACACTCTCATTGTACCCAAAATCTTCTAAACCCATATTCCTCACATTAATTTAATAACCTTAAATCTTGTTTATCGTACAAAATGTTCACAATGAAAATTTTAAACAACGCAAAACTTTTCCCTGTATATGAAACGCTAAAGGTTTGCCATAAGTATATTTGTGTGGATAGAATATTCTTTGCGGTCTTTGCAGCCTTTGCGGTAAAATTCATTCTGCTTTTACCATAAAAGACTCTTCTAAGTGTACTTAGTGTCTTAGTGGTAAAAATCTACTTTCTCTTACCATAAGAATTCTCTTTTCTTAATCCGTTCTTATTCCAATACTCCTTCGCATCCTTCTATCTTAGTAACGGGAAAAAACATTCTTACAGATTATTTTTGTTCTTCAGTTTCTGATATTCTCTTTCAACCATATCACCTTTGCTGGTAAAGTAAGATTCATGAAAATCGAACAATAATCCTATGCCCCAAAAAAATGAAACATATGCAGGCCAGGGAATTTGATAATTCAAATGAATATTGATTTGCCCAACGGAATGGGAAAAATAATTGAAAAACCAGAAAGCCCATAACACAACATTTACGAGCAAGTAAGAAGTTAAATGACGTTTGAATGCGGCTCTTTTACGTGCAATATTCCAGAGCCTGGTATCCTTTTGTTCTGTGTTGGATTGATTGTCTTCCATATCATTTTAATAATTAATTTGGAATAATACCTAAACATACAAATATTATTGATATACTAAAATACAATATTTCACGAATCCTTTTTATAAATCAACGATCATTTTCTGCCAAAGTTAATGCTTTTTGCTCTTACCCTAAAAAATCTCTTCTTTGCTATCTTTGCGGTAAAATCTCTTCCTTCTTAATTTGCTGAATGTCCGCCTTCTTTTTGGAGGATGTTAGTTTGAGCAATTTGTGGGAGCCCCATAAAATATTACAAGCTTCTACTTCCCTGTCGCCGTCTTCTCAATCCCAAAAATATCATACGGCTTCTTACTATAATTATCATTTACCAGAAATGTCAAAGCAACAATAAACGCAATAAACCCAACCACAACCATTAACTGCACACCCGATGTTTTCTGAATATCCTGTCTTGCTTTCACATCGCATACTTCTCCCGGACAATGCTGGGCTTTTTCCTTATAAAATAAATTATAAAACTTGCATCCCAGGCAAATTCCGAAAACAGATTCAAAGTAAAGGAATACCAGACAAATCAGACACGTAATACCCGTTATCGGACTGAAAGCATTTATCACCACCATATGTATGAACATAGTGACTGCAAGCATAACCCCAATATACCACGAAAACTTTTTCTGTACTGCACCAACGTATTCAGGAGTTTGATTCCTTACCATCAGCCGCCCGAGAATTAATGTGGGCGAAAACTTTGGATTTATAAACACGCGAATTAAGAAATCGACAAGGAAACCTGTAATCACGTACTTGAACATCGTAAAATCCCCTTTCATAATAATAATCAGAAAGGAAATAAGTGTGAACAGGAAAAGAATCCCTGCCGCTGCTCTGATTTCCCTTTCATTCAAAACCTTAATGTTATAACCCTGAACCTCTTCCCCAAAATTAATTACATTACTCATTTATTATATATTTGATTTATGTTTATTAAAAACCAAAGTAAGAATTATATTTACGAAATGAAAAGTATTTTGTTGCAACGATTGTATTTTATTATCTTACATTATCTGCACTGATTCAAAACCGAAATATGAAATTATTAATATCACATTTTGGTTTAACTTTACATACATAAATCAGGGATAAATTAATTATGATTAATAAAATTATTGTTTCAGTGTTTTCAGCATTACTTCTTTTAACTTTCAGTTACAGTTTAAATGCTCAGGACAGATTATTCACCTACACATATCAGAGCAGTGTATTGGGAAAAGGACAGAAAGAAATTGAAATCTGGAATACTTTCAGGACAGGTAAAAGCGAATACTTTAACCGTATAGACAGCAAGGCAGAATTTGAAGTCGGACTTGGTATAAACCTGCAAACTGCATTCTACATAAACTACACTTCAAAGTCATTCGAAGAAGACAATTCCGGTATTAAAACTATTCAGTCCGAAAACGACTTTAGTTTTTCGAATGAGTGGAAGTATAAAATATCAGACCCTGTCGCAAATCCGCTTGGGTTTACACTCTACGGAGAGTACACAGTCGGTACAAAAGAATACGGACTCGAAGGAAAAATCATTTTAGACAAACAGATAAAAGATTTCACACTTGCATTAAACCTTAAAGGCGAACTTGAATACGAGTCAGTAATAAAAGACAATAAGGCAGACTGGGCAAACAAGAATAAAGTTGACATAAACTTTGCAGCAGCTTACCCGCTGTCGAACAACTTTCATCTCACTTTCGAAGCAGTGAATAAGAATGTAATAAGCGAAAAGAGTATACAGGGAAGCGCATTGTTCGCCGGTCTGGGACTTTCATATTTTACAGATGGTTTCTGGGTAAACTTCACTCTACTCCCTCAGATAACTTCATTCAAAGGAGAGACAAGTAACAAACTGAATCTGAAAGATTTCGAGAAGCTTGAAACAAGATTAATATTCTCATATGTATTCTAAGAGTATAATCGGTAGAACATTGGTAGTGTTTCTTTTTGCTTCAACCTTATATTCCTGTACCTCTGCATTATACGAACCGGGATTAAAGGAAGTAAAAGACGAAGTATTACTTTCAGAATTAAAAGAAGGAAGGAAGAAATATATACAGAAATGCGGAAGCTGCCACAACCTTTATTTACCTGAGAAATACACTAAAACCGAATGGGAAGACTGGCTTGGCAAAATGGAAAAGAGAGCAAAACTGTCTGAGAAGGATAAATCCGTAATCTTTAAATACCTTACGTACGGGAAGTAAGGTCTTCGTTTACACTCCTGGATATCAATTAACGTTTTGCCGTAACCTGAATTTCTATCTTCATTCTTGAATCTGCCAGCCCGGCGGAAATCATCGTTGCTGCGGGTCTTATCTCGCCAAAACATTTCTTCAATGCAGGCCAGCACTTCTCAAAGTCTTTAGCATCGGGCAGAATATACATCACTCTCACAACATCTTCCATCTTCGAACCCGCCTATTTCAAAGCATCTTCGATGTTCTTAAGACATTGTTCGGTCTGCACAACCACATCATCTGAAATAGTCATATCCTTATAATCAAAACCCGTAGTCCCCGAAACAAAGACCCAGTCGCCATCAACCACAGCCCTCGAATAACCAATACGGCTTTCAAACTCCGACCCCGAACTTATCAATTTACGTTTACTCATAATTAAATATAATATTTATTACACTTCCCAAGCAGAACTTGAGAAGGAGTTTAGAAAAAGAATTAGATGAACAATTGTTACAATAATTATTTTTCAATTTATAGATAATGTTCATATTTTCCAATTCATTTAATATTTTGTAAATAGAGTTTTCAGGTTGCTTTTCTTTTTATCCTTATTTTTAAGTTAGAATTTCATAATTTAACAAAACAAACAAAAATGAATATACTTTATATAACAAGACGCGAACATTTTTCGGCTTCACATACGCTTGAGAATAATAATCTTTCGAAGGAGGAGAATGAAGTGCTCTTCGGGAAGTGCAATTCTTTCCACGGGCACAACTACTATATGGAGGTTACGCTTAAGGGTACGATTAACCAGGACAGCGGTTACGTTATGGACCTGAAAAAACTGAATGAGATTTTATTAAATGTGATTATAAATAAAGTTGACCATAAATTTCTGAACGATGTGGAGATGTTCAAGGGCATAATCCCAACGACTGAGAATATGGCAATGGTTTTCTGGAAAGAATTAGGAGATTTGCTCCACGCAGAGAATCACGATTTGTATTCCATTAAACTTTATGAGACTGAAAAGAACTTTGTAATCTATAAAGGCGATGAGTGATACTTTAACTAATAACGAACTGAAATTAATCGGGAGTCTGCAGAACAAAAAGTTCAGGGACATTAATAATCTTTACGTGATTGAAGGCGAACATCTGATTGACGAATACCTGAAATCGGATTTGCCGGATGAAAACGTGAAGTATATAATTGCGAGAAACGATTATCAGAATTATGATTTAGAGGAGAGAGTTGCGGGCTTTAACATTCATACTTTGAACCGTGCTAAGTTTGATAAACTATGCGATACAAAGTCGCCGCAGGGAATTCTTGCAGTGATTGAGAAGAAGATGATTTATGCGAATGAACAGAACAGGTTTATTGTTGCGTTGGAAAATATTAATGATCCGGGAAACCTTGGGACGATTCTGCGGACGTGTTACTGGTTTGGAGTGGATAAAGTTCTGATAAGCGAAAATTCAGCCGATATTTTTAATCCGAAGACTATTCGTTCTACGCAGGGTTCGCTGTTTCATCTGAGTATTGAGACTGATGTGAATCTGAAGACGAAGCTTGAAAGTCTTTCGAAGAACGGCTTTGACGTTTTTGTTACTTCTCTGGACGGGAAACCGCTTGGCGCGGAAGTGAAAACGGATAAGTGCGTGCTGGTTTTTGGTAATGAGGCAAATGGTGTTTCGTATGATATTCAGGAAAATAAAGATTTTAAACAGATAAAGATTGAATCGTATACTGAGTGCGAGTCACTGAACGTGGCTGTTTCGGCGGGGATACTTATAAGTGAGTT
>JBMOHR010000082.1:0-12966 GCA_049317745.1 Ignavibacteria bacterium
TAAAAGGATATTAAGGGATAACGTAAAAAGAATAAAATTTAATATAAGGGATATAAAAAATGAAGAAATCAATTTTCTTGTTATTAGTAACGGTAATGTTTACCGTAATGTTTGTGCACACGAGTTATGCACAAATAACAAAGACAGTAGGAACCACAGGTTCTGATTACACGACATTAAAAGCTGCATTCGATGCAATCAATGCCGGAACACTTACCGGTTCGGTCACTTTGCAGATTATCGCAAACACTACAGAAGCATCTTCGGCAATTTTAAATGCCAGCGGTTCCGGTTCTGCAAATTATTCTTCAGTGCTGATTTATCCAACTTCATCCGGACTGACAATATCAGGAAGTATGGCTTCGGGAACACCAATGATAGACTTAAACGGTGCTGATAATGTTACGTTCGACGGAAGGGTTAATCAGTCAGGTTCACGTGATTTGATTATTACAAATACCAGTACCGGTGCAACTGTCGGTACTTCAACTATCAGACTTTATAATGACGCAAGCAGTAATACAATCACATACTGCATCATTAAAAGTGCGAGTACTGCAAGTTCGTCTGGCGGTGCAATCTTGATATATTCTGCATCTACAACGGGAAATATAAATAACAATGTAACTTACTGCGAATTGACTAAAGATGCTGCGGGTACTCCTTCAAATTTATTTAGTTCAAACGGTACTACAGCAAAAGAAAACGTTGTAACAGTCAGCAACAATAATCTGCATGATTTTACTGGTTCAGCAATAAATTCAAACTTCACCAAGAACAGTACTTTTTCAGGCAATAGTATTTATCAAACTGCATCTGTTACAGTTTCGGCTAATATTATTGGAATAAACATTGTTGGTAGCAATAACGGAAATGTAATAAACGGTAACTATATCGGCGGTACTGCACCATCCTGCGGAGGTGCATCTCCTTTTACGACGACAAGTACTAGTACTGCATTTTACGGAATATGGCTGGATGTTGGTACTACTACCGCAACAAAAGTATATAATAATACAATAGCAAATATTTCCGTAACCATATCATCTTCAGCAACTGCATTCACAGGGATTTATTGTGTTACAGGAAATATGGACGTAGGAACTGATGGAGGAAATACAATCGGTTCGGGTTCAGGCACAGGAAGTATATTAATAAATACAACGGGTACACCGTCTATCGCAGTAATGGGAATCGATTCCAGGTCAACAGGGACAGTCAATATTCAGAATAATACGATTGGTTCAATAAACACTAATAACGTAACAGCAACAACAGCTATTGATATTCACGGAATAAGAACAAGTGGATCAAACGGAATCTATACTGTAACAAATAATAACATTGGAAGTACTTCTACTTCAAACTCAATCACATCAGGAAAAAGCGGTACGACTACAACTTCTGCATGTAATTTTTACGGAATCAGCAACGGTACTTCGCCCGGTTCAGTTTCAACAATAACATTATCAGGAAACACCATTCAAAATTGTACTGCATACGGTACTGGAAGCTTACAGGTTAACGGAATACAAAGCTTTTCAGCTTCTACAACAGTAAATATATTCAGCAATACTATTAATACAATCTCATCAACAGGAAATTCCTGTAACATTTATGGGGTTTATCTCTCAGCAGGAACAACTGTTAACATATATTCAAACACAATAAGTGCAGTATCGGGTTCTGGTGCAACTTCTCCAACTTCAAACGGAGTTTACGTAAACGGAGGAACAACTGTTAACGTTTACAAAAATAACATTTATAATTTATCCGAAAGCGGTTCGATTATTACCACAGCGGGAGCAGTAAACGGAATTTTGATGAATGGCGGTACAACGGTTAATACATATAATAATTTCATCAGCGAACTTACAACACCATCTGCCAGTTTAACAGATGCCATAAGAGGTATCAGCGAAACAAATTCATCAGCAGGAACTACATACAGAGTATATAATAACACAGTATACCTCAATGCCTCGTCAACGGGTACGAATTTTGGGACGACCGGTATTTATCACATAGTAAATACGACAGCGACTAACGGTACACTTGATTTAAGGAACAATATAATCGCAAATAATTCTACACCTAAAGGAACCGGTTATACAGTAGCATTCAGGAGAAGTGGCGGTGCGTCGAGCAATCTTGCAAACTATGCATCAACATCAAATTACAATAATTTCTATGCAGGTACACCCGGGACATCTACTTTAATTTATTCAGACGGTACAGGTTCTGCACAGACAATATCACAATACAAAGCAGGTGTGTTTACAGCAGGAACGATTTCTCCTCGTGACGCAAATTCAGTATCTGAACTCCCGCCATTTGTTAATGTATCGTCATCACCGTATGACTTAAGCATCAGCACGGGAACACAAACACTTTGCGAAGGAAGGGGTTCTGTAATTTCTACACCTGCCATAACAACAGATTATTTTAACACAGCAAGATATCCAAATGTTGGTTATCCAGCGAATCCGTCTTATATTCCCACAGCACCCGATATCGGTGCACACGAATTCGGAGGAATTCCATTCGGATTATCTGGTACAGTTGAAGTTGGTACAGGTAAGACATATACATCTCTGACAAATGCTAACGGTTTATTTGACTTCATAAATAATTACGGAATTACAGGCAATCTTACTGCAAATATAACTTCAGACATCAATACCGAATCAGGGACAGTCTCGCTTAATCAGTGGTCAGGTACAAATACACTTACTATCTCACCATCAGGCGGTGCAGCAAGGACTGTTTCAGGCGGTGTAGCAGGTCCTATGATCACATTAAACGGAGCTGACAGGGTTACTTTTGACGGTTTGAATACAGGAGGCAACAGTCTGATAATTTCCAACACAAATACAACGACATCAGCAGCGACGATAAAATTTATTAATGATGCTTCAGGTAATACATTAAATAAATGTACGATTAAAGGTGCGACAACAAGCACAGCCGGAGGTGTTATTTTCTTCAGTACGGGAACTACCACAGGAAATATTACAAATACTATCAGCAATTGTGATATCACAAAAGACGCGGCAGGAACACCAACATATTTATTGTATTCCAACGGAACATCGGCGAAGGAAAACACAGCAACAATCTCGAATAATAACTTCTACGACTTCGGAAGAATTGCCTTGTGGGCATACACAAACAGCAAGAGCTGGACAATAAATGGAAACAGTTTTTACCAGACCGCTTCAGTAACTACTACGGTTAATATGGAAATGATAAGGGTAGAAGGAAACGGATATTCGATTTATGGGAATTATCTTGGCGGCAACACTTCTACTTGCGGGGGAACAGCATTTACGATTAACAGTGCGGGTGCAACAACTCTGAACGGAATTTCTGTCTATGGTACAAGCACACCTGCATCTACAATATACAACAATACCATTCAAAATATCAACATTACTACTGTTAGTACCTTAAATGCGTTTGTTGGGATTCAAGCCGATAGCGGCGACGTGAATATAGGAACAGATGGAGCAAATACGATTGGAAGTTCAACAGGAACTGGTTCGATAACAGTAAACGCTAATTTAAGCGGAGCATCGGCAGCTTCAATGGGCATTTATATTCCAACCGGAATTACAAACAGAACAACCGGCACAAAAAATATCAGTAATAACATAATAGGTTCTATTAATGTAGGCAACACATTTACGACATCAGGCTCAGGGCATAAATTCTATGGGATATTTGCACTTGGTTCAGGAGCAATAAGTATTTTAAACAATAAAATAGGCAGCACAACAACTGCAAACAGCATTAATGCAACGAATAGTCAAAGTGCAGGTGCAACATCAGACGCTCAGTTTGTGAGAGGTATTGACTGCGAAACAACAGGCGCAGCCGTAATAACAGGAAACACTATTGCAAACATGAATAACAGCTGGCTTGCATCTACTTTATCGCAGGCAGGCATTAATTTTGGAATATATGTTTACAATCCGTCATCTGCAAACGTAAGCAATAATACCATTTACAGCATTTCTACAGCACAGCCGATGTATTATTCAGGTCTCTATTACAGCATTACCGGCATATATTTTAACTCTATTAGCACTACCGCTGCTTCATCAGTTAGCGGAAATACAATTTATGACTTAAGGAATACATCTTCAACACAGGCAACAAAAGTGATGGGAATATATTATTACGGAAACACTGCCGGGACAAACAACAAAGTTGAGAACAACTTAATACATAGTTTATACACAGCATCCAATACATCTGTCCAATATGGGATGTATATCGGTAACGGTTATGCGATCTTCAGAAATAATATAATCAGGCTCGGTATCGATAAAGACGGTAACGCCATAACAAGCAGTGCACAAATAAACGGATTTCAGGCAGCAGCGTTTCCAAGTGCAGGAAGTGCATTTAAGTTTAATACGGTTTATATTGGCGGAACTGGTGTCACTGCTGGTGCTGTTAAGACTTATGCTTTTAATAAATCCGGCGGTGCTGAAGATACTTTAAAGAACAATATATTTGTAAACGTAAGGCAAAATGCCGTTGCAACCAGGCAGCATTATTCAACATATTATTCTACTATCCCACAGGTCAGCGATTACAATGTTTATTATTACTCAGCAACTGACGGCCAGCTTGATAATAACTCCAGTACGATGCAAATATTCAGGGTTAATCAGATTGCTAAAATAAATGATTTACATAGTGCAATCGGCGACCCGAAATTAATCACCCCAACAGGTTCCGCTGCAACTTTAGATTTGAACATCTCAACATCGTCAGGTACTACACCTGTTGAAGGCACAGGAGTATTATGCGATAATGTTTCCACCGATTATGCGGGCAATACAAGAAGCACTCTGACCCCAACAGATATGGGTGCGTACGCAGGCAACTACAATACAGAAACGACTGCAGACGATATATTTACACCTGTGATTTCATACACTACATTCACAAATTTCGGTATTTCAACTGTTACATTACCAAATTTTGCAACAATTACAGACCAGATATCAGGTGTGAATACAACATCAGGAACAAAACCAAGATTATATTATAAGAAAAGTACCGACGCTAACGCATTTGTTGGAAATACGAGTGCGAATAACGGATGGAAATACGTCGAAGCAACGAACGACGTTTCGCCGTTCAGTTTTGTGATAGACCATTCAATTTTGAATGGCGGTGTACCTGCAGCAACAACAACAATCCAATACTATGTAGTAGCACAGGATTTAGCAACGACTCCGAATGTAATGTTCTGGCCTCTAGCAGGCAGCGTTGGAGCAAGTGTAGGTACGACCGGAATGACGGCTCCGACAACACTTAATAGTTACACTATTAACAGTGTTGTAACTGCTACCGCAGCATCAAACAGAATTACGACAGGTTTCAGAGCTAACTGGACAGCATTCACAGGAGCAGCCGGGTATTACCTCGACATTGCAACCGATATAGCTTTTACAAGTTATGTCGCAGGTTATCAGAATCTTGACGTGGGAAATGTAATTTTAAAAGATGTAACAGGATTAAGCAATAATATGCATTACTATTACAGACTAAGAGCATATAACTCGACGGGAACGACAGGAAACTCCAATATAATCAACGCCTCAACTTTGTACGGAACAGCACCGACAACACAGGCAACGAATATAACATTTTCAGATTTTACAGGAGTGGGCTATAAGGTAAACTATACGCGCGGAAACGGTGATAAGTGTATTGTGTTTGCTAAAGCTACAGCAAGTAACTCCCCATCTCCTGTTGACGGAACTTACTATACTGCAAACTCATCTTACGGTTCAGGGACTCAAATTGGTTCAACCGGCTGGTATTGCGTATACAGAGGTACAGGTTCATCATTTACGGTTTCAGGAATGACTAATGGTGTAACTTACAGAATCAAAGTAATCGAGTTTAACGGAAATGACAGCTGCGAAGCATACAATATTACAGACGCTACAGGCAATCCTGCTGACCAGTCAATAGACAATTCTGCATTAAGCGGTACTAAGTACATAATGGCAGTAGGAGGAGACTATGCAACCTTCACGAACGCAGTTACGGCATTAAATATCCGTGGTGTAGGTGCAGGCGGCGTGACATTCCTCTTCGGAGATGCCTCTTATCCTAATGAAACTTTCCCTGTCACAATAAATCAGATTACAGGTGTAAGTTCATCTAACAGAATTACATTCAAACCTGCCCCGGGAGTAACATCCACTCTCAGCGGAAGTGTTAACGGTTCAATGATAAACTATAACGGTGCAGATTATATTAATTTTGACGGCTGTAATACTGCCTCATTAAAAAAATATGAAAATGGTAATAAATCAGATGTATCTAAGATTAATAATCTGAACAGCAATAAATCTGATTTAAATAAAAAAACCAATGAACCTAAAGATGGAAATAATAAGAATAAGGACATAAATATAAATCCTGCAAGCACAGACGGAGTAAAAGACGCAGGAACAAAGAACTTAACGATTACAAACACAAACACAGGTACAAGCGCATCTACAATTAAATTCTACAACGATGCAAGTTACAACAATTTTGAGAACTGTACAATCAAGGGTTCTTCTACAAACACAGCCGGGGGAGTGATATTCTTCTCAACCGGTACAACAACAGGAAACATTAACGATACTGTAATATACTGTGACTTGAGGAATGATGACGCAGGAAAACCGTTGAACCTGATTTATTCGGATGGAACATCTACGAAAGAGAACAGCAACATGCTGATATCAAACAATAATTTTTACAATTACGGTACGGCAAATTCTTCGGCAATCAACATTGTATCAAATTCAAATACCTGGACTATTTCAGGCAATAGCATTTATCAAACAGACGCATATACGGGAACTGCAGGTACAATGTATGCTATCTCAATATACGCAGGAAATGGTCATACTATATCGGGTAATTACATTGGCGGAAGCACATCATTATGCGGAGGATCTGCCTGGACTGTATCAGGTACGGCTGCAACACATACTTTTACAGGAATTTATCTGAGTGTTGGAACAACAACTGCAACCTCTGTTCAGGGAAACACAATTCAGAATTTCAATTGGTTAACAAATAATTCTTCAGGAAGGAGCTGGGCAGGCATTTATGTTTACAGCGGAGTTACAAACATTGGGAACATAACTGGAAACACTATAGGTTCAGAAACAGGAAATGGTTCAATCACATTCCTGTCTCAGGCAAGCGGCTCAACCATATACGGCATCTTCAGTTATTCAACATACAGTACAAACATCTCGAACAATAAAATCGGTTCATTTACGGTAAGTCCGTCAGCATATGGTGTTTCGTTACAGGGAATAAGAGTAGAACTTTCAACAACAGGAGGTTCCTCCTGGACGTTTACAGTCAACGGCAATCTTGTGGGAAGTTTAGCGACGGCAAACAGTATATACTTAAATACAGGGGCATCAGGGACGCAAAGCCAGGGATTCACAGGAATCACGTGTTACAGTTACGGCACTCTCGCCCACACGTCGAGCATTAGCAATAACACAGTTGCAAACGTGAACAATAACAGTACCAGTACTAATGCTTCAGCTACCGGCTTATATTTTGGTGATTTTGGCAACTCAACTGTTTCTGACAATACTATCAGGGATATAACATCAAATTCTACCGGTACGGGCAACTCTCAAATATCAGGAATTAATATGGTTAACACAGGTTCTAGCAGAACTGTTAACATCTTCAGGAATAATATTTATAATCTTTATGGAACAAACACAGGAAATTATTCAGTAAAGATAACCGGAATCAATAATGCACTTATTTACGGAACCTGCAATATATACCAGAACAGGATTTATAATCTTGTCAGTTCACTGACGTCATCAGGTTCAGGTATTTATGGAATAAACACACTTTATGCAGGAAACACAAGTTATTATAATAATCAGATTTCCCTCGGCAAAAATACGGGTAACGCGGTTAAAGTCTTCGGTTTCTATATTTATGCAATTAACGTTTATCCTTACGCTTCTTACGTTTATTATAATTCAGTATACATAAGCGGTACAGGAACAGGAATATCAGCCTGCTTCGCAAAAGAATTAGGTTCTATTAGCGGACCTAATGCATACTTAAAGAATAATATATTATTTAACGGACGTACAGGAAGCAGCGGATATATTATATACAGTAATGATAATACTTCATCAAATATCGGTTTTTCGCCAGGGTATTCAAATTATAACCTTTTAGTTACTCCATCTTCAAATTATGTAGGCTACTGGAATGCCAGTAATAAAACTTATGCTGACTGGAAAACTGCAACCGGTCACGACGCAAACAGCTGGGATACAACAGCAGCGGGCATTACTGCAGCAAATCTGTTTACAGACCCTGACAACGGCAACCTGAACATCAACACTGCAAATCAGGAATGCTGGTTTGTGAAGGGTAAAGGAATTCCTTTAACAGGGTATGCAGATGATTACAGTTCCACCGGCGTTAGGAGTGTTTTAGTAAGTACAGGAGCAACTGATATCGGTACAAACGCAATCACTACATCAACAAATCCGTTTAACGCAATCGTTTCAGGAAGCCATACTAACGGAGGAACAGAAACGTTCTCATTCGCAGGAAGAACATTAGCAACTATCACCTGGGGAGCAACAGGCACGCTTCCAACAGTTAACTACGTCAGGTATCATGTAGGCAGAAATCCGGGTAACCCTACAGGGAATTACAGCAATGCATACTGGGAAGTGAATGCTACAGGCGGTTCAGGATATACATACAGTGTTACCTACTATTATGATGCAAATATGATATACAAAATTGGCACAGAAACTAACATTAGGCTTGCAAAAAGTGAAGATAATAGTGTATGGATACCAGTTACATCAACTGTTAATACTTCTTCCAGAACAGTAACTGCAACCGGATTAAATTCTTTCTCTTATTTCGGATTAAGCGATGTCAATGCGCCGTTACCGGTTCTACTTGCATCATTTAAGTCATTACTGAACGGAAGAAATGTGACCTTGAACTGGATGACCGAACAGGAAATTAATAATGCGGGATTTGAGGTGGAGAGAACAGGGAACAGGCAACAGGGAACAGGCAATTGGGAAAAAGTAGGGTTTGTTAAAGGCCAGGGAAACACTAATACACCGACGAATTATACTTTTGAGGATAAGAAACTATCTGTTGGTAAATATCAGTACAGACTGAAACAGATAGATAATAACGGAAACTTTGAGTATCACGAACTTGCGGGAGAAGTGGAAGTTGGATTACCTACTAAGTATGAGATAAGTCAGAATTATCCAAATCCGTTTAATCCGATGACGAAGATAGACTATCAGCTACCGGTTAATTCAAGGGTAACGATTGTACTTTATGATTTGACAGGAAAGGAAGTAGCGGTACTTTTAAACAATGAATTCAAGGAAGCAAATTTCTATACAATTGAATTTAATGCAAACAAACTATCGAGCGGTACATATTTCTACAGGATAGTAGCAGATAAGTATGTGGCGACGAAGAAGATGGTGCTGGTTAAATGATGAATTATGAATGATGAATTATGAAAAGAATGGGACGCGGATGACGCTGAAAGAGCGGATAAGAGAGCAATGATGAATTATGAATTATGAAAAGAATGGAACGCGGATGACGCTGAAAGAGCGGATAAGAACGGATAGAGATTTTTTAGGCAGAAAGATGAGAAGAGATTTGGATACGAGTTGACACCGATTACTCAAATTTAAAGAAGATCCGCCAGAAAGAGCGGCGGACACAAAGAACGTGGATTTTTTTAGGGCTAAAGACGAGAAGAGAAGTAAGAAGTAAGGATTAGTGAGTTTTGTGCTATCGTATGTATCACTTATTAATAGTTAAGGTTGAAAATTTGTCGTTGGAATACAAGAGATTGAATATTTAGTCGAATATTGGGAATTTACTTAAATTCGCTTGTTAAGAGGTTCGTGATAATAAGAATATCAGGTTTTCATTTAACTGAGTGAAAGGAAATTATGATTTGCAGGAAGTTTTTATATCAACAAAATAGGACTATACTGTATAAAGATCTTTTCAGAATAAAGATTATAAATAATTTATACAATAAATTATGATGAAGTATATTACAGCGTTATGTCTGAGATACATAAACAGGATTCATCATTCGCATAACACCGGACATTCATTGAATGGTGCCGTTATACCAATCATCAAATTAAGTTTAAATAACATGAAAAACAACTGCGCAAAATCAATACTTATCTGCTGCGTTCTTATGTTCGCGGCTTCGCAGCAAACATTCAGCCAGCCCTCGGCCTGGACAGAAACCGCGCCCCAGGGCTTTGCTGATATGCCCTGGTACACAATTTCAATGAGTTCAGATGGTACCAAAATTCTTGCAGGTCAATATGGTGGCTATTTGTATTATTCAAGTAATAGCGGAATCAACTGGGTCGTAGTCATGCCTTGTGGAGCGGGATGGATGAATTGGATGACAACTTCAATGAGTGCAGATGGATATAAAATGATTGCAGGTGCTTATGGCGGGAGAATATATATGACAGTAAACGGCGGAGATTCATGGTTTGAAACCCAGCCCGCAGGAAATAATAATAAAAACTGGAAAACAATTTCAATGAGTGCGGATGGAATGACAATTGTTGCAGGTGTGTATGGAGGCGAACTATACTATACATACAACGGCGCAGAGAATTGGTTTGCCACCAACGGACTTGGTAATAAGAACTGGCAAACAACCGCAGTAGATTCGAATGGATCAATGATAATTGCAGGAGTACATGGCGGAAGATTGTATATTTCAAATGATAAAGGAATTAATTTTACAGAAACTACGGATATCCCCGAAGGAGCTACTAACAGGAACTGGGTCACAACTTCAATAAGTTCAGACGGCAGTACAATGATTGCCGGAGTAGATGGCGGCAGACTTTATATGACATCCAATTCCGCGAGCTGGTGGTGGGAAACCATGCCCGCAGGTTCAAATAATAAGAGTTGGCGTACAACCTCAATGAGTTCAGATGGTCTTAAAGTGATTGCCGGAGTATATGGCAGCAGATTATACTATACCGATGATAAATCTGTTAACTGGACCGAAATTGAGCCGGCAGGTAATAATGATAAGAACTGGCAGGCGGTTTCAATGAGCTCAGACGCCACAAAAATCATTGCAGGTGTTTACGGCGGCAGGCTGTATTTAAATGCCTTACCCCTGCCCGTTATTCTTACCTGGACAGAAACCCAGCCCGCAGGTAACAATAATAAAAATTGGCGAATAACTTCAGTAAATTCCGATGGCAGAGTTATTATTGCCGGTGTGAGCGGCGGCCGGATGTATGTTTCAAGGAACGGCGGAACAGGCTGGAATGAAACCTGCTATGACTGGGGATATGGCTGCCCCGATAATTATTACTGGCTTGCTTCAATGAACTCGGACGGCACTAAAATGATTGTCGGAGAGGGTGGTGAAACCGGTGGTTCTGTATTTATGTCAATAAATACCGCTTACAATTGGTACGTAACTCAGCCCGATCAGGACTTTACAGAGGCAACATGGCTTCCTTCTGCAATGAATCCCGATGGAAGCGTAATTGTTGCAGGTATAAACGGTAACGATGTCCAATGGGGCGGTGGTATGTATAAAACCACAAACAACGGAACAAGCTGGATTGATATGCAGCCCGCAGGTAATACAAGACAGTTCTGGAGCACCTTTTCAATGAGCTCAGACGGCACTAAAATGCTTGCAGGAGCAAACGGAGGCAAGCTTTACATTTCACAAAACGGCGGTATAAATTGGGCTGAAACAGGACCGTTAATAGGGCAGAATGAGTCCTGGTATTTCTCCTCGATGAGCTCAAGCGGAAATATTACTATTGCGGGTGTGCACGGCGGCAGACTTTACATAACAAGAAACGGCGGCACAAGCTGGGATGAAACTTATCCTCCCGGCGGAACGCCGCGTGTTAATTTAAACTGGATGACAGCTTCCATGACCTCAGACGGCAGTATTATAATAGCAGGTGTGTATGGAGGGAGACTATATGTTTCCACCGACAGCGGAAATAACTGGTTTGAAACTCAGCCCGCAGGCTCTGCATCACCGAACAGAAACTGGATGACCGTATCAATAAGTGCAGACGGATCTAAACTGATTGCCGGTGAATCCAGCGGCAGGCTTTACATAAACGATATTCCCCTGCCTGTATCACTCAGCTCGTTCTCTGCAGTAACTCTCGGCAACACCGTTGTATTGAAATGGAAAACCTCATCCGAGACTAATAATGCGGGGTTCTTCATAGAAAAATCAGAATGCGGAATTCAGAATTCAGAATGGAAGAACGTTGGATTTGTAAAAGGGAAGGGAACGACGAATGAGCAGACAACTTACACATTCAGTGATACAAAACTATTGACAGGGAAATATCAATATCGTTTAAAACAGATTGATTACAATGGAAACTTTGAATACCATAATTTAAATGGTGAGGTGGAAGTTGGTGTGCCGACGAAGTATGAGATAAGTCAGAACTATCCGAATCCGTTTAATCCGATGACGAAGATAGATTTTCAGTTACCGAATGACGGAAAAGTATCGTTGAAGATATATGATATTACGGGTAGAGAGATTGCAACGCTTGTGAATAATGAGTTTAAGAAGGCGGATTATTATACTGTGATGTTTAACGGGAGTAGTTTGTCGAGCGGGGTTTATTTTTACAGGATAGCGGCAGATAAGTATGTGATGACGAAGAAGATGGTTCTTTTGAAATGATGAATTATGAATGATGAATTATGAAAAGAATGGGACGCGGATGACGCTGAAAGAGCGGATAAGAGAGCAATGATGAATTATGAATGATGAATTATGAAAAGAATGGAACGCGGATGACGCTGAAAGAGCGGATAAGAGAGCAATGATGAATTATGAAT
>JBMOHR010000083.1:0-12949 GCA_049317745.1 Ignavibacteria bacterium
TACCGAATCTTTATGCGCTTTATCAGAACTATCCGAATCCGTTTAATCCTGTTACAAAGATAAAGTTTGATATTCCAAATATCAGACAATCAGTGGTTACTCTAAAAATCTTTGACGTTATGGGTCGCGAAGTACAGACACTCGTGAACGAATCGCTTCAGCCGGGAACATACGAAACAACGTTCGACGGTTCAAACCTTACATCAGGAGTTTATTTTTATCAGTTGACTTCTGGCAATTATAAAGAAACAAAGAAATTACTTTTATTGAAATAAAAATTTGCTAATCCCTATCTCATTCCCGTGGTTCATCACGGGAATGAGTAAAGGTGTATAAGTCATTTATTCAAATGAAAACAAATGAAGTCCAAACACTCGTGAACGAAATATTACAACCCGGAACTTACGAAACAAAGTTCGACGGCTCGATGCTGAACAGCGGCGTGTATTTTTATAAAATGGTGACAGAAGGTTTTACAGAAACAAAGAAGATGTTGATGATAAAGTGATGATAATCACTTTATCAGTAATCCTCGATAGTTCGCCGCGGCAAACGTATCGGGACTGTTCATTAAATAATATTAGTCATCGAATATGAAAAAATTAATGTTTTTGGTTTTATTTCTTTATCATTCAGCACTGCTCTTTTCTCAGAGTAACTGGATTTGGCAAAATCCTTCTGCTGCAGCGGAGAGGATTAACGCTGTGAAGTATGTAACCCGTGATATTTGCTTCTCCTGCGGTAGTTATGGAATTTTGCAAAAATCTACAGACGGAGGAAATACGTGGAATAATTTATTTCAAGATGAAAGAATAAATTTCAAAAATATTATCGTCAACGCTAATAATTACTTATTGGCTATTTCAGATTCAGGTAGAATTTACAAAACTACCGATTTGGGATACACGTGGAAGTTAATAAAAACAGGTTTAAATGATTTGTATAATATTGACTTTATTGATATTCAGACTGGCTTTTCCTCTTCATCTAATAAGATTTACAAAACAACGAACGGTGGAGAGAACTGGTCGCTTTTTTATACTACAGCTTATGGATTAAATAATTTGGATTTTATGGATGAAAATAACGGTTATATTGCTTCTTATAACAGCTATGGATTAAATGAAGGATTGATTTATAAGACTACAAACGGAGGTCTAAACTGGACAACCACACCAACACCCGGAATGAGCAAAGTATTATTTGTTGATAATAATACAGGTTATTTATCGGGCACTGCATCAAACGGGAAAATCTGGAAAACCACAAATTCAGGTGTGAACTGGTTTTCTGTTTACGAAAACAGTTCACATATTTTAAATTTAAAATTCCTCACAAGGGATACTGGTTTTGCGTTAAGTACATATCAATTATTAAAAACTGTGAATGGCGGAAATTCGTGGACACCTGTCGGATATTCAAACTTAAGAGGTGATAAATTCAGTTTTGATGTCTATGACGTAAATACAATAATGTGCGGAATTCTTCAGGGCGGAGTTGGGATTACCACAAATGGAGGTGTAAACTGGACCATTAATCTTAAAGGTACTCTTACAGGGCTTGAAGCTATTCAATTCGTAAATGACTATACAGGTTATGCCGCAGGTTTAGGGAATACTATTTTGAAAACCACGAATGCAGGTATTAACTGGAATGTTCAGACAAGTTTTGCAGATACTATTCAAGCGTATTCTTTCTATGCATTACATTTCTTAAATGAAAACACAGGATACGTAACGGGTGATATGGGTATAATTAAGAAAACAACAAATCAGGGTTTAAACTGGATTACTCAGGTGCCGGGTGGAAGTTCAAATCATATGTATGATATAAAGTTCATAAATGAAAATACAGGTTTTACAGTTGGGAGATATGGTTTGTACAGGCATACAACGAACGGAGGAATTAACTGGTTAATCGAAAACATCGGAGCAACAAGTCATTTAAACACAATCTGTTTTGCAAATGAAAATACAGGTTTTATCGGGGGAAGTTTTAATAATCTGTACAAGACAACAAACGCAGGATTAAACTGGGAGCAGTTATCAATTCCTGTTTCAGGAGAAATTACAAGAATATATTTTGTCGATTCTAAAACAGGATATATAGCGGTTGATTCAAATTATTCGACTTGTGTGATTCTGAAAACAACAGATTCCGGAACATCCTGGCAAATGAAATCTTTAAAAGATATGAGATATGTTATGGGATTAAAATTTTTTAATGATAGTACAGGCTATGCTTTTAGTCAATCTTACAGAACTCTTTCCTTTACAACAGATGGAGGAGAAACGTGGAGGCAGAATAAATTATACACTGACAAGCAATACTGGAATATGTATTTCACGTCTGTAAAGACAGGTTATCTTGCAGGATCTGACGGTGCAATTATAAAAACTACCAATGGAGGAGGCTTCTTCCCAGATGAGCCGCCGGTAGTATTGCCTGTGAATTATTATCTGCATCAGAATTATCCGAATCCGTTTAATCCTGTTACTAATATTAAGTTTGAAATTCCGGTTTCGGGTATTGTATCAATAAAATTGTATGATATTACAGGAAAAGAAGTCGCTGTTATAACAAATAATTTTTATCAGGCAGGTAAATGGGAAGTAACTTTTAACGGCTCGCAATTATCAAGCGGTGTTTATTTCTATCAGTTGGTATCGGGTGAGTTTAAAGAAGCAAAACGAATGCTATTTATAAAATAATAAGATTATGAAAAAATTATTTGTAGTGTTATTGATGCTCGTCGCAGTGAGAGCAAACGCACAGTGGGTACAAGTGTCGAATGGTATGCCGCTAACAAATGATATCTCTGCTTTGGTTGTAAGTGGAAATAATATTCTTGCAGGAACATATTCAGGTATATTTTTCTCAACTAATAATGGTTTATCCTGGAATCAAACTGAAATACAAGGAACGATATATTGTTTAGCAGTTAGTGGTAATAATGTTTTTGCGGGAGGAAATGGAGGTGGAATTATTATATCTACAAATTATGGCATTAACTGGGCACAAACGGGACTTACTGAGTATGGATTTGAGTCAATTTGTATAAATGGCAACAATATTTATGCGGGCAGTTCCGGAGTCGGGGTATATTTATCTACAAATAATGGAACGAACTGGTCACAAGCAGGACTGAATAATAAAATAATAAGTTCGATAGTAACATCAGGCAATAATATATTTGCAGCGACTTGGGACAGTGGTGTTTATAAATCTACAAACAATTGTATTAGTTGGAATAGTACTCAATTGAATAATATTGGGATCCAAAAATTAGCAGTAAACGGAAATAATATTTTTGCAGGAACAAATAATCTTAATGAGGGAAGTGGGGTTTATTTATCAACGAATGAAGGAATAAATTGGAATCTTACTTCATTGATACATTGCAGGGCTTATTGTTTTGAGTTTAAAGACAATAATGTTTTCACTTTTGCATTAACCACACCTCTTTCGGAAAGAGGTATATATTTATCATCAAATAATGGGGGAAATTGGTTAATAAAGAATCAGGGATTTGGTAATATTCCATTAGTTATTTCTTTATTAGCGGTTAATAATTACATCTTTGCAGGAACAAGTTATAATTCTATTTGGCGTCGTTCACTTTCCGAAATCATTGGAATCCAAAACATCAGCACGGAGACACCATTACAGTTTTCGCTGTATCAAAACTATCCGAACCCGTTTAACCCAACGACGAGGATAAAATATGATGTCCCTTCTTTGTCATTCCCGAATGTTTCTATCGGGAATCCAGTGGTGTTAAAAGTGTACGACATCACAGGTCGTGAAATCCAGACTCTCGTGAACGAAAGATTACTGGCGGGGACTTACGAAACAACGTTCGATGGTTCGATGTTAAACAGCGGAGTGTATTTTTACAAGCTAACGACTGACGGTTTTTCGGAATCGAAAAGGATGATTTTATTAAAGTAGAATAGGCATAGAATTATATAAATCTATGATAAAACAATTAAAATACGGGTTTGTGTATTGAGAGTCTATTGAGTGCACATCTAAGTACTTGATAAAACATATCCAATTTATTGTTTCTCTATATGGTTTGTATTAAATGTGTATTGGGAGTCTATTGATTGTGTATTGTTCGTGTATTGCTTGCCTATAGCCCTCTATACATTTCCTGCATTTTCATCCCCAAATACATTTCTACTTGGTATCATTTTAGGTATTTTATGCGAATATGGTAATATTAGAGAATATATCGGTTAGTTTTGGCACACGAAAGCTGCTTAATGAAGTGAATTTGCGCGTTGGCGGTAAAGACAGAATTTCGCTCGTTGGTGTTAACGGTGCGGGAAAAAGTACGCTTCTGAAAATTATTACAGGCGGTTTTAATCAGGACGCAGGAAAAGTGATAAAGTCACGGTATTCAACTGTCGGGTATCTGCCGCAGGAAACTGTCAGATTAAAAGGCAAAAAACTTTTCGATGAAGTTTATGACTCTGCTGAGGACATAAAAATCATCGAGGATGAAATCCGCGACATTGAAGCGGAGATGAAGTTGTTTATAGATACTGAGAGTGATGAATACATCGACCTGCTCACAACTTATTCGGAGTTGCAGGAACAGTTTCATCTGCTGGAAGGACACAAACTGAAATCGAAGGTTGAGAAGATTCTTGCTGGACTTGGTTTTGATGCCGATGAGTTTGAAAAGGACGTGGAAACATTCAGCGGCGGATGGCAGATGAGAATTGAACTTTCGAAACTTCTTCTGCAAAACCCAACTGTGCTTTTGCTCGACGAACCCACAAACCATCTTGACTTTGAATCGCTTATATGGTTCGAAAAATATCTTATACATTATAAGGGCGCAATAGTTGTGGTTTCGCACGATAAGGAATTTCTGAATAACATTTCGAATAAAACTATCGAGATACAAAACGGCGAGATGAATATTTACAGCGGCAACTATGCATTCTACGTTGAGGAAAAAGCAAAGCGCAAAGAGCTGCTCGAGAATCAGTTTAAGAATCAGCAGAAATATTTATCCGAACAGGAAAAGTTTATAACGCGTTTCAGGTACAAGGCAACGAAGGCACGTGCAGTTCAGAGCAGGATTAAGATGCTCGATAAACTCGATAAGGTAGAACTTGAAGACGAAGCCGCAAAAATCAAATTCCGTTTTCCGCCTGCGATACATTCGGGAAGGATTATGGTTGAGATTGAAGGGCTTACGAAAACTTATGACCACGTGAAGAATGTTCTTGAGAAAGTTGATTTAACAATCGAACGCGGAGAGAAGATTGCTATAGTCGGTAAGAACGGAGCAGGGAAGTCAACGCTTACGAGAATCATTGCCGATACAGAGAAATATAATTCGGGTGTTGTGAAGTTCGGTTACAACGTAATCCCGAAATACTTTGCGCAGAATCAGGCAGACGAAATGAACCCCGATAAGAATTCGCTGGAAATAATGGAAGAAGCAAACAGCGGTGAATCGCAGACTGCAATACGTAATATACTTGGCGGGTTTCTTTTTCACGGAGACGATGTTTTTAAAAAGGTTGGAGTGCTTTCAGGCGGCGAGAAATCGAGGCTTGCACTCGCTAAGATGCTGATTGAACCATCGAACCTGCTGATACTTGACGAACCAACAAACCATCTGGATATAAAGTCCAAAGAGGTTTTGCAGGATTCACTCGCACACTACGAAGGCACTGTGATTATAGTTTCTCACGACAGGGAGTTTATTGATGGAATTATTAATAAGATAATTGAGGTTAAGAACAAAGGGATTAAGACGTATCTCGGAAAATCTTCGGAATACCTGAACGTGATTGAGAATGATAATTATAAAGAGGAAGAAGTTGTTGAGGAAAAGGTTGAAGTGAAAACAAGTTATCAGGAAGGAATTGAAAGTAAGAAGAAGAAAAAGGAATTTGCGAAACTTGCAACTCCGATAAAGAAAAGAATTTCAGAAATTGAGAAAGGTATAAACGAACTTGAAGCAAAGAAGAAGTACCTTGAGAATGAAATGAGTAAAACGGATTTCTTCAAGGATGCAGATTTTGCTGTTGAAATTAAGTTTGAATATCTTGAAATTTCGGACAAAATTGAAAAACTTTCTTCCGATTGGGAGAAGGAAACAGAGAATTTAGAAAAATTAAATAAATCAATATAAATTAAACAAAGGAGAAACTGTGAAACTGATTTCAAAACTATTTTTAATGCTCTTAGTGTTATCATTCAGCCTGAACGTAATGGCAGAAAACGACCCGAGCAAACCTTATGGCAATACAGATTACAAAAGCGACTGGAAACTAAAGAGCGACTACAAGAAAGCTAAAAAACAATTCGACTACAGCATAGGTAAACCTGTAGATTTCTACGTTGACTTCCAGCTTGGAGTTGGCTCAACATCACCAAACATCACAACAACAGGTTCAACTCCTGCAGTTACCGAAAAATCAAAACTTGGTTATACTGTAGGTGCTTTAGTTTACATCAATCTTTTTGATGCTTTCAGTTTTACAACAGGTGCATCATTCGACGGTAAAAGTGTTGGCTTCCAGAAACCTGCAACTTCAACACCTCAAACGAATTCAGATTCATCATCAGGATATGTTCCTGCTAACTATTTTGTCGTTCCGTTATTCGTTAACTTAGGCGGTATGGTTGGCGAAAAAGTAGGGCTCTGGTTTACAGGTGGACCATACCTTGGTTTCCTTATGTCACAACCTAATGATCAGTATAAAAACTTAGGTTACAAGAATTTTGACTTAGGTCTTAATGCAACCTTGACAGGCAACTACGTATTTATGTATCCTTTCAGCGTTATCTTCGGTACAACATTCAAATACGGCGGACTGAATAATTTAATCAGCACACCTGCAATAGAAAAAGTAACAACAACAAACTTTACTTTCTTCTCAGGAGTAAGGTTTGCACTGTAATGCATAATAAAAGATTTTCAAAACCCGTTTTTTAAAATAAAGGACGGGTTTTTTTACAATAATATTACGCTTATGCAAATAGGAGATTATAAGATTCATTCAATCAAGGCAGGACTTTTCAGACTCGATGGCGGCTCGATGTTCGGAGTAGTGCCAAAAGCTATCTGGAGTAAGTCTAACCCTTCAGATGAATCGAACAGGATTGAAATGAGCACGAATGTGCTGCTTCTCGAAAGTAAAGATCGTAAGATATTAGTCGATACTGGTATCGGTCATAAAATGTCCGATAAACTGAATCAGATATACGGAGTGGATTATTCGGAATACACACTTGAAAAGGGACTTGCATCACTTAATCTGAAAACCGATGATATTACTGACGTAATACTTACTCATCTTCATTTCGACCACGCAGGCGGAGCCACTAAGATTGATGAGAGCAAAAATGCAGTGCCTGTGTTTCAGAATGCCGTGTATCACGTGCAGGATAAACATCTCGACTGGGCTCTGAACCCTACAGAAAGGGATAAGGCAAGTTTCTTCCCTGAAAACTATGAGCCTATGATTAAATCTAAACAGTTAAAGACTGTTTCTGAGAAACATAAGTTTGATGATTTCATCACTCTTATTCCTCTGAACGGACACACAAGAAGTATGCAGATAGTAAAAATATCGGATGGTAACGAAGCACTTGTTTACCTTGCCGATTTAATCCCGATGTCTGCACATGTACCGCTTCCGTACATTATGGGATATGATTTATTTCCGGTAACAACCCTTGAAGAGAAGAGGGAACACCTGAAAGAAATATACGAAAATAACTACACTGTATTTTTTGAACATGACCCTTATGTTGAAGCAGGAAAAATCGGATTTGATAATAAGTCTTATTTCCTGAAAGAAAAACTCAGCATATAAACATTAATGAAATTTTCTGTAGTTGATTACGTTATCGTAATTACTTATTTACTCGGAACTGTACTCGCAGGTTTCTTTACTGCAAGAAAACAGAAAACCACAAAGGATTACTTCCTCGGAGGTAAAGAAATGAAGTGGTGGGCTGTGGGATTTTCAATCGTAGCAAGCGAAACGAGCACTCTCACGTTTATTAGTATACCCGGTCTGGCATACAAAAGTGATTTCACCTTTATGCAGCTTATCATTGGTTATTTCATCGGACGAATGCTTGTTACTGTCATATTTATACCCGCTTACTATAAAGGTGACATTGTCACTGCTTATGATTTCCTCGGGCAGCGTTTCGGACAGAAACTCCGCAAACTTACTTCATCTGTGTTTATAGTCACACGCGTTCTTGCTTCAGGTGTAAGGTTATTCGCTACTGCAATTCCTGTACATATTATCACAGGTCTCGATTATCCAACCAGCATAGCAATCATCGGAGTGTTTACACTTCTTTATACATATATGGGAGGCATTAAGGCTGTTGTTACGATGGATGTGGTTCAGATGTTTATCTATATCGGCGGTGCAGTTGCAGCGATGGTAGTTGCTATTTATGCTTTACCGAACGGATTGAGTGATGTTATGTACTACGCATCGGCAAACGGACTGGATAAATTCAAACTATTTAATCTCAATTTCGGTGGCAGTTTACTTGAGTTCTTCGCATCACCTTACACAATTATTGGCGGCATACTCGGCGGAACATTTTTAACTATGGCATCGCACGGAACTGACCAGTTGCTCGTTCAGAGACTTCTTGGATGCAAATCAAAGAAGGACAGTCAGAAAGCTCTTATGCTCGATGCATCATTAATAGTTGTTCAGTTTGCTTTCTTTATGTTCCTCGGGCTGTGCTTGTTTGCCTACTATAAAGGTGCAGCATTCACTTCTTTAGTACTTAACAACACAGGACTGAACCTTGTATCTTCAGATGAAATATTTCCTAAATTCATAGTCGAGAATTTACCATCAGGTATTTCCGGACTTGTAATTGCTGGAATTCTCGCATCTGCTATGGGTACATTGTCATCTGCAATCAGTTCGCTCGCATCTTCTACATACCTTGATTTATTCGCTAACGTTAAATCTGATAAGTTCAGGTCACGCGAAATATTCTGGTCAAAGATATTCACTCTTTTCTGGGGAGTAGTTTTAATCGGTGGTGCTATGATATTTAAGGATTCCAAAAACCCCGTTGTGGAAATAGGGCTTTCAATCGCATCGTTTACTTACGGCGGATTGCTCGGTGCCTTCTTCCTCGGACTTTTCTTTAAACGTGTGAATGAGACTGATGCTATATGGGGATTTATAGTCAGTATAGTATCTATGGTCTTCGTGATTTACTTTACTAAAATAGCGTACACCTGGTTTGTACTCATCGGAGTTATTGTAACTCTTCTAATCGCAAACGCATCATACCTTTACAGAAGATTGTTTGTGAAACAAAATGAATCTTAATTGGAAACTCTGTTCGCAAATATTGCTTTAGACACTCCTTTAGACCAGACATTCACGTATTCAATTCCTGATTATTTAGTCAGTGATGTTAAAGTCGGCTCCAGAGTCCTTGTGCCTTTTGGTAACCGCACACTCACAGGGTTCGTTCTTTCAATATCCGATAAAACCGATGTGACCAACATCAAACAGGTATATTCTGTGCTTGATTTAGAACCTTTCCTTAGTGCTGAAATGCTAGACTTCTCTAAATGGGTTGCTGATTATTATCTTGCACCGATAGGCGAGGTTGTATCTTTGTTTATTCCAAAGAACATTTCCATACAGAGCGAAATAAACTATAAACTGACCGATAACTATTTCAATGCACTGAACTCTCTTACCAAAGCCAATGAAATTGTTTTCGATATAGTCGGTGCAATTTCTAAATCAAAAGACAAGAAGTTAACCCGTAAGCAGATAGAAAATAAGTTATCAAAGAATGTTTCTTACAATCTCGATTTCCTCATTAAGCACGGTGTACTTGAAAAACTAATGTCTTATACTTCCGCAACCAAAGAAGCGTTCACTAAATACGTAAAGTCTAAATTCAGCGAGTCAGAAATTGATGAAATTATTCACACAAATAAGATTAAAACTGCAAAGCAGATTGAGTTACTGAAACTTATGTCTATCAGCGATAAGATTGAACTTACAGATTTATCAAAGAGGTATAAGTTCTCTGCGTCTACCGTTAGTTCTCTCGTGAAGAAATCACTTCTTGAATATGTTGAAGTTAAGAAAATCAGAAAACCTGAATCATTTTATCACGAAGCAAAAAAAGATTTATTCCTTAACGATGAACAGCAGGAGGCTTTAAACATAATAGATAAATCTGTTACAGAAAAACAATTTAACGTTCATCTTCTCTATGGTATTACCGGCAGCGGTAAAACAGAAGTTTACATAAGGGCACTCGAAGAAGTGTTAAAACTCGGTAAGACGGGTATTGTCCTCGTTCCTGAGATATCGCTAACTCCGCAGCTTATAAGCAGGTTTAAAAATAAGTTCAGTGATATTGTCGGCGTTATTCACAGTAAACTATCGGAAGGCGAACGCCTCGATACGTTTATAGGAGTAAGGGAAAAAAGGATTAAGATTGTTATCGGTCCGCGTTCGGCATTGTTCGCTCCGTTAACAGATATCGGTATCATCATAGTTGACGAAGAGCACGATTCATCATACAAGCAGGAAAATTCTCCCCGTTACAATGCACGTGATATGGCAATCGTAAGAGGGAAGTTAAACAACGCTGCAGTAGTTCTTGGCTCTGCTACTCCGTCTACAGAAAGTTATTACAACGCTTTAAGCGGAAAGTATAAACTACTTAAACTTACAACACGTGCCACCGATGCAACATTGCCGTTTATAAAGATTGTTGATTTGAAGAATCCTGTTAAGTCAGACGGATTCAGGTACGTTGAAGAAATAGAAAAGTCAAAGATAAAGTTTCTTTCAAAGGAACTACTCTATGCTATCCACAGCAGAATAGAAAAGAAGGAAAGCGTCATACTCCTCCAGAACCGCAGAGGCTATCACTCTTATATCGAATGCGTAACCTGTGGATACGTTGAACTGTGCGAACATTGTAATGTGTCATTGACTTATCATAAAAGAATTGAATACCTTAAATGTCATATATGCGGATATTCCGAAAAGATGATAACAAGATGTAAAGAATGCAGCTCAACTAAGTTGATAGAAAGCGGAGCAGGTACTGAAAAGATTGAAGAAGAATTAAACGCAGTGTTTCCGAAGGCAAGAATTGAAAGAATGGATTCAGACACAATGGTTTCTAAATTCAAATACCAGAGAGTGCTTACTGATTTCTCGAAGGGGGATATAGATATTCTTGTCGGAACGCAGATAATATCAAAAGGTCTCGATTTTCCCAACGTTACATTGGTCGGAGTCGTTAACGCAGATATAGGTATGCTCTTACCTGATTTCCGTGCGGAAGAAAGAACGTTCCAGTTGCTTACTCAGGTTGCAGGTCGAAGCGGAAGAAGTAACAAAAGCGGTGAAGTCTTAATACAGACAAGACATATAGATTATAATGTATTCGGAAACGTAAAAGAGCACGATTATGAAAAGTTTTATCGTTACACTATTAACTCAAGAAGTGAAGCAGGTTTCCCGCCATTTTCAAGAATAGCACTCATTGAAATTAAATCGAAAGAGTTCGAGGAATGTAAATATACAGCATCGGAAATATATTCCATACTCACGAAATATAAGTATTCTTCGTACCTGGACATCGGTTCCGCCACACAACCCTTGATTTCTAAAATAAAAGATCAGCACCGCTATCACATCATCGTTAAATCATCAAGAAAGACCGACCCGTCTGGAAAGATACTCGTTGAAGCATTCAGGAATGTAAAAACAGCATTAAAACCTTCCAAAAATATACGTATCACTTATGACATTGATACGTTCAATTTTATGTAATATAACCATTAGCCGGTAAGAGAATAAAGTCAGAAACATTCTTAAATAAAAGGAACTATAAATCTTTAATATATATTATAGTTACTATATTTTACAATCTTAAATTTATTAAATAAAAGGAGATTTATTCTTGAGAAAGTTATTTATAAACCTCGCATTCGTCGTGGTTCTTGTTTCAATGTTAACTATTGCATACAGTTGCAGTAATAACGATAGTCCTGTTTCACCTGGTGGAACAACATTTGACCAGTTATCTATTAACGGTCGCGTAACATTCACCGATTCTACAGGTTATTATAAGTTTAAAGATACATCAAAAGGTTATTATGATATTTCTGCTTTTGCACAATGGCCTCCAATGGGTCCATCTTCTGCAAATACAAAGTTAGTCCTTAAAATGGAAGGCGGAAAAATGGTTGCAGATTACAAAATGATAGTTCCTGCAAGCGGAAACTATACTGTAACTTCATCGTACATAAGATTGCCTTACACATCGGGCTCAGTATCAGGACTTGGTAAATACAAAAGTGATACAACACATAACCCAGCTGTTATTTATGATACAACAAACGCAAGAGTTGGAATCTTTAATAACCAGGGTGTTGGTAATATTAACTTCATTTCATGGTTAGATACTCTTAACAGAATTTACCACTTCTAATCGCAAAATTATAAATTGAAAAGACTATTATTAATCCTAATATTATTTCTCAATTCGGTTTTATTCGCTGACAACAAGCCCGGCTCTATAACCGGGCTTATTGTTGATAAACAGAATAATGAGATTATTTCTTCTTCTGCTGTTCGTTTAACAAACAGTGAATCTGAAAAAGTATATAAAACTGAATCTGATTTAAACGGAAGGTATACATTAACTAATCTGATGCCCGGTAAATATGTCTTAAGCGTTTACAGGCTCGGTTATAAAGAGTTTTCACTCGATATTACACTCGAACCTTCTGAAGAGAAAACTCTTAACTTGTATCTCACGTCTGTTGAACTCGAGACAGAGAAGATTAATGTTACTGCTACACGAACTGAACAGACCTTACAGAAAACACCTTCATCTATTTCTCTTGTGACTTCTGATGAAATTAAGAATAAGA
>JBMOHR010000084.1:0-12933 GCA_049317745.1 Ignavibacteria bacterium
CTGACGTAACTGGTTTCGGTCTTGCAGGACATTCAATGCAAATGGCAAAGGCATCTAAGGTGGCTTTACATTTTAACGTTAAAGATTTGCCAGTTCTCGAAGGTGCAATGTGGGCTATAAAGGAAAAACAGTTAACACGCGGAGATAAATCAAACAGAATATACACTCAGGACTTTGTGATAAACAAAGGTACAATCGATACAGAGAAAGAACATCTGATATACGACCCTCAGACTTCAGGAGGATTGCTGATATCAGTGGAAGAAACAAAAGCCGAAAGTCTGTTAAAGGAAATCCGTGATAATGGTGATGAGATTTCAAACATAGTAGGATATGTAACGGAAGTGAATGAAGATTGCAAATCAGGTTCTATTGTTTTAAACTTTTAAGGTAAATATTTGAAAGAATTTCAGTCATCCAAAGAGTTATTTGATTACGTAAGACATTATGATTTAAAGACCTTAAAGAATCTGAAGGAAGTATTCTTAAGTTATCAGTTCAATTTTATTGATATAAATGACCTTCAGAATTTACTCTACAAAGACAATTATCTGCTTATAGATACAAGGTCAGAAAAAGAATTTGAGGAAACATCCATTCCAACTTCAATAAACTTCCCTGTTTTGAATAATTACGAAAGACATAATGTGGGAATTGTTTATAAAAACTATTCCGATTTAGCCGCAGTTGAACTTGCTTCTGAGTATGCTTTACCAAAGAAAGAATCCCTTCAAACATTCCTTAAAAATAATAATGCCGAAAATAAGCAAATATTCGTTTATTGCTGGCGCGGTGGTGGAAGAAGCAAATTCTTGTCTAAAATGATATTCGATTTAGGATATAGTCCTAATACTTTATTAAATGGGATTAAGTCTTATAGGAATATGGTAAATAGCTTCTTTAAGCTAAATTCATTCCCTCTTAACTTATTAGAGCTAAACGGACTTACGGGATGCGGTAAAACTGACTTAATAAATGCTGTTTCTGACAGGATACCGGTGCTTAATCTTGAGAAATCAGCCAGACATTTCTCTTCTTTGTTCGGATATGTTCCTTATAAAATCAGAGGAAAAATAGAGGTTAAGAATCAGAGTGCATTTGAGAATAATCTTTATGGAGAATATATTTATAACCAGAACTGCTATTCCGGGCAAAATACATACATAGTTGAAAGCGAAAGCAGAAAAGTGGGTAATTTCTTCATACCGATGATGATTTATAAAGCAATTGAGGTGGCTAAATGTATCAACATTGAATCAAGTATTGAAAGCAGGGTGAAAAGGTTAATAAATGATTACTTCATTAGTCAGGAAGGTTATGAAGAAATGTTAAAAATATTCAAAGAAAAGGAAACATTCTTCAGAAGAGAATTAAGCAATGTTCATTATAACTCCTGTCTGGATGCTCTTCTTGCCGGGAATGCAGGACAGTTTATTATAATCATGCTTATTGAATATTATGATTTGAAATATAAAGACAAAGGCAAGTCCCCCGTTGCAACAGTAAACTCAGACAACCTGAAGTCTGCTGCTGAGGAAATTATATCTATATATCAAAAGTCTTTCCAAACTTAATAACATTGTAGTCGTACTTCTTCCTGATTTTGTCCATGTTTTCAACTAAAGACCTGAACTTATCTTCTTTCACAAACATATCTTCCTGAAGATTACCATCGTCATCGCGTAAATCACCAAACCTGACACCTACAAGCCTGATTTGCTTTCCTTTTCTGTATAGTTTATCGAACAACGCAAGAGAGTCCTCATAGAAATCCATTTCAACGTTGGAGAATCTGTTTATAATATGCGACTTCTGATTGACAGTAAAGTCTGCATATTTAACTTTAACGGTTAAACTGTTAGAGACATAATCCTTCTTCCGCATACGCGAGCATGCTCTTTCAAGAACATAGTATAGTTCTTTCTCAAGATAATGTTTGTCATCAGTGTTAAAGTCCAGAGTAGTTTCCTTTGAGAGTGATTTTTGGTCGTAATCTTCAAAAGTATTTATTTCCCTGTTATCGATTCCGTTAGCAACATTCAGAAGATAACCTGAATGCATACCAATTTCCTTTTCATAGAAAGATTTATCAAAATTAAGTAAATCCCCTATCTTGAATATTCCATACTTATTTAGATGCTTCAAAGTTACCTTGCCGACTCCGGGAATCCTTTCAACAGGAAGACTGTGAAGGAAGTCCTGTTCTTCGTCTTTAAGAAGATAAGTTATACCATCAGGTTTATTTTCCTTCGAGGCAATCTTTGAGCAGACTTTATTTGAAGATATTCCTATTGAACAGGTAATCCCAAGAGTATTCTTCACATCTTCTTTTAATGCAAAAGCCAGTTCATAAACATCTCCTTTAAAAGGTCTGAGAGTTTGCGTAACATCGAGGAATGCTTCATCTATACTCATAGGTTCAATCAATGGAGTATATTTATAGAATATTTCGCGAACGCGTTTTGAATAGTCCGAATAAATCCCTCTTGTTCCGCGAATGAAATTACCTTCGGGTGCAAGCTGAAGAGCACGTGTAATGGGCATTGCAGTTCTTATGCCTTTTTTACGGGCAAGATAATTTGGACAGGATACTATACCTCGGGTATCATTCTTCGTACCGCCGACGATTAAAGGTTTCCCTTTTAAATCGGGATTAACTGCCTCTTCGCACGAAGCAAAGAATGCATCCATATCGACATGAAGTATGTATCTTGGTTTTGGCATACGTAAAAATAATGAAATGCTGCGAAAGATATGTAGTAATTATAAAGTATACAGGAACCTTTTAATCTTTAGTGTCGGTGTCTTTGCAAAAGGTTCATCCTGCTCGAGAACTTTAACAATTTTGGAATACGAAGGAAGTTTCTTATTAACTTCTTCCTGAATATCAGCAAGAATCTTATTAACCTTTTCGTTAAACTGTGCTTTCTTCAGGTTCAGGTGTTTATATATTTCTTCCAGTTCGGGATAATTCAGGTGTATTCTTGCAATCAATCTTTCATCTTTCTGGAATACAAGAGATTCTGCAACGTACTGCAGATCATTTATCTTAGATTCGATTTCTTCCGGATAAATGTTCTTTCCGTTAGAACCGACTATAACATTTTTAATCCTGTCTTTAATATATAAATATCCATCTTTATCTATTAATCCTAAGTCCCCAGTCTTAAACCAGCCGTCATCAGTAAACATTTCTTTGGTCTTCGCCTCATCTTTATAATATCCCTGAAACACATTCGGTCCTTTAACGAGTATCTCACCCATTTTAGAATCTTTATCGGGATTGTTAATCTTTACATGAACATTTCTAATCGGTTGGCCTGATGAACGGTACCTCCTTGTTGCAGGAGCATTACCTGAAACAAGCGGAGATGTTTCTGTTAAACCATAACCAAGTGTATGCGGAAACTTTGCTTCAATAAGGAAATCTTCTACGTCCTGAGGTAAAGCTGCACCGCCAATACAGAACATTCTGAGTCTTCCGCCGAATGTTTCCATAAGCTTTTTGCCCGCGGCTTTATTCATTAGTTTTCTTGTGACAGACCTTCCATAAAGAAATCTGCGGGAAGAACTTTTCTCAAACTCAGGTTTTATTTTCTGTCTGTAAATCTTTTCAATAACCAGAGGGATTGAAACCATAATAGTCGGTCTAACCTTTTTCAGTGCAGGTAAAAGCACAGAAGCCGTTGGCGGCTTATCAAGATAGTATATTTGTGCACCTGCCATAACAGGTACAACCATTCCCACGTTACACTCCATAGTATGTGATAAAGGAAGTATAGAAAGCAGCACATCATCCGATTTAATACCTGAAAGTTCAACAGTTGAAATTGCGTCTGAAATAAAATTCTTATGTGAAAGCAGTACACCTTTCGAATGCCCTGTAGTTCCTGAAGTATAAATCAGCGATGCAATATCATCCTCATTAACATTCTCCCCAATTAAAGCTCCTTCATTTGAAGATGAGAAATCGAGTTTAACATAATCTTTACTGATAGTCTCTGCATTATCAACAATAAAAGATTTCATCTTATCTTTACTGACTATCGAAAACTCATCAAGCAACACAACGAAGTTCAGATTAGCAACTTCAAACACATCAAGTTTAACTTTGCATTTATCAGAGACGAATATTCCTTTTGCACCCGAGTTTTGAATTATGTAAGCTATTTCTTCCGGCTGAAACTCTGTCATAATCGGGACAGCAATTGCACCAAGAGAAGTTATTGCAAAGAAAACGATTCCCCAGTTAGGACAACTTTCGCTAAGGATTGCAACCCTGTCGCCTTTTTCTATACCATTATTCCTTAAAAATGCAGTTGCAGAAAGAATGCACTCTTTAAGTTCAGAATATCTGTAAGCAGATTTATCAATTGATCCCAATGATAAATTATCGGGATACATATGGAAAGTACGGTTAAGAACTACAGGTATCGTCAATGGCTTTATTTCTATCAATATAATCTTTTGCTTAATTTTAATGCGGAATAAAATAATGAATTAGAGTATCAATTTAAATTGAATTAAAGATTATTTTAGTGAAAAGCACTTTTGGGTTCGGAAAATAATGGAAGCACAAAGGAAGTGCTTCCATATTCCCGATATAATTATAAAATATATATTAATCTTTAACAATTCGGACAGAAAAACCGCTGCCTTTAACTATACTGTTACGGTTCAGACCTGCATTATTATAATTAAGTCCATACACCCAGGAAAAGTTTCCGCCGTCTTCTGAAGCTGACCAGAAACCGCAGTATTTAAGTATGTTCATAAATCCACCACTGACAACTCTTGTACCCGCAGGCAGAGCAGAAAAGTCACTGCTGTTATCCGCACCATTGTTTGGGCTGCTCCATAAAGTTGTTGACTTCATATGACCTCCTATGAATGAATCTTCACCGATAGCACCGCTAAGCTGCTTCCACTCTTTAGAAACCGGAACGTGCCATCCTTCGGGAGCTAAACCTCTTGGGTCGTTTACTGCATACCAGTTATAAAGCTTTCCATAAGTTGTTCCGTTATCAGTTTTATTTTCATAATAGCACCACGCACCTGTTGTCAGTTTTGCCCATTTGTCTTTATCCTGTACCTGCGGAATTTCGTCACCGTTCCTGTAATGCGCAACATTAAGGTTTTCAGCAGTCCATTCCTGCGTTCCAATTGTAATTGTTCTGTACGAATTATTATCAAAATCAGTTACCTGAGAAAAAGAATTCTTTGTGCTGATTGTAAATACGATTGCAGTTAAAAGAATTACTAAAAGAATTTTGTTGTTGAGTTTCATTTCCTTTTCCTTCCTTGTTTCGTTTAATGGTTAATAAATAGTACTATTTTAGAGCGAAACAAAATAAGGAATTATAGATTTAAATTAAACTGATTTACAGAATAATATCGGATGAATGATATTAACGCAAAACAAAACAGAGAAATACATTAATTTTGAAGTATGACAGTATCGAGACAGGACATAATTGAGGCACACAAACGAATAGAACCGTATATTCACAGAACTCCGGTTCTTGAATCACATTTAATAAACGAAATGTTTGGATGTAAATTCTTTTTCAAGTGCGAGAACTTTCAGAAGATAGGTGCATTTAAAATCAGGGGCGGAATGAATGCGTCTTTGCAGCTTCCGAAATCTAAACTTGAGAAAGGACTTGCAACACATTCATCGGGAAATCACGCACAGGCAATCGCGCTTGCAGCTAAACTCTTAAACACAAAAGCATACATCGTAATGCCGGACAACTCCCCTGCCGTAAAAGTTAATGCAGTAAAAGGTTATGGTGCGGAAATTACTTTCTGTAAACCTACATTACAGGCACGCGAAGACACTATGGAAGATGTTATAGGACGGACTGGCGCTGAATTTATTCATCCATTTAACGATGAAAGAATTGTTGCAGGACAGGCAACTGCGGCTAAAGAATTAATTGAGGAAATAAATAATCTTAATGTAATAATTGCTCCTGTAGGAGGCGGTGGATTGCTTTCAGGAACTTCATTATCCGCAAAGTATTTCGGGAATGATATAAAAGTTTATGCAGGCGAACCCGAAGGAGCAGCAGATGCTGTATTGTCTTTTAAATCAGGGAAGATTGAATCAGCACCTTACATAAAAACTATTGCGGACGGTTTATTAACAACACTTGGAGATATCACACTTGCAATAATACGCGAAAACGTCACAGATATATTAACTGTTTCGGAAGAAGAAATAATTAATGCAATGCGCCTGATTTACGAAAGAATGAAAATTGTAATCGAACCAAGTTCAGCAGTGCCTCTTGCTGCAATCATAAAGAATATTGACCAATTTAAAGGAAAGGATATTGGCGTAATATTATCAGGCGGTAATGTTGACTTAAGCAATTTCAAAGAGTGGTTTAAACAGGATAACACAAATTAAACACTCTTCACACCAAAATACTTTTTAATAAGCTTTTCTAACAAATCGTTCTTTATAGGTTTTGTAAGATAGTCGTTACATCCTGCTTCAATAGCTTTTTTCCTGTCACCTTCCAGAGCAAATGCAGTTTGAGCAATAATAATTACATCTTTGCTGATTTCCCTGATTTCTCTTATTGCCTGATAACAGAAACAAAGAGTTTTTTGTGGCCTGAATTTACGCTAAGTGTGATTCCTTCTGTATAAACAATATGGATTGACATAGGATTCATTTCGATGATATCGTGCAAGATTCTTTCAGCCTTTTTCGCTCAGAAATATCCCTCGTGATTTTAACTATTCCTGATGGTTTATTATTATCATCTTTTAAAATTGAAAAGGAAAGTTCAACCCATGTAGTGCTTCCATTCCTGTGATATTATTCGAGTTCAATTATCGGATAATCTTCTGTTACTCCTGCGAGTACTTTATGAATATTATTTTTAAATATAGCCATAACTTTCTTCACAGATTCAAGGGTCAGAATGTCTTCAAGCTTTTGCTTCATTGCTTCCTCAGGTGTATACTCTCTTAATTTCCCAACCGAAGGATTCATATAGGTAAAGTTAAGGTCTAAAACCAAAACGGTAATTTTATAACTGGTGTTTTCGGCTATAAGTCTGAATTTTTCCTCGTTTTCACGCAAGGCAATATCTGCCTGTTTACGTTCTTAAATATCACGAATTAATGCAACGAATTGCCTGCCACCTGATGGCCGATAATGGATACTTAATTCAACATCAAAATGCTTCCGTCTTTCCTGTGGTGTTTAGATTCGATACGCGGTTTGCCGCACCGACACGATAGAAATAAATGATTTCTTTAACAATATCATCATCCACAAAAATTGTTTTTGATGAAGCTTTAAAAAAATACATCGACGGTATAATGGGAATAGTTATTGGGTCGGATATGAATTCGTATAGTTATCGGGTCATAAAAACAGAATAGTTAAATTATTTTGAATATATATTATCTCAATTCAATAAATCAATAATATATTTTAACTACCATTTGAATAATTATTTTATTACATTTATAGCAAATCACTATTAGCTATGAGAACAACAATTTTAGCCCTAACTTTCGTTGCATTGCTTTTTTTAACTTCGTGCGGAAAAATAGTAAGTAACGAAACTAATAAATTCCATCTTAACGATGTCCCTACGATTGATAAATACAGTGGTCTGATTATTCAATCTTCGCGCATCAAAGAAGCTGGACATAATGTTGGCGGCAAAGTATTGAATGACCGCGTTACTTTAGACCTTTATATTCCCGATTACACTGCCGATAAGGGCAAGGATGTTTGCAAGTTTTACAGAGAGTATTACAAAACACTTGCGAATAAACTTGACGGACTTCTTGAAGTGGAGATTAGGTTGTATAATGCAAAACAGGATGCAAACTTAATCGGTAAGAAGGAAGGCAATATTGCTTACAAAGGCGGAATGGTATTCAATTATGCCACTGAGCAGTATGACGAGAACATAATGAAGTAAAAACTAAGAACAATCAGTTTACAATATCCGAAGAACACACATTATTCCGATACTTACATTATATCTCATTATAACTACTTTTTGCAATCTTAATTGTTTAAATTTGCAATAAATAATTTTTGAACAATGAGAAAACTTTTATTACCTCTTTTATTCGCTCTGATATTGGGACAGAGTGTTTCAGCGCAGGACCTTGGTACGACTTTGACAAACGTTGGTCCTGAATATGCAAAGTCTTATTTAGCACCATTTACAACGGGTCTTGGAACAAACCTTAATTCAGGCTGGTTCGGTGGTTTCGATCCGGCCGGTTATTCCAAACTTCCATTCGTTCCGCATTTTTATGTTGGCGTTAAATTTAACGGTACAATAATGCAGGATCAGGACAGAACTTTTTCGCAAGAATTCAGAACAACAATTCCGATTAATGGAACGAACAGAGATGTGAAACTGAGAATGGTTGATGCACCAACAGTTATAGGATACACAGGTACTCCTAAAGGACAAGTTTACGATGCGAATACGAATACATATTTAGGTGAGTATGCAACAATCGGCGGCATAGGTAACTCACAGTTTATGCCGCTTGTTGTACCTCACTTTGGGTTTGGAACTTTGCTCGGAACTGATATAATGCTGAGATTTTCACCCGGGTTTGATATGGGTGATTATGGTTCATTCGCAATGTTCGGTGCCGCACTCAGACACAGTCTTGGCGGATACGTTAAGAATATGCCATTTGATATTTCTGCACAGTTCGGGTATCAGACACTTAGTTTAAAAGATAACCGTAAGAATAAATTCATTACGGGAAATTCAATGTTCGTGAACTTACAGTTGAGCAAGAATATAGCAATCGTAACAATATACGGCGGCGTACAATATGAGAATTATAATGTGGACGTGAATTACACCCTGAGAGTAAGCGGATACGAACAGGCAGTATCTTTTAATCAAAAAGGAGAAAATTCATTCAGAGGGCTTGCAGGTGCAACGGTACACGTTGGACCCTTACACATCAATCTGGATGCTAATTTAGGTGATAAGTTTTCATTTTCATCGGGTATTGGAATAGGGTTATAACAATTGCTTAATAATTTTGAATAACCTTTCCGTAAATTGCACGGGAAGGTTATTTTATTTTAAGCTGAAGATGTATACATTCAAGAACATTAACGACAAATATTTAAATCAAATACAATTATGGATGAATCAATTTTAGTCAGGAAGATTACAGAGAAAGATTTTGATGCTGCGATAGAAGTATACACTGAAGCATTCACAGAAGACCCTTTGCACGTTTACCTTTTTCCCGAAGAAGAGGAACGCGAAAGGATTACAAGATTATTCTATGAAATGATGGTGAATGAATTTGTTTACGGTTTGAACTTACAGTTCAGGGGTGTGTATGAAGATGATATTCTAACTTCTGCACTTATTTACGCCAGACCGGATTCGACAGAATGGAATGAGGATATGATGAATATAGTGATGGAAATGAGAACCAAAGCAAAGAATGAAAAGGTAAACTTTGTGAGCGAATACACAATGAAGGCAAATAATTTCAAGCCAAGGGAAAAACACATTTACCTGAACGAACTTGCAGTCGCAAAAAAACACAGAGGGAAAGGTTTTGGCAGAATGCTGATTTCAAATACGGAAACTGACGCTGCAAATTTTCCTGAGGCGAAGATAATGGGGCTTGATACATCGAATAAAGCTAATGTTGATATATACAGAAAGATTGGTTTTAACATTTATAAGGAATTTCCTTTCCGCGGTCTGAAAGGTTACGTAATGAGGAAATCTATTAACTAAAAGCCAAGTGCTTTGCCGTTTCCGCGTCTGTCAGAATGTCCTGAGAGTGAACCATCAGGATTGTATCTAATCGCTTCGACGCGTGCAAAGTCGGAAATAATTTTTACATCGTAACCCATTTCTTTAAGTTCTCTGATTTCAATTTTCGAGGCATAACCGTTTTCAAGTTGTAATTCATCCGGTAACCATTGGTGATGAAAACGTGTAGCATTAACAGCATTTTCCACTGACATATCAAAATCTATAACATTAATTATCGATTGTAAAACAGCAGTAATAATTTTACCGCCACCCGGTGAGCCGATAACGAGGAATGGTTTGCCTTCTTTTAGAACAATTGTCGGAGTCATAGAGCTAAGCATTCTTTTCCCGGGAGCAATTGCATTTGCTTCGTTGCCAACGAGTCCGTAAATGTTCGGAACTCCAGGCTTCACGGAGAAATCGTCCATTTCATTGTTCAGTAAAAACCCTGCACCTTCAACAACTACCTTACTGCCGAACACATCGTTCAGAGTAGTGGTAAGCGAAACCATATTCCCCTTCAAATCAGCAACTGAAAGATGAGTCGTCTGAGGACTTTCTTTATCTGCATTGCCCGGTTTTATTTCAACAGATGGAATGGTTTCGTTTAATCTGAAATTCTCGAAACGTTCTTTCGCATAAGATTTAGAAATAAGTTTATCCACAGGCATATTGTAGAAATCTTTATCACCCATAAATTCGCTCCTGTCAGAATAAACACGCTTCATTGCCTCTGCAAGAATATTAACAAAGGGAATGCTTCCCTTTCCGTATCCTTTTAAATCAAAGTTCTCAAGAATGTTCAGCAAATAGATTAAACACGTACCACCACTTGAAGGAGAACCCATTGTAATTATGTCATAACCGCGATAAGTTCCTTTGATAACTTTTCTTTCAACAGGTTTATAGTTTTCAAGGTCCTGAAGAGAAATGATTCCGTTACCGTTTTTCATTTCAGCAACAATCATATCTGCAACAGTACCTTTATAAAAACCATCTCTGCCGTTTGCTGAAATTTCTTTTAAAGTGTTAGCTAAATCAATCTGTTTGAATAAATCGTCGTTCTTAAATTTCCTGCCGAATATTATAAAAGAACTTGTGAACTGATTGAAATCACTTCTGTGATAGTTTATTGAGTTTGCAAGTTCCTGATTAATGCGGAAACCTTTTTCAGCAAGTTCGATTGCATAAGAAAGAATTTCTTCACGGGATTTAGAACCATACTTTTCAAGAGCATAAAGCAGACCTGCAACGGAACCCGGGACACCTGCGGCGAGCTGACCAGTTGTGCTTAAATCTTCAATAACATTACCATTATTATCCAGGTACATATTTTTAGAAGCAAGAAGCGGAGCGGTTTCACGGAAATCTATTGAAGTCTCGAAACCTTTTTCTGAACGAAGGACTATGAATCCCCCGCCGCCAAGATTTCCTGCCTGAGGATAGACAACTGCGAGAGCAAAAGCTGTTCCGACTGCTGCATCGATTGCATTGCCGCCGCTTTTAAGGATTTTAATGCCGACTTCGGATGCAAGTTCGTTCGCAGAACTCACAACGGCATTTTCGTAAGGTATATTCTGAGAATAAATATCAGAAATTGTGAGAAGAAAAGCAAAAAATAATATTATACTTTTCAATTTCATACTCTATGTATTCCAGTCACGGTTATAACGGAAATCTACGTTTACTGTTCTGTTAGAAACTTTAGCAATAACAGGCGGAAGACGTTTAAACTGATTACGGGAAATCATTCTGTTAATCTTTTCGATAAAAGGTTTTTCAAATCCCATATTTAGTAATTCATCATCTGTTCTTCTTTCGTCAATCTTTTCAAAAAGGAATTTATCTACGTTAGCATAAGTAATTCCCATTTCCTCTTCGTCTGTCTGACCTTCCCATAAATCAGCCGAAGGTTTCTTTTCTATAACTTCTTTAGGTACTTTAAGATGTTTTGCAAGTTCGAAAATCTGTGTTTTATACAAATCACCAAGAGGATTAATGGCACAGGCAGAATCGCCAAACAAAGTAGAATAACCGAGAAGAAGTTCGGTTTTATTGCTCGTACCAACAACGAGTGCATTTTCTTTCGCGGACTCATCGTAAAGAACAATCATTCTCATACGAGCCATAACATTTCCCTTGCGTAGGTTTGAGACATCTCCGTCAAGAGTTTTCAGGTATGCATCAACCGAAGGAGAAATATCAGCAACTTTTGAACGGACTCCAAGGTCTTTAATAATTTTCTCAGCGTCGGTTAAACTGTTTTTACTGCTTGTTTTATAAGGCATCATAACACAGAGGACATTTTCAGGTCCGAAAGCTTTTGCAGAAAGGTATGCAGAAACGGCAGAATCTATTCCGCCTGACAACCCTATAACAGCTTTTTTTATACCAATACGGTTAGTTTCGTTCTTAAGGAAACCAACAAGCAGTTTTTCTATAATTTTATAATCGTAAGTCATAATCAATGTTTACATAAATTAAATATTTAAGGGGAATAAAAAAAGCCGTTAGATTACTCTAACGGCTTTTATTGATAAAATGCTTATAACTACTTAGAAACCTGATATACTATTTTTCTAATTGTGTCAAACTGCAAATACGGGAACATTTCCTGTATTTTATCGATTGCTTCACCTGCGCTCATTTCTCTTCTCATATCCTTGTACATTTGCCTGATCTTATAATCTCTGATAGCTTTTTCATCAAGTAACTTATATTTCTTTAAAGTATTGAATACTTCATCGTCTATCAATTCACTTAATGGATTGTCACTCTTTGATTTAGTTTTTGCTGATGGTTTCAAATTTTCTCTCCTTTGTTATTAGTTTTAAAATCTTAAAAAGAAGTATATAACAACTAAATTCTAAATATTTAATTTACAATAAACAAAAATACCTAAAAAACAAGAGAAAATCAAGCGTATTAGAATTCCAAAGGCTTTTGCAATTGATTATAAAGCAGAATCATTATAATTTGATAAAATTTAATAAACTAACTGGGTCAATGAAAAAGTCAATTCTCCTGATAGCATTGATGTTCTTTGCAATTAATGTAATTGCACAGGAATCAGAACATTTATCTTATAAAGTTTTCACAAATCGTGATTCATATTCCATAAAAGATACAGTAAAGATAG
>JBMOHR010000085.1:0-12661 GCA_049317745.1 Ignavibacteria bacterium
TTAACTTCACTTTTGTTTCGCTTACATCAACACCAATTATCTTATGTCCCATTTTTGCAAGACAACCAATACTTACACAACCGACATACCCAAGACCAAATACGCTTATTTTCATTTCTTTATTAATTTATATTTTCTCAATTCGGCTTATTTTAACAGGAGATCCATAGGCTTTTGAATTATCAGGAATATCCTGATTGACAAAACTATTAGCACCAATAATACAGCCCTTTCCGATAGATATTCCTTTCTCAATTATAACATTAGGACCAATGTAACAATTATCATTTATCGATGTTTTCGAATAATCATACTTATCCCTTCCGCCACTCAATGCCCAATTAACACTATCATGTGAATAAATTTGCACACCCGCCGAAATGGAACAATTTGAACCAATTTCCAGTCCTCCACTTCCGTCAAGTATGACATTTGGCCCTATCCACGTATTCTTACCGACTTTAACGTCGCCAAGAACTACAACATTGTCATAAACTGTTGTTCCTTTTCCAAACCCCAAAAACTCTGCCTTTTCATTTCTGTCGACAAAGTTATCTCCAAAAGGTAAAACTCTGTTGAATTTTTCCTTCTTCTCTTTACGAAGGTGGTGAAATATTTCCAGTAATTTTTTGTAAATACTATCCAATGTCTTAAATATGATTAATATTAAATTCTCTTTTCCAGGTTAATGCATTCATAATCCGCCATAATATATTATCATAATTTTGAATGTTCAGAGAATTTTCATCAAGTTTCTTTAGAATATAATTCTTATTGTAATATTTATCTCCGTCTGTAATATCAGCAAGCATTTCTCTGAAATTGTCTTTCATCGAATTTACCAGACTATATTCATCTATATAAAAACCAATTTTATCACGACGGTTCCTTATCTGCTCAGGAATAACTCCTTTCATTGCTTCTCTGTATGCATACTTTGTGTATCCATTATGCAGTATGTATTCTGATTTCAGGGAAAATATATATTCTACTAATCTATGGTCAAGGAAAGGTACCCGGGCTTCAACAGAAAATGCCATTGAATTTCTATCGACTTGCCTCAATATACCTGGTAAATTTATGTGTTTAAACAATTTGAAATTTTTCAGCTTTACATCGTCTTTTGAAATTCTCTCGTCTTCTATTTCAGGAGAATTATACAACTGTGATTGCCGAATATTTTCAACAAGGAAATCCCTGTTAAACCATCCCTTGACTGATTTTAATAAATTCAACCTCAATCTCTTACTCGTAAATTTATGAAGTGCCTTCTTAAGATTATACATATTAAGGGCTTTTGTTAAAGACTGTTCAGTGTAATTTTCCTCTTTAATTAAGTAATCGATATGATTTTTATATTGATTCCGCGGCTTATTCTTCTTTAGATAATTCATATACTCGATGTAAGGCAATTGGTAATAACCGCCTGCATATTCGTCCAGACCCTGGCCATCAAAAACAACTTTAACATTATTTTCCTTTGCAAGCTGATAAACTTTATACCCTCCAAACATACTGGCTTTAATCAGCGGCTCATCGTTGTGCCAGATAAATTTCCTGAGGTCTGAATAACATTCATCTTTATCTATCCTGCGAATAATGTGATCACCTTTTACATAATCAGCGATTTCATTAGAATACTTGTAATCAAGATTCTCATTTTCACCTGAAACAATTGTAAATAACTTATTTCCCTCTTTCCTGTTAGTTATATCATTCGTTACACAAACTATCCCGGAAGAATCAAGACCACCGGATAAACATGTTCCAATCTCAACATCACTTCTTAGTCTTAATCTTACACTATCATAAAATAACTCTTTTATATTCCCAGAGATAATGTTAATATCATTTTCTTCGTAAAATTCGTCTTTAACTTCAAGTTTCCACCACTCTTTTTCCGAACATTTGATTCCTGATTCTGATAGAGTAACTTCTAAATATGTTCCAGGGAGCAACTTTATTATATCCTTAAAAAAAGTTTCCTTTGTTTCATTACCATAAGAACCTGCCGAAAGGTAATCAAATAGGACTTTATCATTTACCCTTGGTTTCAGATTTGAAACATTTATTACCTGTTTGATTTCTGATGCAAATGCAAATGTAGTTTGTGTTAAATTGTAATAAAGTGGCTTAATTCCAAACCTATCAACGCTGCAGAACAATCTTCTTTTGGCCTTATCGTATATTGCAAAAGACCACATCCCGTTGAATTTCTCTAAACATTTACTTCCCCACTCTATGAACGAATAAATTATTACTTCAGTATCGGTCATAGATTTGAAATGATATCCTAAAGACTGAAGTTCTGATCTCAATTCCAGATAGTTATAAATCTCTCCGTTATAAATGATCCAGAAATTTTCTGTATCATCACTCATCGGCTGATGACCTGATTCAGATAAGTCTAAAATTGATAACCTACGGAAAGCAAATCCGCCTTTAATGTTATCTCCTTTTATTGAATCTGCTTCATTCCTGGTTTTCGCATTTATTATTCTATCGTCATTTCTAACAAACATATAGCCTTCATCATCAGGGCCCCGATATTTCACCATCTCGGCTGAAGATATTATATCTTTAACAGAAATATTTCCAATAGTGCTGAATAATCCTACTATCCCGCACATAGACTAGTCCGCATAATATTTATTCAATAATTCTTCATATTTTCCTGCCAGTACTTTTCTTGTATCATTAATATCGAAGTACTTTTGCGCAAGCTCTCTGCAATTCTTAAAATTATTAACATTTTCTTTAACATAAATAATACTCTTTATTAACACCTCTTCGGAAATCATATCTCTACCAATTCCATCCCGCTCTTCCCTGGTTCCGGGATAATGAATAATGTTGTTTGATATTATTGGTAAGCCGCATGCTAATGCCTCAATGTTAGCAGAACCAAAACCACCATGATCAATTATAATCGGATTAAATATTGCTTTTGTAAAACAATCGGACGACCTGTAATAATCTAAAAGAATTTCCTTTGATACTCTTTCAACCATTATAACCCCGGCATTTATTCCCATTTGATAAACATCCTCACTTTTGTAACCACCTATCATTACAAGTTGAACATCGTTACAAACTTCTTTCAATCTTATATAACAGTTCACAAGCTTGTCATAACCATAATCAGTGCTTCTAAAGTTTCCAAGAGCAAGAAGAATAAACTTATCTTTTGGCAGGCCTAATTTTTCCCTTAATAAATATTTATCATTACTTGGCTTGAAATAATCAAAGTCACAACCGTCCATGAAAAAGTTGACGTTATCCATATTTAACTGGTTTTGCATATAAGATTTTTCAACCATTGAACCTGAGTAATAGAAGTCTACGCTTTTCAAAGAATTTATTTCTATTTGATTTTCAATCAAATAATATGGTTTGATAATTTTCTTCAACAAAGATAATCTTTCATAATAAAATTTTTTGAACCCTCCACTTCTGTGAACACATAATATAGGAAAAGTTCTATTTTTCAACTTATTCAACAACCAAATATGAGACCATCTATGCCCGACACTTATATTTAATAATATCTCATTTTCTTGTGATTGCTTTCGCAGTTCCGATAATATTTCTTGTGACCACGAAAAATGTCCTATTTGTGGTACGTCTAATATTTTTGAAGGGAATACCCTGTGGGTTATTCCATCCACGCTTTTCACATGTATTTTTGAAATATAGTTTCCATACGGTCTCCAGCATTCTACTTCATATTCACTATTTGATTTCACTAACTCTTTTGCTGCTACAACATGATGGTCAGCTCTAAAAAAACCAACCCAATAAGGGTATGAACCTATTTTAGTATATTCTATAGAAGAAAAGTTTTTATTAAAATATTCCGGATCATAGTCTAAAAAATGTCTTGGCGGCTCTAAACTTAGTAAATGAATAATTTTCTTCTTCATTATTTAAGGGCGATTCCAATATTAGGTTTAAATATCTTATGCAGGATAGAATTATTAATTAACTTTTTCTCCATTTAAGAATATCCTGCACCACCATTCAAAATTCAGGAATGACCATATCAGCAATCTATGGTTTGCTTTATTATTCATATGCTCGTCAATAATCCTTTCTATATATTTCTTATCAATAAACTCAAAGGAAACTACATCTTTATTCAGCAGCAATTCTTTGACATAATTCGCATTCTCACCTCTATACCAACTTTCATCAGGTGCTGAGAATCCCTGTTTCTTTCGGCTTAAAATCCTTTCAGGCACAAAATCAGTCATTGCTTTCCTAAGTACATTTTTACCATCATCATGGTTCTTGTATAATAAAGTTCTCTTTTTATCCTTTAGAGCATTTTCGTTAATTTTGGTTATTTCATTTTCCAAACTGCTCAACTTATGCCTAACTGGTATGCTTTGTGCAATATCGACTAAATTGTTATCGAGGAATGGATACCTCTCCTCCAGACTATGCGCCATCGATAATTTATCACCTACTATAAGCAAACCGTTCAGAAAAGTTTTTATCTCAAAGTATAACGAATTCTGTATGTGCTGTTCGGGTGAATTATAACTTAATTTATTATTCCCATCAAACACACTTTTAAATATTTCCTTGGGAGAATTTATATCAATGCTTTTTAGAACATTTTCCTGAAACAACAATGTCTTATCACTATCAGGTACAAGCCTCTGCCAGTAAGCGTAATAGTTTTCAAAAAATTCATTTTTAGATAATGACTGAAAAACTCTGTAATATCTCCATGGATAACCACCAAACAATTCATCACCGCCCGTACCCTGCAAACATACCTTCACGAACTTCGACGCCAACTTTGATATATAATAGTTCGGGTAAGACATACCCACTCTTAAATCTTCCAGATGCCATACAACTTTCGGCAGTGACCACTTTAAATCTCCTGCATTGATTACAAGTTCATACTGCTCAGTATTGAAATGATTTGCTATTAATTCCGCATCTTTTCTTTCATCGTAATTCATTTCCACACCGGTAACCGCTGACATATCAAACCCGCAAGTGAAAGTGTACAACCTGTTCATCTGTGCCGATGCAATCGCAGTGATTGAACCCGAATCCATTCCCCCCGATAGATACGCTCCGAGCGGTACATCCGATACTAACTGACTTGTAACTGCATTCCTTAATCCGTTCATCGTCTCTTCCTTTGCATCTTCAAATGAAAGTTTTTCATTCGGCTCCGAGAAATTAAAATCCCACCATCTTTTTTCCTGTACGTCTCCTGTGTTCGAATTTACAAAAATGCTGTATCCCGCGGGAAGAAGTTTTATGTCACTGAATAGTGTGTTATCAGAAAATAAATTCTGAAAAGTGAAATACTCGTTCAAAGCATTTTTGTTGAGTGATATTTTATAATCGGGATGCTTTAGTATTCCCTTTATTTCCGAAGCAAACACAAACGACTTACCATTATTCCAGTAATACAAAGGTTTCACTCCAAACCTGTCACGAACAAGAGTTAGCTTTCTTTCTTCCACATTCCAAAGCGCAAAAGCAAACATACCATTCAGTCTTTCCACAAAACCAAACCCGAACTTCGCCATCCCCTCCAGTATCACTTCTGTATCACCATTCGATTTAAAAACAACCGACTCCTTTTCAAGCTCCGCACGCAGTTCTTTGAAGTTATAAACACATCCATTATAAACAATCACGTACTTCCCGTCTTTCGATACCATCGGCTGATTTCCGTTTTCGGATAAATCCAGAATCGATAGCCGCTTATGCCCCAGCCCGATATTCTCTTTCACGTAGTAGCCTTCACTGTCTGGTCCGCGGTGATTCAGTTGATTTGCCATATCAACAACAACCTGCCGGTTGACAATTCTTTTATCTGTATTCAGTATGCCTGCAAAACCGCACATCTATATTTTCCTCGCTACGATTGTAAAACCAGCTTCTTGTGTGTTTAAACGTTCTATATCCAAACCCGCTTCATCACAGTACCTCATAATTTCTTCCTTAGTTTGTCTCTGACAATTCAAAGGTCTGTACCAGTCGAAATTAACATGGTTCATTTCTTCCAAATCAAAATCTTCTCTATAATATGCCTTAAAAATATTCCAGTAGAAAAATCTTTGCAAATCGTACGAACCTTTTTTAATCCCCAGGAATGGAATATCTTCAGGCACTTCAATCTTCTCTTTTATCTTCCCGAGTTCAATACCGAGCTTCGTTAACGGTTTCAGTTTCTCCCAGGCTTCTTCATCTGAAAATTTATTCATCTCCATCCTCACGTGGTCATCCACAAATTCTCTTATCACTGCCTTCTTCGCATAAACATAAAACAGAAACATTCCCCCGCTCTTAATTTTCTTAGCCAGATATTTCAAAGCTCTCTCGGTGCTGTCAGTATGATGCAAAACACCCTCGGAAAAAATCATATCAACACTTTCGTCTGCAACCGGCAAATCCAGAATGCTCGCCTGCAAAAATTCCCCTTTGATACCTTCTTCATCAAACTTTTCTTTTGCAATAAAAACCGATTCGGAAATATCAACGCCTAAATAATCGTTATCGTTTAAGACCTTTCCGAATAAAAGCGATGCCGAAAGCCCACTGCCGCACCCGGCATCCAGAATAATCTTACTGCCGCCCTTCAGCCACTCATTAATAATTGTATGATTGTTATCGGTATATCTTTCAATCAGCCAATTCTTCACAAAAGCTTTCATCGAATCCGATTCGTAAGTCTCTTTCCTCGACCATTTATACCCGAAAGTTGAGCTTGTCTGTGCCTGCTTATCAGTATATTCAGAAGTCTTATTCTTCTCCGCCTTAATTCCTAATCTTTTTATTGCTGACATTAATTTTGGTTAATGTTATTTATCGTTAGTTTTGCACAGCCCCACAACACTATGGAAAATGTCGTGCAAAGCAGTTAAGTCTGTTAAAATTTCGGCGTCAGTGCAGTTTGCTTTAATCTTTGTGTTCAAAGCTTCGCTTCCTGCCACTAACTTGCTTAAGTTTTCCTGTATACCGGCAACGTTCGCAAAGTCAGCAGGTATTGCAGATTTCTGCCAGGCAATTGCCTTCTCAACCATCTCGCCGCAGCGTGAACGGATAGGTGTGAAATCGCCGTCTTCAGCGGGATGAAATGTTTCGCTCATGATACCGTGGAAATTATCTTTCTCTTTCCATTCTACTTTGGTTTGTGAAGATGCGATTGATGAAACAAGTATCAGCAGAGCCAATACAAAAAGTGCTGTTAGATTTTTCATTCTTTAATTGATTTATAGTTTAATAAATATTTTGATTTGCTGTTTATTCCGTCTTGAATTCAAACCGTTCTTCCACCATTCTGGATGAATACTTTAATTTCTTCCAATCAACAATTACGTTTATCCCATCTTTACTTTTTAATGATGTAGTTATGTTAGCGTACTTGCCATTAGATTCATTCTTGCCGTAATCCATGACGTATGCCTGACCCGGTTTTAATTTAATATTATTTACCATTGATACAACCGGTCTGCCGAAAGTTATGTTAATGTACGGAATTTCATCCGATTCGATATTACTGTTTTTGTTATTCCCGCCGCCATAGATTTCCAGGAATGCGGCAAGTTCCGTTTTCAGGTTCCACTGTTCTTCTTTGAAATTTATTTTGCCGATTAAAGTACCGTTCACTTCATAGCTAATCCACGTACCGTTTTTTACGAACGACATAGTGTAATTTCCTTTTTCAAAAGCGAACTTCCTTCTCACTGAACAAAAGCTGCCTTCATAATCGTCAATTTCATAAAATTCATAATCGGAAACATCTGATACGCTCAGTACCTCTTGATTCGACTTACCGTCATTCTTTGCCCATCTGCTAAATACAGCACCATTACCCTTATCCATAAGGTTCGTTTGAATGCCTGCGTAAAAGTCTCTGTCTTCAGTAGTACTCCCCTGCGCCACCTGAACGAACAACTGGTATTCATCGGGCACGTCTTCATTAATCGTAATCGGCACATCAATTCTTTGCACATTTTTTAAGTCGGAATCAAACGTCCACTGAATACTATAAAATCCCCACGGATTGTCTCTTACCAAAACCTCCTGCGCATCTGAGTTTTTAAAAAACATCAAGAGTATGAATACATATAATACATTTCTCTTAAAAATTTTATTCATATTAAATATCATTTTAAAAACGGTTCGTGTCTTGACGATGTGCGGATTTTGAAGTATGTTACACTATTATACTTCATATTTCTGAATCTTCTCTATTATATAATTTATTTCCTCTGCCGTGAGGCCGGGGAAAACTGGTAAAGATATGCTACACTGGTCAGCAATGTATGCGTTTGGGAAATCCGTGCTTTTCAATTTGTACTTTGTCGCGTAATATTCAAGGTTGTGAACTGCGTGTGTGCCCGGACGAGTGGAAATTCCGTTCGCAAGCAGGTAGTCCATAAATTTGTTTCTGCGCGAATTTATTTCGCCTACGTTTGCCGCTGTAATTTCTTCGGAGGCAAACATACAAACGTATGACTGATACCCGTGTTTGAAATCTTTGCCGACTACGGGAAGCTTCAGCCATTCTATATTTTTCAAGCCGTCCGATAAAATCTTTGCGACTTCGTTACGGCGATTGCATATTGCGTGAGCGCGTTTCATCTGCGAAACTCCGAGCGATGCCTGAACGTCTGTCATTCTGTAGTTGTAACCAAGGTGCGGAAATTCGGGAAGCAGGTATGGCTTGTTTCCTTCGTGACGCATAAGGTCGGAAACCGATGCTCCGTGGTCGCGAAGAGAACGCAAAGTTTCTGCGTCTTCGGATTTGTTAGTCGTAATCATTCCGCCCTCGCCCGTTGTGATTGCTTTTCGCGGATGAAAAGAAAAACAGCCGAAGTCGCCGAAGTTTCCTGCGTGAACATTTTTGTAATATGCGCCAAAACCGCAGGCGGCATCTTCTATAACTTTTATGTTGTGCTTTTTTGCAATTGCCATCACTGAATCCATTTCAACTGCCAGTCCGAAAAGATGAACGGGAATGATTGCTTTTGTTTTTTTCGTGATGCGGCTTTCTATTTTTGTAACATCTATGTTGAATGTGTTTAAATCTATGTCGCAGAATACAGGCACGGCGCCCGTATACTCGACTGCGTTTGCAGTTGCAACCCACGTGAACGCAGGAACGATAACTTCATCCCCAGCTTTGATGCCCGCAGCGATTAATGCAAGGTGCAAAGCAGTTGTACAGCTTGTTACTGCTACGGAATTCTTTGCGCCTGTGAATCCGTTCCAGTAGTCTTCAAATTCCTTCACGCGCGGACCCTGCACAACCCAGCCTGACTCAAGAACTTTTCTTACACCGTCGTAGTCTTCTTCCGTAAATAATGTTTTTGCAATTGGTATTTTCATTTTGTGTCAACTCCTGTGCTGATTCGCCAGTCGATTAATTTTTGCAAACCTTGGTCGAGCGAATATTTATAACGGAAACCGATTTCGTTTTCTGCTTTCTCTTTCGAGCCGATTCTGTTTTTCACAAACTGTCTTGCATCGTCTTCGGAATATGGTTTGTACGTAACGCTTAGTTTGGAACTTTTCATCTTTAAAATTAAATCGCACAACTCTTTGATGGTTGTCTGCATTTCAGAGCCGACGTTGTAAAATCCAAACGTAACATCCGTCTTTATAGCCTGAACGTTTGCACGCGCAACATCTTCCACGTAAATAAAATCGTATGCCTGACTTCCGTCGCCGTTAATCACGGGAGTTTCGTTCTTTGAAATCTTGTTCAGCATAATCGGAATCACTCCCGTGTATGCTGCGTTCTGGTCCTGATTCGGGCCGTAAACATTCATGTACCGCAGACCGATAACTTCAAGTCCGTAACGGTCGTTAATGGCAGTGCACATCGCCTCACCCGATATCTTTGTTGCACCGTAAAAGTTTTTATTGTTGAATGGATGGCTTTCCTTCATAGGAATTTCGACAGCGTCTCCATAAACAGAAGCCGAGGAAGAATAGATTAATTTCTTAACTTTATTCTTCACGCAGGCATCGAGTACATTGTAAGTGCCTTTTATGTTCACGTCGAATGCCGTTCCAGGAAAATCTTTGCAGTGCAGAAGCCACATCGCCGCAAGGTGAATGACGTAGTCAATACCTTCCATCGCCTGATTCAGAATATCAACGTCGCGCACGTCGCCGCCTGTGGGATTTACGTAACATCTTTTATCTTTCAGATGCGCTTCTATGTTCGACATCTTCCCGCGCGTGAAGTTATCGTAAATGATAACTTCCTTCACATCTTCCTTTAACAATTCACCAACGACGTAACTTCCGATAAAACCGGCACCGCCGATTACCAATACTCTTTTATCTTTCAATTCCATTATTTCTTATTTTTCATTTCAGAATTTATATAACTCAGAAGTTTTTTTGAGTTCAGCAGTTCAAGCACCATTCTGATATCATCTATTTTAAATATCTTTGTAAGGAATCCTATTCCAAAATACACAAGCAAATACCCCACGGCTAAAAGTATGTGCGAAAGGATTGTCTCTGTGTACAAATAAACCAATAGAAAAATTATACTTACCGCAATTCCATAAAGTATAATGAATTTAGTCTTCAACAAATTTACTTCGGGAATTTTCTTTTTGGAAAATATGATAAAAAGTATTCCAATGAATATGTTTACGGCAATAAGTGAACAGGCAATTCCAACACCCTTTAAGTTAAAAGTATTCGGCGAAACAAGCAGAAATGCGAAACCAACATAAACCACGAGCGAAGACATATAGATATATGAAGACAGCTTAAACAATCCTTTTCCTGAAATTAAATTTATGTAAGGCAGTGCCAGCACAGAAATATACATCGATATATTTATAAAACCTAAAACAGGAATAGTTTCCAGATATTTGTTTCCAAGAACTAATTTTACGACTAAATCTGAGCAAATTGAAATTAGAGCAACAAGCGGCAATATAAATATTGCATTAAATCTTTCGTACTTGTTAATTATGTTATTGATAGCAGATATTTCTCCTCCGGCAATCAAACCTGAAAACATAGGGAAGAAAAGTAAACCGACGGACGACTCAATCAATCTGATAAACTGTCCAATGGCAAAGCCTGCTGAATAATAGCCAACCTCTTCTGAGTTGGTCAAATATTGAAGCAAAACTCTATCGGTTGAATATATTATTGTTTGAACTACTATTATCATCAAAAGCGGGAGTGATAATCTAAAATATTTTTTGGCTAAATCCTTATCAAACTTCCCGACTTTATAACCTTTAAATAAATACAGATAAAAAGGAATTACTAATACGACAGAAATTAAATTTGAGAATGCTAACCCAACCGCTGTAAAGCCCAATATGGCAAACACTACCCTTAAAATCTGATAAAGTGTTATTTGCAGAAAGTTTGGTATATCCTGTTTTGCTTGTTCGGTCTTTGCTGCAAAAGTAGTATTAGGGATCACTAAAAATTGATTTATAGTAGTAATTACCAGATAAATCAATATAACATATTCGTGCTCCTTACTTTCAAATGCTATATGGAGAAAATATTTTTGAACGATATAATAAACAAGGATTGTAGATGTATAAAGCATTATCAATCCCGATTTAAGAATTGCAAATGTTCCAATACATTTACATTCGTCCTGCCCTTCAGAAATTAACTTTATGTGTGCAGACCCTAAACCTAAATCAGCAATGAAGAGAAACATTGATACGAACGCTAATCCGAATGCCAGAGTTCCTAAAACAGTCGGTCCGACAATTCGTGCAACGATAAACATTGCAATCATCTGAACTACCTGAACAGCTATTTTACTGGAATAACTTAGAGCTAATTTCTGGGCTAACATTATTTAGTAATCATCCTTTTCAGTACTGCAGGAACTCCCGCTATAAACGAATCACTTTTAAACGACTTTGTAACAACAGCCCCTGCTGCGACGAAACAATTTTCCCCAAGTTCAACTCCCATAAGCAAACAGCAATTTGCACCTATGTATGTATTCTTTTTAATAATTACTTTATCTGTTTTTGAATTATATATTTTTTCAAGCTCGGATTTCTTCATATTTATATGAGTTATGAAACTCGTATTCATCGATACCACAACATTTGAATCAATCTTAATTTCATCTGCCAAATCGAAGAAACAATTTTTACCGATATGGACATTATCACTAATATTTAAATTTATATAGTCGAGGCAGTTATGAAAAGTTAAACCGCATTCAATATCACAATCATCCCCTATCGACGCTCCATACTTTTTCAGAACTTTCAATAAAGTAATCTTGTCAAGGGAGGAAACCATCTGGTTTGCTGTTTCAAAACCAAATAGAAATTTTCTTATACCAAATTCAGTAACTTTAATGGCTGAGTAGATTTTGAAAAATGATTTTCTTATTCCTATACCCATTAGAAAATATGTTTCATAGTTAATTTCTTATTCTTTATTCCCCAATTCATCCCAGAAAAGAAACCAAGCCAGATGTTTAATGCAATCCGGAAATGGAAATGCTTTAAGTTAACAAGTGATGCTCTCAATGTATCTTTCTTTAAATGCAGCCAGAAGTATTCTTTAAACTTCTTCGCGGCAACATACTTCATCAATACTATCATAGGATTCCTTGCATCGTAATAAAGTTTTGTGGGTGAATGTTTTCCGATTGTCATAC
>JBMOHR010000086.1:0-12637 GCA_049317745.1 Ignavibacteria bacterium
ACCATTTCAACAGCACCAGGCAGGATTCCGTTTAAATCGGTTTTGTAGAAATTTTCTATAACGCAGTCCATAAAGTCATAACCCTGTTCAGGGTCATAGTTAAAAATATCAAAAGCCAACATAATTAAATCACTTCTAATCATAGAGCTATCAGGTTCAATCAGCAATCCATTATTGAGACATTTGAAAGCGGCATAAATAGAGGAAGTATCTTTCAAATTAAAAGCTAAATCCAGAATCATTTGCTCGACTGACATATTATGAAAGCCTTTTGCAAGAAGGGGTAAAAGTGATTTTAGTAATTCCTTGTTGTCATCTGTATTAACGTATAGACCTTTATCACTAAAACCAACCATAATACCTTTGAGCAGCATCGCTTCATTAATCTCAAACTGTTGTCCGTTTTCCAATTGCTCAAGCTTTTTTCCATCAACATAAAAAGGCAGGCCGCCTTCTTTTCCGCTGACCCAGAATCTTTGAGCGACATCAGAAGCAGGACCAAATTCCTTCCAAACGATTGAATACCTATTATTCATATTATACATTTAATCTGTTTTGCCCAAAAGTATTTTTTAAATCCGTCATTACAACATTGAACTTACCATCAAACTTTTCATCAACATCCTTGTATGCTCCAATTAGCCTTTCATAAACTGGGTTTCCAAAAATATCGCTTAATTCGATATTGTTTTTAGTGGCAACGTTTGAAACAAAATAATCCTTTATTCTCTTTAGTACAATAATTTGTTCGTCGGTGAAATCGTAAGTTTGCAGATATGAAAGATAATTTTTTTCAATTCTTTCCTTTAGTGTCGGAATTTTCTTTACATTTAATGCATGAAGCATAAAATCCCACGCAGAACCCTCCTGATAATCATACATTTTTTGCAGGTTATCCTCGCTCATAAACAGTACAGGTTTGTTTAACCATTCAAGGAATGATTTTATATCCTCGTCAGTTGGAATATACTCCGGTTCTTTCGCTTTTTCTTTTAGTGTATTAATTTCCGGACTATCTGCGTTCAGCAATTCTTCCTCAAACATTCTTTTAGCTTCTTCTATCGGAACGTTATCTTTTACTTTTATAGTATCTCCATGAATTTCAACTCTTTGTATTGAATTTGCAGGATCGGCATTGTCGAATAGAAAATATTCGCCTATGGGGTTTACGGGACCCTCTTTTTTCTTTCCTTTGCCGTCAACTATTTTTTTGTTCTTTTTCAAGGTTCCATATCCGTCATCTTCCATACGTTTGCATAAACCGACAAAATCAAGAACAGTAAAACTAAATTTCCCTGTTTTAAAATCCAACCTTGTACCTCTTCCGAGCATTTGAATATACTTTCCAACTGATTTTGTTAAAGAAGCAAATGAAATATATCTTACACATGGAATGTCAATTCCCGTGCTCATAATATCTACTGAAATCGCAACATACGGCTTTTGATAAGGTTTATCAAACCATGATTTTAAAGTTTCATTGAGGTCAGAATTTTCTGATATAATTGGTTCTGCGTATCTTGGAGAAGAATCATTATTTTCATTAAATAATTTATTAATTGCTTTAGCCAATTCAATACAATGTGCCTGACTTACACCAAACAAAATAACTTTTTCACCCCACTGTGTATTCCTTCTTAATTCTTCAGCTATAAGCAAACAATTTTCTTCAGAAATATACTTTCTGTTAAGCTGTTCAATTTTTATGTTTTTATCCTGTAATAAGTCTATTTTATCTCTCGATTTCGGCTCCAATACATACGTGATGTCTATTCCTTCTTTCTCGGCTTCTTTAATTAATTTCGATTTCAGTTCAATAGCTTTGTATGGAGCCAGAAAGCCTTCATCAATACCCCTTTTCAAGTCAAACTTAAAATCAGGTTCACCTGATTCACAGCCAAATAAACGGTATGTATCTATTATGGCTAAATCCTCATCGGGAATGTCTTTACCCTTTTTAGCAACGGCTATTTTTGGCGTTGCCGTTAATCCTAACTTTGGACAAAGAAAATGGTCGAAGATTAATTTTCTGTTAACGTTAATACTCCTATGACATTCATCAACAATTATTAAATCATAAAATCCAGATGGTAAATCATTGTATAATAATTCAAGTGTGTCAATTACAACAACGTGAATGTTCTTATGTTTGTTTGAACGAAAACTTGATGTAGTAATCCAACTTGATGAATAGTCTTTGCTGATTAATGCAAAACCTTTATCGATTGCTTGTTTAGCGAGCATCCTTCTGTCAACAACGAATAAAACCTTTTTTGCTAAACCGTGGCTTAAAAGTGCCTTAACTAATGCAACTGAATTTCTTGTTTTGCCAAGACCTGTTGCCATGTGAATAAGCATGTTTTGCTTGCCGGATTTAAAGTTATCAATGATTGTCCTTATGCACTGAATATGATAGTACCTGTCTTTATTTATTGAAGGGTCATAACCACCAGCAATGTTTGTATCTATCTCAATTTCACGATTAGAATCAATTTTCTTCTTTTGTTCAATTTTTAGTTTCATTTCCTCCAAAGTCATAAAACCATTTACAGGTTTAAATTCACCGGCTTCCAAACCTTTCCACGCATTATCATAAAAGAGAATTCGCTCAGCACTGCAAGCATAAAGAAAACGCGGCTTTAATGACTTTGTAATTACAGTACGAAGTTTTAATAGGTCTTTTCTTTCTTTATCAAGATTATTCTCAATAACCGCCAATACTTCACCATTGAAATCCTGCAAAACGATATCAGGTTTTATATAAGGCTTCCCATATTCTTTCCTCAAATCATCAGGCAGGTTATATTGCTGCTGATATAATAATGTATCTTCAAGTTTCCAATTATACTCATTTTTAAGTCTTAAAAGGATAGGAATATCAGTTGAAGTAGCTTCGTTTATTTTCTTAGTCACATTCCACCTCTTCTCTTAATTGTTCTGTAAATTCAATACCCCAAACCCCGGCTAGCTTTTTTCTAATATTCATTTCCGCCTCACGTTTCATTATTGACAAACCATCAATAATTTGTATTTGAGAATTTATTTCAGAAATTACTAATTCTTGCATTTCAAAGGCTGGAAATGCTATTTCAAAATCATTTAATTGGTCAGATGTTAGGTTTGGAAACATCGCACCGAAAGCAATTCCCAATATTTTGTTCTTAAAACAATTTAAATAATAATTTATATATTTTTGACTCCTTTCGTCTTTCGCTCTTATTGCAGCAACCCCCCTACCTATGCAAGCTTTAAATGATGCAATATTGGTTCTTCCAGTTGTTGCACCTCTTACACATATTAATAAATCATTTTTACAACACAGCTTAGTTGGCTTTGATGTCCATTTAAGTACTTTCGGGCTATCAAACGAGCCTTTACCAAATTCTGAAGGACCATTAATTAGAACTTCCCCAATTTCTTTTTCGTTGTACGAATCTCCGCTAGGACTTTGACCCATAACAACATATGCCACATCAGAAAGTTTTTTCTTTTCAAAATCCTTAAAAATATGTTCATCAACTTCATAATTATTGATGACCAATTTTACACCGTCGATAATTTGTTTTTCCTTCTCAATTTGTGTTACTATAATTTGCTGTTCATCAATTGATGGCAAAGGTATTTCCCAAGATTCTAAATCCTCGAATTTAAAATTCATTCTTACACCTCCACTAGCTTTCTCATTTACATAAGCAAGAAATTTCTCGTGTTTAAATAACGCATCTAAATATTTGAGATTGAGTTCGCCCTCTTTACATGCAAAAACAATGTATGCACCGCTTATAATCTGATTATCATAATCAAAAACATTTAAACCAATACTACCAACATTAATTCTATACGGGTTATAGCAAAATTCATTCTTTGAAACTATAAAATAGCTTTGATTGGTTTCTTCAGGTTTTAATTTTTCATTTAGAAAAATTCCAACTTCATTACTTACCCCAAGAACTTTGTAATTATGTTCAGAATTTTTACTCGGCTTAATTTTGTTTTCATTCAATATCAAGTAATCTTTCAATTTAACTAGTGGATATTTAGCGCCACTTTTTAAAACCTCCTTAATTGAATTTATTTCTTTGTGTTTTGATATAATAACGTCACTCAAATTATTTATATATTCACATGCGATATCTGCCTCTAATGCATTTACAGGATTAAATTTTCTTAAATATGGCAGTACATTTTCCGGATTACTATTATATAATTTTTTGTATATATCGTCTAATGAAGTTGAACCATTAGGTGGTATATGTTTCAGTGCTTCTTCCCATTCGAATAATTGACTATCACTAAGAGCGCTTTTATAGTTCGAAAGATTAAAAGAATAATTATAAGCTCTGTCTATTCGTTTTGCTATTTCATTTTGGATACGGTTTTCAAGTAACTGGTCAAATACTTTTAACTCCAATTGCTTATCTGATTCTGTAATTTTTTTAGATTTAACTTTTTTGTTTAAATCATTGGTTTTCTTCTCTTTTTCTATTTTACCTTTTGCTTCCATATCAAAACGGGTTTCCGTCCTAATTTTTTCCTTTATCCTCGGGTCAAGTGCTTTAATCCATTCTGCCGGAATACAATATTGATTCTTAGATTCGGGTGGCTGCTTACCGTGTTTTACATATTCGTGATATAACTTCAAGCATTCAACTAACTGATTACCTATTTGTTCTTTGCGGTTTGTACCTATTGTATAACCATCATTAGTAACCTTATAGAACCATACCCAATCTGTTTTGCCGCATTTTTCAAAAAGTAAAATGGAAGTCTTTGGTCCCTGTCCGTTTTTACTGACAAATAAACCCTGCGGCAATGAAATAATTGCTTTAAGGTTTGCTTCATCTAATAACATTTTTCTTAGTGCTTTTGCACTGTATTGATCCCAGGTGTGAAAACCTTCTGACACAACAACGGCACATTTACCATTTTCATTTAGAAGTTCAAACATAAGTTTAACGAACAAAATAGTTGTTTCGGACTCCTTAGAATATTCACTCCATACATCAGGATAGGAATCCTGGTCACGCTCAGCGCCAAATGGAGGATTTGCAAGAACAATCGACTTGCTACCTTTGTCAGTTGCCGGATTAAATTTTGCGAGCGAATCGCCCTGTTGGATATTCTCCGGGTTTAGACCTCTAATGTAAAAATTAATAGCAGCCATTTTACGAATCATTCCAAGATATTCAACACCACTTACGCCAGTTCTATAAAATTGCTTTGTCTGGGCATCCGAAGGCATTTCAAGGGGATTGTTTTTGAAATAATTACTAAACCATTCTTTCATTTCCGTATGTGCTTTTTCGCCTGGCCATTTATTATCCTTTAAATATCTTTGCATTACAAATTCATATACATCAAAAAGAAAACCACCCGTACCGCAGGCAGGGTCAAAGACTACATCATCAAAAGTTGGTTCAACAAGAGCTGTCATAAATTGACGAACATGGTCTGGTGTACGGAATAAACCTATATCTTTTGTTCCACCTGTTTCACTTAAAGCCGATTCAATAGCATCACCAAGTAAATCTGTTTTTAAAAGTCTTTCTTCTTCAATATCATTTGCTACAATACTAATTACTTCACCAAGATTACCGCTATTTACATTGTTAGTAAAATTTGAGTTACTAAATACCTCTTCGATTAAAACAAGTTGATCCTGAACTTTCTGAGGCAGGTTTCCTTTAAAAACCTGACGTGCATTATTCAATATTGTGGAATAAAAAGGAAAGAAATTATCGTTTAATTCAGTAAGTATAAGATTGTTTTCAACAGAAGGCAGATAAGAGAATAATCTGTTTTCGTTTGATTCTTCCCTCCCTGTTTTTGGATTTTTCCACTTAAAGTCAGAGGAGAAAAGTTTTCTTAATGGTTTAAATTCTTCATCCTGTTTAATTTTAGTTTCGAATATTCTTAACAAAAGAAGTTCGATAATATATTCAACTCTTTGAACCGGAGTACCAGCGGGTCTTAGTTTGTTGTGAAGCTTCTTTAAAGCATTATTTGTTTTGTTATCTGCATAATGAACTGTTGAACGAGCCATTAATATTCCTTTTATTGAATTAAGATGTTAATAATAACGCAAAGTGATTTAATTTTTATAAAATAACGATTTTATCTTATTTAAGTTATGGAAATTTTAAAGAGATAGATTATCATTTTGTGATAATTTAGAGCTTAAGTAAATAATTATCAAATAATTCTTTGGTTTTACATCTTAAATATATTTATAGCTTTAATCAATTCTTCCTGCAATTCGGGGATGTGGTTGCGGGCATATACTCTGATGTCTTCGGGAAAGTTGCAGTTTTCGGCAACTGAAATGTGTGCAGAAAAGCCGATAGTGTTTTTGGGCTGGGTGAGTAGAGGAGAATGATTTGAATCATATATGGCAAATGAAAATTCAACGTTTAAAACGAGTTCCTTTTCGGCTGACAAGCGATGATACTCTTCGTTGAAATGTGTTTTTGTGAATCCTCTGGCTTTAAACTCTTCAGATAATTAGTTAATTGTTTTCTTATAGTCATATATGTTGTCTAAGACAATTTTGATATTGATCCCGGCTCTGTTAACGGATTATAATCAGAAATAATATTCCGCAGGAAGATTAAATTCAATGGTTCTGAGAACAGGCTCTTTTGCTGACTCATTTGCCGAATCCTTTACGGATTCCATTTGCCACTTACTTGCAGGGCTGTAGATATGGCTTGTACGACAAAACATTGGGATATCCCGAGATAACATCGAGTCTGTTTTATCACCGGATTCGGAATCGTAACTATTGTATTCAGAACATTCTTCGCGCAAAGATGATTTGCCAATTGCTTCTTCTGCCATTTCCCTGATTTTATCTATAAGCATTTTAGGTTCAAGTATCTTTACTTTGCCGCTTTGCTTCATAGCCCAGATTGCCACATCGTCGAGAGTGGCGTTGTTAACTTCTGCGAGAACAGCACCGTTTTCATCATTTTGTATAAACCTGATGTTATTGATTTCAAAGTTTCTGCGTGTTTCTTTGGATGAGACCTGAAGTTTAATGAGAAGAGAGGCCGGTTCCTTTTTGTAGTATTCTTTTATGAAAGCTTTGATTTTGTTTTTATAATCAATGTTGTTTGTTTCGTCTAAATCCCTTGCAGATACAATACTTTTGAATTCGATAGATTGTGGAATGTTGTTATAGATAAATAAAACTTCAAATCTGCCGTTATTGTCGATTAATTTACAAGGGATGATCTTTAAGCTTCTTTCCACTATCATAGGAGAGTCAACCTCAAAGAGTGCATAAGTTTGTTTTTCGATACAATTATTTATAACGCTAATGATTTTTACTGCCTGCATTCCGCTCTGCATAACCTGGTCGAAGGCATTACTTAGTATTAAGCCTGAATTTACGAGTGCCAGATATTTAACAATCAAACCAGACAATAATTCGGAAGAGATATTGCCTGAAATTTCAACTCCCCTGTTTTGAACAGAATGTATGTCAATTCCCATTGCCCTTAAATCTTTTAAATCACGGAGAATAGATACTTCTGACATAGAATATTTATAAGCCAAATCACTGACATAATATTTTTCACGATCGGGCTTTGTGTAGAACAAAGCAAGTATTTCTATCTGTCTTTTTAAAGTGGATAAGTAATTTGGCATATTTGTAATATTAATTGATTAATTTTATAAAAATCAAAGAAAAATACTATATATTAATAAATGCAAAGTTGTTTTAACACGTATAACAAGAAGAAAGGTATTGCCACCGAGCAATTAACTTTCAGAGAGTGTGTTATCACGAATTTGCTTCCTTGTTTTGTTAATAATATCGTCTGCATTAAAATTATCCCCATACAAATAAGTGTAACTATTATCTGACGGAATTAAATCTTTAAGTCTGACACCGTATTTAGTTTTTAAGATTTTTGCAATTTCAATAAATCTTTCATAGCATTCGAACCATGCCAATTCTTCCCAGATAATTTCTTCATGATACATAATACACAGGGTTTCGATATATTTTCCTTTTCCTGCGAATGTCCAGACAAGATAAATGTTATTGTCGTTGATATCTTTTAACTGAGAAATGTCTTTTAGTTTGTTTTTCTCGAAAGATGCTTTTCTATCTATTCCAAGTTGATAAATTTTCTGTTCGAACACATCTGCAATATTTCTATCAATCTTATCTTTTAATGTAGGATAGTCAGCAAATCCAAGGTTAAAACCACACAGTGGGCAGAGCAATACTTCGCCATAGTCGCTAAGCCCGTCATCTTTCTTCGTATCGGTTGCAATACCTTTCCAGCCGCATTCGGGACAGGATAAATTAGTTTCTTTTAAGTCTAAAAAATTGAAAACCATAATTTATATCCTTTGCAAATTAAATTATTAAATCAGACTTGTCTTTAGATAAGACAAGTCCAATAATATTAAAAATTATTTACTGTCGTAATAATCGCCGAGTTTGAAACGTGCATTTATAAAGAATGTGTGCAAACCGAAGTTCCCGCTTTCGAGTTTTGTAAATCTGAAGGAAGGACCAAGGGCTAATGAGGTTGAACCAAAGCCAGAGAATATGTCTGATATCATTAATTCGAATAATAGCTGATTATTGCGAATATTAGAAATATTATAGTTAATTCTTAAGTCGAAAACAGAACCAACTAACCTGCTTTCACGTGTGAAGAACCCGAGGTTAACTTCTTTAAGGTAGTATGCGGCATATAATTGGGAACGGGTTGCATTAAAAAAACGGAACGGGTACCTGAATTCAAAATTGAAGTAATTTCCCTCAACAATATTATTAGGCATAGCTTTTGATGAGTCACCATTCTGATAAAATGTGTAACGGGCGGGACCGCCGATTTTATTTTCACCAAAAGGTCTGTAGAAGCCAAGCTCAAAGAAATTACCGAATGGGAGTGCAAGGTTAATTTCCCAGGCGTTTGGCGGAGAAAAAGTGTTATTGAATTGATTCCAAAAAGGGCTGCCCTCGCCTTTTGAGTTAAGTGTTTGAGTGTTAAGACCTTCAAGACGAGTAACATAGTTTAAGGAAAGACCGATAATGTTTAAGCCAACAGATATCTGGTCACTTTCAAAAGGTCCGCTGTATTTAGTGCCGATACCAAATGAAGCACCGAGAGAACCTTTCAATGGAACACCGAGTCTCTCACCACCGAAAAGATGAAAGTAAGGGTTAATATAATTCAGTTTGCCATTTACTTCCCTGTTTAATTTTGCAGGAGAATAAAAATCACTTAGTTTGATAAATGATGTACCTGTGGTGAAAGGACTTACGGCAGATAATTTTATGGACTGCAAATTTGTTTTGTTTGGGGCACTCCAGTTGAGAAGTTTCTTTTGGGTCTTAGAGCTTATAGTAAACCAAGCAGCCCTCAGGCTTGTAGCGTCTGTTTCTTCGCCGAAAACTATATAGTGATTTTCTGGGTTTGAATCATAAACATTAATTACTAAAATATAACTCATCATCATAGGATCAATAGACATTTCCTTTTGAACTTCTATGAAAACTGAGTCGTCGTCTGTGTTTGCCAGAATTTTAAAATACTTGTACGTTTTTGGGTCGCTTTCAATTACATTTTGAGAGAACACCGGCACAAAATTGAGGAAAATAATAAAGATGGTTATTGCCAACCGATAAAAAGTTTTAGTGTGTGTCATAGTTTTAAGAATTAAGTTTTGAAAACTGTTAATTGAATGTAATATAGAAATGTTGTTTTTCTGTGGTGTATCAAATCATGATAATTTTAACCGGAATAAGATTTTGAGTTTGAATAGATGGCGACTTTCAGCATTGAAGATAATTTTAAAAGTATCTAATTTAAAACAGAAGCCTTAATTTAGTTTTCCTCGGGCAATCAGAGCCCGACTGATTATTAATTAGGGCTTTTTTATTTGAGACTGTATTTTGAGGCCGCATTTCAGAAGAAAAGCTGGGCGTTCAACCTGCATCAGGCTTTATGATAAAATCAGAATATTTAATAGAGATAGTCAATAATTACTTTTGCTGTAAAAAACATCTGTAAAAATTAAGGGCTATTATCACCTGCTCTTCTCTTTTCTTTTAAGAACTTTTCAATAATCTCAGAATGGATTTCCAAATGATCAACACCCTCCCCCCATGAATCTTCTTCGAAATTATTTTGGGATATAAATGTTTTTAAGCCTACGTAAAACTCTTCAACTAAATTATGACTGTTTATGTATCCCTTTAAATATATTTTTCCATTATCGTTATTTACAGTAGCTGCGAATATTTTTTCTTCGGAATAGTGGTCACAGCATTTAAATGTAAATCTCATATCCCTTCCTTCTTCTTCAAACCAAAACCTGCATTCTAATACATCAGTGCAAACAGATTCAAGCCATGCAATAAATTTATTGATGGGGTCAAATACATCGGAGAAGCGGAACTCTTCTGATTTGTCGCCGACAGTAACTCTAAAAGTCAGCCATCCATAATTACATTCTAAGTAGTCAACTTTGACTGATTCGACTTTATAGTCTGTGCTGTTCATATGATTGTTTTATAACAATAATAGAATAAATGGATATGGAAAGATTATCATTTGGTGATAATATTTAAAGGATATGTAAGTGACAGGAAATGCCGACGGTATTCTGTATTACAGAAATGGAATGTCTACGACATTCTGATTAGTGGAATCTTTCTGATCTACAAATATGGAATACCTACGGCATTCTGTAAAAGAAAGTTTCTATATATATTATTCTCTTTTGGTGCTAATAATAGAATAAATGGATATGGAAAGATTATCATTTGGTGATAATATTTAAAGGATATGTAAGTGACAGGAAATGCCGACGGTATTCTGTATTACAGAAATGGAATGTCTACGACATTCTGATTAGTGGAATCTTTCTGATCTACAAATATGGAATACCTACGGCATTCTGTAAAAGAAAGTTTCTATATATATTATTCTCTTTTGGTGCTTTAGTGGTAAATCTATTATGTATTTCCCTAAAACTTTTTTCCTCTGATGCAGTTTTTAAAATCACAATCACAGGAAAAGCAAAACTAAAGTTAGGCTTTTGCGCAAATGCAAACGCGCCCGTTGCGGCGGGAGCGAAGTTTGCGGCGGGCGAAACAAAAACCCTCACCGCAGCAGAGCTTGGCATCACAGCCGAAAATATATTTTTAAACTGCACGAATGCAGACGCAGTGCAGGGAGGTTTTAAAATCAAATTGCCGCAGGAGTAAAAAAGTTTTTCCCCTCCACGAGAAGAGAGGGGAAAAAATATTTTATGGTTTCGATGTGAAGCGTCTTAATGGAGTGCCTGCTTGAATATAAGGTATCATATTTCCATCACGCAAAAATTCTCCGACATTGTTTGAACCAACGCCAACCTGCTCAATTGAATAATTGTATCTACTGTTCGGCGCTAAACTTGTCAGCATTGGTGAAAGCATACTCAGGGTTATATTATTTTCAGATGTACAGAAATTATATCTTATGCCGCTGACTGTATCACTAATTGAAAAAACCAGAACGTTAGATGAAGATTGTTTCTGGAATGAGAACACAGTGTTTAAATCTACGTTCGTCGCATTTTCATTTGGTGATAAAACCGTAGGGGAGGAAGCGAGATTAATTTGTACGTTCGTTCCTGTTTTAGGAATGATGTTCATTTGATTCACGTTACCGTTTGTACCTGCCGAAGACAAAAAGAGAGTAGGCGTAAATTCAACGGGAAGATTTTTGGGCATAAGAAGTGATACATTGTTTGTAGAATAAGTTTCTAATGCTAAAAAGTTAATAAAACCACTCATTCTTCTGTTGAAAAAATTTAATACATAAGCCGAGAAAACAGACGAGGAACCTTGCGGAGGATTTAAAACAAAACTCAAATTATCTTCTTCAACATTCAATAAATCAGATTGTGTGAAAGTCATCTCGGTTGGATTGCCCGATGTGATTGTAACATCTGACTTCGTTGCAAAATATTTGTAATCGTTGATATGCTGGTTAACATCTTTAGTATAAGTTATCAAAAAAACCTTTCCCTTGAAACTTAGATTTGGCTGAGCCTGAAAAGTAATATTTGAGCCAGGGATATCGCCTAAACCGACAATATCTTTCTCGTCATCCATAAATAATAACCTCCCTTGCTGTTCCGGTGGTAGAGTGGGATAATGAACTATTAAATTATAATTAGCTAATAAATTAAGATTATACCAAACAGGGAGATTTAAGACCAAACTGCTTGTATTCACATTCTTGTAAATGATTTCGTATTTCCGGGTGCTGTCCTTTACGTAAATATCACACGGCATACTAACGCCGGAAAGTGAGAACTTTCCATCGGCAGATGTATAGACCGATTTATCTTTAATTGTAATCTTCACGTTATCGAGAGAAAGATTCATCAGCCCTCTTACTGTGCCCAAGACTGTGGCAGTGCCTGAAACATTAACGGTGGAATCTTCACAGGAATTGAAAAGAATAGCGAATAACAAGATTGAAGCAACGACTAAAACACTTTTTACCTTCATTTTATATCTCCTAAATTTAATTTTAAAGGAATATATGAATGCTCTATAATTTGTCTATGCACACGACAGTAAAATAATGGAGAAAAAATAAAGTATTCCTTTGTTATA
>JBMOHR010000087.1:0-12562 GCA_049317745.1 Ignavibacteria bacterium
ACGTAGCCGAGGTTTTTGATTAATGGGAATCCTTTATTTTTGATTCCGATTCTTACTCCCCAGAAGTCTGTGATGAAGCTTAAGAATTTTAACGGGGAGAAGATTACGTTTGCACGGAACTTCAGTCCTGTTTCCATAACGAAATCTGTTTTTCTCTCAATGTTGCCGATGTCGTCTACTGTTTTAACGACTTCCACACCTGCGGCAAAGTAAGGGTCCATAAAGCGTGATGCAGAAGGAGTGATTAAAAGGTTGTATCCGAAGTCACGGAATTTTTCGTTCTGAAGGTATATTCTGTTTACCATCCATCCGCCAATTAACGGTGTTTCAACGTTCTTTAAGATTAAGAGTGGAAACGTTATGGATACTCCCCAGGCGTTATCGTATCGTGCGTTGAAGGCAAATGATTTTATGAGCATGTCACCTTCGAACCAGGAGAAAAATTTTCTCGAGTCAGTGTCTTTTTTAATGTGGGGCCACTGTCTTTCTGCGTAACCTGACATATCATGTTCCAGAAGTTTATCGGGAAAAGCAAGAACGGGATTCGGCATCGGACGAAGTTCGTATATTGCATTTTCAGGAGAGTATATACCGTTAACGGAGTATTTTTCTTTCAGAGGACTATCGTCGGGCAAAGGAGGAAATACTCGGTGCTGAGGTCTTCTTACTTTTGCCATATAGCTCTGAAAGTCTGCTGTGAACAGAGAACCCGTGCGTATGATGTCGCGCATTCCCCAGGCATCGTTTGTTCTGACGTTTACGTCATAACCCGGAGTGTAGACTCCGTCTCCGTTTATGTCTGTACAGCTTGCGTGCTTGCCTTCTTCGACAAGTATGTTAAAAGGAAGTTTTAATTCAGTTGAAAGTGTATCTATGTTATAAATATTGTCATACCAATGAAGTGCGTGAGCTTTTGCAGTAACCTGCAATAAGATAAGTTTATAATAAATGTTTCCCTCGCTGTGTTTTATCCTTTCCACATATACTTTAAACTGTGCCTGTTCTGTGTCGTGACGGTGTCCGCCGAGACCTGCTTCATTTGGATAGTAGTGAGAATAGTCTATATCAAAACCTGCAATTTTAGAAATATCAATAACAGAATTGTTTAAATCGGTTTTATCTTTAGTAACAACATCTCCGACAGCATTCTTATATTTCAGAAGATTTCTGAACTGGTAATACACAACGGGTTTGCCTGAGTCCGGTTCGAACGGAAAGTTTGCGGGAATAGTGATATCTTTACCTTCTTTGTTTTTCAGTTCGGGTTCATCGGGAGAGAACCAGAACACGGGTGCGCAGTACGATGCGAGTTCCTGATATGTGAGCTGAGTTTTTGAACCAGCCCAGAAAACGAAAGCCTGATTTAAAACAGTAGAGTCTCTTTCCTGAGCTAATGAGAGCAAAGGAAGAAATACAAGTACTGCAAAAAGGTAAAGTAATCTTTTATTCATAACATTTTATTTATTCTTTAAAAATAATATCTCACTTTTGCTGAATACTGAACAGATTTTATCTGATAATCCGTTTTTCTGTAATTAAGTTTAGAGTATGCAGCCTCTATTCCGATATCAAAATCTTTATGACCTGTGTAACCAATTCTTAGTCCGTAAGTAAACAAATTATCAGAGTTCTCACCTGTTTCCGAGAATGCAGTGTATTTTGCGCTTGTAAGAATACCGATTGGAAAACCAATATGCTTAACGTTTAAGAAATCAACCGATGCAGCTAAGCCTACTTTAACATTTCCTCTCGATTTTTGTTCGAATGGTTTTCCAAACCCAAAACCTGCATTGCCAAGAAATCCAATCCAGTTACAAGGAGCATAGGCAGCATTTGTGCCGATAAAGAAGTTTTTAACATTATCCTCAACAAGTAAATCATTCTTTACTGTTGAGTCTCCGTAATTCTGCACTGCGCGTTTTATGTAATCGTATATTGAATACAGTGCAACCTGCGTAGAGCTGTAATTAACATTAGCAGAAAGAACAAATTTTTCTTTATTGATGAGTCTAACCTTTGAACCAACATTAAAACCATTGGTATATGAGATTCCTGCACTGAGCAGTGTGTAAGTATTATTGCCAAGCCTGCCAGCTCCGCCATACATAGCATTAAAAGACAACCAATCATTAACGGCATACTGAAATTCGACTTCAGCAAGAACATAAGTCAGATCACCCGAAAGCGTATCAATGACAGTACCCCTGAAATTTTTTACCTGGGACTGCAAATCCAGTGCAAGACCGGCACCCGCATTTATTTTAAAATAAGTGTTAACAAAGGGGTCTTTAACAACATCCGAAGGAATAAACCTGAATCCGTTTAAAACCGGAAGTCTTTTGTGCGTCCTTAAGTCCACAGAATCCGTGTTGTTTGTATTCTGCGAATATGAATTCACGGAAATTAACATCAGAAACAGTAACAGTAATTTTGTTTTTTTTAGCATAATGAATAATATAAACATTTATATTTTCAGGCTTAAAGAAATAAACCATTAATTCGGTAAAAGTTTGTGTCTGCTCTAATTTATAATCTGCAAAAAAATCCGCGGTCTTTTAACCGCGGATTTGATTTCACAGATAATTTATTTAATTACATTATCTTTAATAAGGGTGTTTGCCAGTGCAACCGCCAAAGTCCGCGAAAAATCTTTCAAGCTTGAAGGGTTTAATGTCTCGGATTTTGTAGCCCAAAGCATATCATCATTTTTAATATCGAACAATCTTGTTTCCATGAAAACATTTTTGGTTTCAACGTAGTAACCCGGTGTGCTTACAACACCAAAAGTATTGTAAGAGTAGCCGTAGAAACCTCTGTAATATCCGCCATAACCACCAAAATATGACGGCTGATAATATGTCTGTCCCGGGACATAATTTGTTTGTTCTTTAACATCAAGAAGTGACAATACTATTGCACCGTCGTAACCTGCATCTGTTAATTTCTTTATAATTTCATCACGTTTTGTTGTATCAACTTTCCCGTCCTTATCCTTTTCAATTTTGCTGAAATCAACAATGTTTTCGCTTGCCGTGCATTTTACCTTTAAATTCGTAAGTTCATTAACGACTGCTGTTTCAACAATATTCCTTTTAATAATATCGTTGGAAAGAGCAACAACAAGAATATTTTTGAATTGTTTTCCAGTATACCCCGGTTTCGTCCATGTACCTGATATTTCTGTATACGAGGACGCACAGGACCAGATAAATGCGGCCATTAAAAACATAACTGACAGTAATAAATACTTTTTCATTTTGTTTTTCCTTTATTTTAAGTTAACTAATTAGTTTCTGATTTAAAAAATATAAATCAGTTTATTAATAAAACATTCCGTTTTTCCAGCCGTAACCGAATTTGAGACCAATCCACGATTCGCTGACTGATTTACCCGTTATACTACTAGTAGATGATGTTCCGTAGTTATACGATAACCCGATTACTGCGTCCGAATAATCGTTCAGGTTAAAAATCAGACCTGCCTCTGGCTGCAGCATAAAATGCCAGGTGTTTTCGGTTATGTCATAAACACCAATCTGCAGTCTTCTTCCTAAATACAACGCCCCGAGGTTTGCTCCTACATATGGCCTTATGCCGTTTGTGTTCCTACCGAAATAATACTGTGCACCCGCAAGCATCGGCACCGTATTAATGTATCTGTTCTGTTTGCCCGATACATCGGCATTCGGAAGAGAAATCATATCGGAGCTTTCCTTATAGAATACATTCCAGGAAAAAGATATACTTAAACTGACGTTCGGTTTTACGAATCTCTTTAAGTTGATTTCAGTACCTATATAGCTAAGTGTGGAAACATAATCCTTTGAATCCCCCAACGGTAATCCTAGGTTATAGCTAAGGAATACCTCATTATTGTACTGTGCGTTAGACTTTACAGAAGACATCAGCACCAGTACAATTATTATAATTAAATATTTTATATTTTTCATATTTTAATATTCTGTTTTAAGTTAATCATTGTGCTTTCAAATAAAGAGACTGGCTGAAACATTTATCTATCCCTGCAGAAATTCTCTGGTACATTGTAGACGTTGTACCATCAACAACTCCGTTCAGAATACCCATCCATACAATTGCTTTTTTTGTTGTGCCAGGCTGCATCTTTTTCTTATCGGTCATAGTTGTAACGACAGAGCCTGTAGTAACAGAGTAAGCAGATGACCACGGATAATAGTAACCGCCGCCGTATCCCCAGCCCCAGTAATCATCCGGATAATAGTTATCGACATAGTAAGACGTGGAATTTGTTATTGCGAGAGTAATCACAACGTCTGCAGAAAGTGTGTCATAAACTCTTGTATAACCGAAGCTTGCCAGATTATCTCTCACTTTATTACGGATTAAAGTGTCATAACTTCTTGTAATTGTTGTTCCTGCGGAACCATCTGTTACGTGAGCAACGGAATCACGCATTACATATTTTTTGTATGAGCCATTGTAATTGCTCAGTGCATCGTGCAGTGTAACAACAACATCATACTCCGCAGGATTAGTGCTGTTGTATGGATAACACGAATAGATTGTCATTGAAGCAGCGGCTAAAAAGCCAAGCATCAGCAATCCCAGAACAAAATTTCTTTTCTTCATTTTAGTGTTTTTGATTATTGAATATTACTTGTTTATAAAAATTCTTTGTTCGCCTATTTTTAAGGATTGCGTTTTATCTTCTATGTTGTATTCTTTCAGAAGCTTTTCAAGTTTATAAAGAGGGTCATTAACATCCGCCAATCTAAACTGGAATACTCCGTAGTGAATCGGCATCAGGACTTTTGCTTTAAGGTCTATGAATATTTTTATTGCTCCTTCGGGATAGACGTGTCTTTTGTTTCCGCAGCCATTACATTCATCGCAAGGACCGATTGGTATCATCGCAAGGTCGATGTTAAAACGTTCACTTAACTTCTTAAATGATAATGGGTCGTACCCAGTGTCACCTCCGAAATAAACAGTTAAGCCGTTATACTGAAAAATAAAGCCCGTGTATGAATGTTCACCCCAGAGAAACCCGTCGAGTCCGTATCGGCCGCCCCAGTGTCTTGCATAAACAGTATATATTGTAATGCCATTAACCGTAACCGAATCACCAACAGGGTTATTATCTATGTAACCTCTGTGGTTTTGCATTCTTATATAATTATAATCATATCCTGGGAGATAAGATTCAACTCCCTCTGGAAATACGACGGGAAGATTTCTATTCTTATCCTTCAATTCATTCAACGTGCCAAGACTAAGATGGTCGATATGCGGATGTGACAAGCTCATAAGGTCAAGTTTAGGAATGTTTTCAGTTTCAATCCCCGGTTCTATTAATCTCTTTGAAAAAATACCAATAGTTGTTGTCAGCACAGGGTCGGTAAGAATCTGTTTATCGTCCATCTGAATCAGGCAACTGGCGTGACCTATCCAAAGAACCGAAAGACGTGCATTAGGTAAAACAGGATTTATTATTTTGTTCTTTACTTCCTTCGGCGCTTTAAAAGCAGACGGACCATTACCAGCAATTTCCTGAAATATTGTGCATCCTCCGAACTGTAGGAATAGTGTAATGATTAATATTTTTAATAATAACTTCAATTACTTAATAATATTTTAAATAGAAACCGAGATTATATTTACTGATAGCATTTTGCTTGTAAGCGAACTTAAGTCCGAACATACCGAACACAGAATATACCCCTGCTTCATACATAATGCCGTCAACCTTGCTGTTATACTCATTCTTCTGGCTATAATAACCTGCACCGAGTGAGAAACTTAAGTATTCACCACCCTGTGCCAAAGGGAAATAAACACGTGCACCTGTATTGTACAGATACCTTTGTGCCTTAGAAAAATCAAAACTGCCGAGTGCATACTGCGGAGTGAAAAATAACTCTGCAGAACCCGTAAACTTCTTAACCGGTTTAATCATCAGAACCGATAAATGATTCAAATACTTATTGGGTTTAAAAGTGTATGATAATGGAGTAACCTGCCATTCGAAACCAAACTCTGTTCCGTATTTATTACTGCCATTATCCTCAAAGAACACAGGCGAGGGCAGCAACTGCATAACAGCCCAGGAAGTATATTTAATAAAAGGTTTTTCCCTTTCTGCCTGAGAGTACGCTGATGAAGAAACAAGAATTATAAATATTAAACACAACCCTCTTTTTAAAAAGCGGGTTGCGACATTAAATGTCTTACGTTTTATGGAATATAATTCTGTCAAAAACTATTTGATATAAATAACCTTACTTCATTAATAGCCGTTTTGAACGTACCATACTTGTCATATTTTGATGTTCTTCTATAAAAATTGATTTCAGAACCAACATACATTCCAGGTGTAACAGCAAATCCAATACGGGGGTTAAAGAGTAACAGATTGTCTGAACCGTCTGCACCGTCTTCGGTATAGAACTGAAAGTTATACAGGCCAAGGAATAAATACGCTCTGTTCTTTAAGTTAAGCAGGGTTTCAAACTTTGTGGTATATCCTACGCTGAAATTATAATCCCTGTATGCAGTACCATCTGCTTCATATTTAAAAGCTTCAGGAATGTTTGAACCTCCGCCAAGTATAATTCCGGTAAAATGCAGACTCGTTTGAAAATCAACAGTTGGATTAGTCGGGAATTTATACATAATGCCAGGTCCTATACTCTGACCAAAAACTTCATAACCTATGTTATTAAAGTAATCAAAATGCTGGAACAGACCAAAGAGTATTTTTTGATCATCTTTATACTTTAGATTCTTTCCGAATAAAAACCCGTAAACGTTAACCTGATTAACTAAAGGTTGTGTGCCAAAATTAAAGATTGTCTTTACGTTGAAAAAGTCATATGGTTTTCTTGTCTTTTCGGCGTAAGGGTTACCGTAGTACAGGTCAAGCCTTAATGAAACGTTTCCGTTTCCGTTGTACATATTCCCGGGCTCGTGATATAAACTCGGTCCGACGGAAACAGAGCTGTAAACATCTTCAATTTCATAACTGCTCTTTTGTTTAACTTTTCCCATTTCACCGCGGAATAATCTGTTAACACCTCTTGTAGGTGCGAGTAAGAATGCTCCGATTTCACGCCAGACTCTTTCGGCGCCTCTGGTTCTTTCGTCGAGAATCTTTGATGACAACCGGTAAGTCATTTCGCCGAGTGCTATACCGCCCAGCGTTGTTGTGATTATATCGTTTCTTGAAGGATAGTTTGTTTCCATGCACATTTCCCACATAAAGCTACCTGCCATAGAATAAGGTGCGGATTCCCAGAACCCGAGACCACTCGAACGTGCAAAGTTAAAGTACAGGTTTCCGTGGTATGGATGCATAAGTTGATTTGTCGAAAAGTTGTCTGCGTCCCATACCCACTGATGTTTCCAGTTTTCTTTTACAGAATTCAGGCTTATCTGCGCCCATGGCTGAGGAACAACCCATTTACTCATAGACCATACACCGATGTTCAAAACTATTATTTCTGCTACCGGCAGGAGATAATTTTTCTTCGGAACATACGAAGAATCATATGTTAAACCGGGAACATTCAGAAGTGTTGACTTACTGACCAGGGAATGAATCGAATCTTCAAATATAATATTTCTTTCAAAAGACCTGTCGAGTGAAGATTTAGAATAATCTTTTAATGAGGAATTAAGTTTAAGACGAGCATTGTTTTTAAAATCAACCCCGTCTGTCTGAGAGAACGAAATATTGGCAAACAAAATTACGAAGGCAATTAAAATATATCTTTTTATCATAATACCACTATCCCCCCTTCGAAAAGAAAATGATTTTTAAAGACAGAGTCATTATAACTATCGGCAGCCCTTAGAATACCTGCGTTAACAAACAGTCCGAACTTTTTGAAAATGTTTTTCTCAAGACCTGCACGGAACGAAAGACCAAACTGATTACTGCTGGGTTTTCCGGGAGTCTGATCTTTTTCATTTGAAATGTGCATAAAACCAACGTCTGTATTTACGTCAAGAAGTTTTAAATCAAAAGAATAACCGACTCTGTATTCTGTCATAACGGATTTATTGGTAATTGATATAGCAACAGGACCGCCGAGAGTCAGCATTGTATAAACGTTGTTTGTCTTGAACCTGAACCCCAGATTTCCATAAGATATATTACCACCCGACATTAACATCTGAACCTTTGATTTCTCGCCCATATAAAACAGACCAAGCGAAAGTCCTTTTTGCTTTTTATCTACAATATTAAAAATCCCTAACTGAAATCCATCGTTATCCTCTGCAATGTTTACAAGTCCAAACTGTGCACCTCTCTGGAATTTTGTAAGATTAATAGACGCGACCTGAATGCCGCTGTTAGTATTGCCGGCAAGATTAAACAAAAGAGACAACTGCGCACCACTCATCATCTTCCCCGCGACATTACCTGCGACAGCAACCTGAAGCAGGTTTATATTTTTTCCTACAAGATTATAAAGCACTGATGCCTGAACACCTTTTACATTCTCAAAACCAAAGTTTGCAATTGTAGATAACTGAAATCCGGTGAAATCGTCGAACGTCATATTAGCAAGGCCGCCAATCATCGCTCCCGTACCACCCTTGGTAACAACGTTTGCACCTCCGGTCAACTGAATACCTTTTAATTTATTTCTTGTTTCGGCATAAAGACCATTTATCTGCAATCCGTTTAAATCATTCCCAAGGACAGAGTATAATCCGTTGATACCCAGACCCTTCAGATTATTAAATTGCGAACCGATTATTCCTACGTTGAAATTTACATTATCCAGTTTAGACTGATTTATGCTAACAGGATAGACAAGAGAAAGATTGACGGGCAAGTCTTTTCCCTGTGAAAAGCTAAAATTAACAACGATAAGAGTAATTATAAAAACAAATACAAATTTGTAAAGTTTTATCATATAATAGAATTTATTTTTTAGGTTTAAGTTTCATTAATTCGGTTGTTCCGTTCAGGAGTAAAAGTTCACTACCCGTAATTTTATACCCAGTAGTTTGTCTGAGTGCTGACAGAAATTCTGTTTCGGGAACATCCGCACAGAACATCTTTGTTATTGCGCCAGGGTCGAGTGTGAGTTTTCCGTTTTCAAGTTTATAAGACCCGGTAAAAGTATTACAGCCTGTATTGCCGGTAAAGCCATTATCCGCAGAAAACAACATATATGGAATACCGGTTTTTGTTGCATTGGCATCTAACAACTTACCTGAAATGGAAACCAAATCCCAATGATTAGCGGATAAACTGCCAGTATTATTCTGAACCTTTGAAGAACTGCAGGAGATAAGAAACACCAAACCAATATAAAGAAAGGGTAAGAAGACCTTTTTCATGTTACAATAATTAAGTTTTGTTAAATTATATTTAAAGTTAAACTTTGTCCGGTTTATTTAAATTCCAATACACATCTGAAAGCTTAATCAACAACAGAACAAAAAATCATAATACTTTACAGTATTATCAGGGAAATACATTTTAATATATTGAAAATACACATCAATATCCCTCGAAAAATTGATGCATAGACAACACAAATTATTTATAGAAATCCAGCACAATTGGCTTCAATCCGCTGAAGAAAAACTCTACTGCAATAACCATCACAATCAAACCCATCAACCTCATCAGCACATTATTCCCTGTTTCGCCAAGTGCCTTTATTATTTTTGAAGAACTGAACAGAACAAGGTAGGTAACACCAAGAACAAAGATAATCACGAAAACAAGTATTGCTTTCTTTTCTATTGAGCCCGCCTGTTCCATCAGAACTATAGCATTTGTGATTGCACCAGGGCCACAAATCATAGGAATGGCAAGCGGCGTTATAGAAATATCATTTACGTATGATTTAATCTCAGAATCTTTAACCTTAACCTGTCCCAGTCTTGCCTGGAGCATGTCAAGGCCCATTATAAAAAATATAACCCCGCCAACAATTTTAAAACTGTTTACCGAAATTCCGAAAAACTGAAACATAATCTGTCCTGAAAAAGCAAAGAACAAGATTGAAATAAGGGCGATTATCACTGCTTTTTTAGCAGTCTTATTCCTGTGTTCTGCATCGAGCTGAGACGTCATTGTCATAAATATTGGCATCGTCCCGATAGGATTAATAAGCGTAAAGAAAGAAGTAAAACACAAAAGACCGTACGTAAACAATTCATTCATAATACTTTTGACTTAAGTTTTAACAAGTATGTTTAAATTAATTCAATTCACTACATTTATCAATTGAAATAATATAAGTACGAGTTTTTAAGCTATTTAAATATTTCTTGTCGGTCGTTGTCGGTTGCTTGTCGGTCGTTGTCGGTTGCTTGTCGGTTGCTTGTCGCTTACCGGTCGAAGTCCTCCCATAGTCCTCCCAGTTTTATAATTTTTGACATGCTTAATTTACCAAAACCAAAACCTTCTTCATGTTTAAATTATATAATTATATTTGCATTATTTAAAGTTCGGATTTTTTGTAATATTGCTCAAACTGACTATAAAACATTATGACGAATAGAGCCATATATTTAAGTCGTATTCTTTTGATTACCGTAATCCTGATTTCATTCAGTTGTGGTTCAAAGAAAGACTCTATAAATTTAGGTACGAAACCTATATCAGTAAAGCAATTCGACACACCTCCGGGGGCAGACCCAAGCGTTCCTGCCGACAAAGGCGGTAAAGGTTTTAAAGGCGAGGGATGGGTTACTAACGAGAAATACAATTCAATAGGAAAAAAGGAAGCTGTTAAGGGCGGTAAATTTGTGTTTGCGATGCCGGATTTTCCTGCTTCATTCCGTACTTACGGAAAAGATTCCAATTTTGAACTGAACGATATTTTCAGTAATCTGATTTTTGAGTCTTTATTAAACATGGACCCCGCAGACAATACTCTGTATCCGGGACTTGCAACTCACTGGAAAATGGCGCCCGACAGTTTAACTTATTCGTTCAGGATTAATCCTGATGCCAGATGGGCTGACGGAATGCCTGTTACATCACAGGATTTTATAGCAACATTAAGGCTTATGGCAGATACAACGATGCAGCAGCCTTATATGAATGAATTTACGAAAGGGTTTGAAGCACCTGTAGCAGAAAGTAAATATGTGTTTTCAATAAAATCGAAAACCAAAAACTGGAGACAACTGTATTATCTGACTACATTCTCTTTATTGCCTGACCATATATTAAACAAACTAACAGGAAAAGATTATCTCGAGCAGTATCAGTTTAAATATTTAGTCGGAACAGGTCCTTATGCAATACTTGAAAACGACATTAAGAAAGGTGAATCAATAACTTTCAGAAGAAGAAGTGATTACTGGGGAGAGAATGAAAGGTATAATACAGGTAAATATAATTTCGATGAAATAACATTTACTTTTGTTATGGACGACCTTCTTCAGTTTGAAAAGTTCAAAAAGGGTGAACTTGACTATTACACTATAAGGCAGCCCGAACTATTGAAAACAGGTTTTGATTTTGATTATGCAAACAGAAATTTAATTCTCAGAAAAAAGATATACAACAATGTTCCGCTTGGACATTCGGGTTTTACGATGAACATGCGGGAATATCCATTCGACGACATCCGTATAAGGAAAGCATTTATTTATTTATTCGACAGGAAGAAACTGAATGAAAAGTTATTCGACAATTCATTTTCCCTGTTTAATTCATACTATCCGAATTCTGAATATGCAAACCCGACAAATGCTGTAACGGGATACAATTATGATTCAGCGATGACGCTGTTAAGCGAAGCGGGATGGAATTTCAACAAGGACAAAGGCAAACTCGAGAAAGGCGGAAAGCAGCTGGAAGTGACCATACCATTCTCGAAACCGATGGACCAGTACCTGACAATTTATCAGGAAGAACTTCAGAAAGCGGGAATCAAACTTAACCTGAAAGAAACAGACGGACCGACAAGGTTTTCGCTTGGTAACGACAGAAATTTTACGATTCTACCAATGACGTGGGGCGGAATAGTATTTCCAAACCCTGTTACAGATTTAAGTTCGGAATCAGCTGACATGAAAAACACAAACAACTGGGCAGGAATCAAAGACAAGAGAATTGATTCTTTGATTGCTATGTATGATTTTGCATATTCAAAGCAGGAACAGGTAAACATACTCAGAGAAATAGATAAGATTGCATATTTAAACATGGGGTTTGTAGACGGTTTTTATAAATCATACAGGACAATTGCTTATCAGAATAAGTTTGGGTATCCAGACGGAATATTAAGCAGGTATGACAGATATTCTTCAATATTCTACTATTGGTACATTGACCCTGACAAACTTAAGAACTATGAAAAGGCGATAAACGATAAAAATATGCAGCTTCCAAAAGAAGAACTTGAAAACGATTACTGGAGAAAGTACGGAAGTAAATAGAAAATAGCATGGCACACTGAAAAGAATGATTAAAACAGATTTTCACTGAAAAAGGAGATATAATATCTTTTAATAAAAAAGGGAGCAATGCTCCCTTTTAATCGTAAAGAAGTGGACAGGGCCGGAATCGAACCGGCGACACACGGCTTTTCAGACGTAAAAA
>JBMOHR010000088.1:0-12487 GCA_049317745.1 Ignavibacteria bacterium
GGTCAGTCTGCAAGCTTCTGGCAAGCAATTGCCCAACCGACTGAATCTGCTGAGGGTTTCTTGACGACAATCTGTTTTGTACTTCCATAATAATACTGTTCGACACCTTCGAAAGAATATTTGTTTTTACAGGGTCATACTTATAAACTTCCATTATTTCAAGTGGAGATATATCCTGAGTGGTAAACAAAGGAGTCTGGTTAACTACTCTGTACCATTCCCGAAGGAAGGCGAGGTATGTTACACCGCTCTTCTTTAAATACTCATTCATTGTAGTAACATAGTTAACGTCTGATATTTTATTGATCAGTTCGGGAGTTACCAATCCCGCAACATCAACAATCTTCCGCTGACTGTAAAAGCCTATAGCTCCTACATCGTGAGTAGCAATAATGTCGTTTTCTTTAGTGTTTTCCTTAATCCACTTTGCTGCCATTACCTGTCTGTCATTGATATACTTGCATTCTTTAATGTATTCAGATTTATTGTCAAGATAATTATTAAATGACAGTACGGTAATTAATATTAACATCACAACTGTTCCATATATTGCAATTGTACGGTTGTTCATAAATTTACCAAATGCCTTAAAGAACTCTTTAAAGCCAATTGACGAAACAATAATCATGAACGGTATAATTGGCATCATATACCTTCCGAACCTGTGTGCATAGGGAAGTTTATACCAGTAAATAAAAATGAATGCAAATATGAATATGATGTATAAAAAGTTATTATTATACTTCTTCTTAAACAAATCAAGAAGTACAAGTATTGTTCCCGCAAAGAATCCCACCATAACGATTGCATATGAGCCAGCAGTAAAATAACCCCAGACTTCACCCTTAAGGAAATCTGCCTGGCTTCTGAACTCAGGTGCGTAGTATGTAAGTTTTGCGTTATAAGTATTCGGAAGCAAAGACCCAGACAAAGTATAATTCATAATCACATACAGCGCAAAGAAGGCTGCTGCTATGATTCCTATTTTCATAAAATCATTCTTTGAGAATAACTTTATATCAGGATTAGTTTTCGCAAAATAGTTCTGAATGATAATATCAACGACAATTGCACCGATGAAAGCAAGTCCGTCAGGACGTGACCACAGAATCAGCGAAACAAATACAGCAAAGGGCAAGACCTGCTTCTGCCTGTAGAAATATGCTGTTGCAATTAGTATTAATATAAACATAGTTGTTTCCATACCGCTTACGGAAATGAAGTTCATCCATTTATCAGCAAGAAAAACCGCAGTTACGAGCAAGGCATATACACCTTCTTTTCCGAATTCGTATGATGACAGTTTATAGAAAAATACAGATGACAAAATCAGGAATGCAATACCGAGAACATAACTGAGAATCATTTCGTTTGAAGTAACAAAGAATCCCGCAGCAAGAAGCAGAGTATATATAGGAGAAGTTGAACCTGCGGTAGACATTTCATTTTTGAAATATGAGAAACTATGATAATCAACAAGGTTCTTTGCGAACGTCAGGTGAATCCACGGGTCATCGAGCGGAAATCCGAAACCTCCGTTGGTTTTATTTGCTGAAAACAAATATATGACTGACAGGAAAAAGCTTATGAGGGCTATTCCCGAATATATTAATATTTTTATGTTCTTATCAGGTTCGTACAGAAAATCAGTATTAATTTCAACCTTACTTTGAACCTGTTTTTGTTTCTTGGGTTTTGCCATAGACAGAATAAATTTCAATCAATAAATGTTTAAAATATGCAATTTGAAAAGGATTTTCAATTTGAAAGAGTAAAAGAGTTACTCCCGCAAATTTCACAAAGTATCACAAATTGAAGAAGGATTTGAGTTTGAAAGAGATAGACCTGATATTTGGATGTCTTGGGATAATAATTCACTTGAAATTAATTTGTTAAAAAAACAGATTGTATCGTTGTTTTTATGCTAGTTATAAGGTTTTTTGCTTTCTCAAGCCGGAACTTGAGGATGGGATTGGTGTTATATTTTTTAAATAAGTTTAAAAATTTTCTGAAGATTAAGGGAGTGACAAAAGTCTATTATATATGAGTAATGATTCAATGAGAGAATATTTTGATTCGATTGCAGAGTCGAGACAAAAATGGCGCAAGAGAAACCGCTATTACAATACGTTATTAGAAAAATATTTTAAGTTTATTATACCTGCTGGTTCGAAGGTTCTGGAAGTTGGATGCGGAACGGGAGAATTGCTGAATGCAGTCCAGCCCGTAAAAGGTGTTGGGATTGATTACTCGGAAAAGACTGTGAAGATTGCCTCAGATAATTTCAAAGACCTTACATTTTTTGTTCAGGACGCAGAGGACATAAAACTAAATGAAACATTTGATTATATAATACTCTCCGATTTACTGAGTTCAGTTCAGGACATTCAGAAAGTTTTTAAATGTCTGAAACAGGTTTCAGATGAGAACACAAGGATTATAATTTCGAACTACAGTTATCTGTGGGAGCCGGTATTAAAACTTGGAGAAAGCATCGGGCTGAAGCAGAAACAGCCGCTGATGAACTGGCTGTCTGCAAAGGATATCGAGAACTTACTTTCCCTTGAAGGGTTTGAACTGATAAAATCAGAGAGGAAAATTCTGTTCCCTAAAAAGATACCTCTTATAAGTGCTTTCTTTAATTCATTTGTAATTAACCTTCCGCTTGTAAAGAATTTAAGTCTTGTAAATTTACTGGTTATCAGAAAGCGGGAAGAGAAGAAAGAAGAACATTCCGTAACTATAGTTGTACCTGCTAGGAATGAAAAAGGAAACGTAGAAAATGCAATAACGAGAACTCCTGCATTCGGAACGTTTCAGGAGTTTATATTTATTGAGGGCGGCTCAAAAGACGGTACATATGAAGAGGTTTTAAGAGTGCAGGAAAAATACAAAGACAAGAAAATTGTGGCAATGAAGCAAAGCGGGAAAGGCAAGGGCAATGCAGTCAGAGAGGCTTTTGCTGCTGCAACGGGAGATGTGCTGATGATACTGGATGCTGACCTGACTATGCCTCCAGAGGATTTATCTAAATACTATGAGGCGCTGGTATCGAATAAGGGAGAGTTTATAAACGGATGCAGACTTGTTTATCCGATGGAAGGGCAGGCAATGAGATTTCTTAACCTTATTGCGAATAAATTCTTCGGAGTACTTTTCACTTACCTGCTTGGTCAGAATCTGAAGGATACGTTGTGCGGGACTAAGGTTCTGTACAAGAAGGATTACGAACATATAATAAATAACAGGAAATACTTTGGTGACTTTGACCCGTTCGGGGATTTTGATTTACTGTTCGGAGCATCGAAGCTGAACCTGAAGATTGTGGAAATGCCGATAAGGTACAAAGACAGACAGTACGGAGAGACTCAGATAAAAAGGTTTTCGCACGGATGGCTGCTTATAAAGATGAGTCTGTTTGCGGCGAAGAAAATGAAGTTTATATAGTGCGATGAAGAACGAACAGCACCTGAAAGAAATACTCCTTAACTCAGAACACTGGGAAAAGAAGAGACTGCTTCAGAAAGTCTATTATGGGTTTTACGAACTGATAAAGAGCAGCGTTGATTTTTCCGTAAAAGGAAAAGTAGTTGAACTTGGTTCGGGTATAGGAAAGATAAAAGATATAATACCAGGCTGCATTACCACTGACATATTCGACAATCCCTGGGTCGACAGGGTTGAGAATGCTTACAAACTAACCTTCGAAGACAAATCAGTTTCAAACTTAATATTGTTCGATGTATTCCACCATCTTGAATTTCCCGGAAATGCATTCGACGAATTTCACAGAGTACTTAACGATAACGGCAGAATTATAATATTCGACCCATGCATGAGTGCGCTGGGGCTGGTCTCATATGGACTGCTTCATCACGAACCGATAAGTATATCAAAGGAAATTACCATATATGCAAAGAATGAAAAGGAAGTAGAAGAAAGCGGATACTATGCAGCACAGGGAAATGCATACAGGATATTTCAGAACCAGAAAAAGTATGGAGGATTACTTTCCAAATGGGAAGTTATAAATTACAAGAAATATTCTGCGATAAGTTATTTACTGTCCGGCGGATACAGCAAACCTCAGTTATATCCAACTTCTATGTACGGGTTTATGAAAGTGTTAGACTCCGTTTGTAATCTGGTACCAATATTGTATTCAACAAGGCTTCTTGCAGTTCTGAAGAAAAAATGCGGAAATGAATAAGTTTATACAGAAATACTGGATACACTTCAATGTACTCTTCATAGGAGTGGCTTTAATATTTCAATTCGTTAAAGCATACAAAGGACACACATTATCAGATGTCCATATAAATGTTGCAGGTGTGGTATTATTAGCGGTGGGGATTGTTACCATACTGTACATATTTATAATAAGGGAAAAGAAAAGTTTAATTAGCAGTTTAATACTACTATCGGTTGGATACACGTTAATTTGTTTTGGATACCAAAAGCAAAAAGACCCTGATCTGGAATGGGGCGGGTCAGATGTAGCGTGGTACAATTACCAGGCAGGAGAAGAAGTTGTAAAGCACGGGGCAGATTACATAATATCAACCTGGAACACACGGGCAAATCCGTTTGATACGGACAGTACCGATGTATTTCAATCTGATGCGAAGGAAATGTTCATGAAGGATGTTTACAAAGATTATATGAAGATGTTTATTGGCAACAGATGGGATGCAAAGAAACTGGACATCAATAAGGGCAACAACCGTCCTTATATGCATCCGCCGCTTACTCCCGTAACGATTGGATTATGGCTGGAAGTATTTCCATACGGAAGATATTCAGCGCAAATACTTATGATATTGTTAAACGTAATGGTGTTCTCGCTAATCTTTGCAAAGTATTACAAGGAAGGAACGAATCAGTTTTATGTATTATTCTTTGCAATTGTTACAACTCCTGCTGCAATACTTTTTATGAATCCATCTGCTGAGCAGATGGCAATGATGCTGCTTGCATTATCAACGGGGTTATTGATTCATAAGGATATGAATGATTCATTTTATCTGCCGCTGGTATCGGGTCTGATTATGGGACTGGCATTCTACACAAAATTTATTGTTGCCTTTTATATACTGTTTCAAATAATAGCTTTAATAATCAGTTTCAGAAAAAAAACTTTTAAACCTGCAATTGGATACGCCCTTGGACTGTTTGTTGTATTTCTGATGTTTACACTTTCGGGTTATTACTTCTGGTTAACTATACTTACAGGAAAAGTTGTAACAGAGTTATACATACAGGCAAACCCTCCGGTTACTATATCCCAAATTGCACTAAAGTTGTATTATTTCGGATTACCTTTAATTATGATTGCAGCATATATGACATATAAAATTAAATCACTGAGCAACAGGATTGTTTTTATACCTCTGATTTTGGGGATAGTAATGTATATGGGGCTTACATGGAAAGTAGGGGCGTTTAACAGGTATTTGTTTATATTTGTACCGGCAATGTTTCCATTCTTTTATGAGGCAATTAAGGATATTGAGTTTTCAAAAAGAGATGTTATAGTTGTGCCTATAGCAGGAGTTTTGCTGCTGGGACTTATATTGTATCTGTAATTTGACATTAATTACCAATAGTATATTTTCTAAGAATCTATTTTTCTATTTTTATTGATTGATAATATATAAGTACATATTAAAATCACACGTAGGGCCGTTCGTCTTTTCATTAACGACGCTGGTATTCCTGTTCCTGTTTCAGTTTCTGATTAAGTCGATTGACCAGTTAGTAGGAAAAGGATTAAGTTTATGGATTATCATACAACTGATTGCGTTAAACCTTGCTTGGATGTTAACACTTGCAGTGCCAATGGCAGTGCTTGTTGCCACGCTTATGGCATTCGGAGGGCTTTCGTCGGCGAATGAAATAACGATAATGAAGGCTGGCGGAATCAGCCTGAAGAAGTTAATGATACCTGTAATTATCTGTGCCCTCATCATCACATATCTTATGGTACTTTTCAACAACGATGTATTACCGGAAGCCAATCATCAGGCCAAAATACTGCTGCAGGATATTTCAAGAACGAAACCAACGTTCATACTTGAAGCAGGAAAGTTTTCGGATGATATAGGCGGTGCAAGAATACTTGTTAAGAAAACTTTTGAGAACAGCAATAATTTAGAAGGGATATTCATATACGATTATTCAAATCCTGACGTAAGAAACGTGATTACTGCAAGTAATGGTGATATTGGGTTTACGAGTGACTTCAAGAGCGTGATAATGAACTTAAAGAACGGCGAGATACATCAGTTAAATTTAAAGGATTACGTTGACGGGTACAGGCTTGTAAAATTTGAGACTCACAGGATAACTCTCGATGCAGCGGGATTCGGTTTTCAGAGGTCGTCAGACAATGCACTGTCAAGAGGAGACAGAGAGATGTCGGCACAGACAATGAATGCAGTTGTTGACAGTATGAAAGTTTTTCATATTAGAAATAATGATACATTTATAGAAACTGTAAGAGCGAATGTTAAAAAAGTATTTGCGGTTAATTTTAAGGATACCGTTTACAAACCTTTAAATGAAAACGGATTAAGGTCTAACGCATATGATTCGCTATTCTTACTTTTGAATAAATTGTCCGGAAACAAAGAACTGGCAAAGAACCAGATACAGTTGAACATCTCGGCCCAAAAGCAGATAGATTCTTATGAGGTTGAAATATATAAGAAGTACTCAATACCATTTGCTTGCCTGATATTTGCGTTGATAGGCGCTCCTCTCGGATACAGAGTCCGCAGAGGCGGGTTCGGAATAGCGGCAGGGTTTTCGCTTCTGTTCTTTTTGATATACTGGGCTTCATTAATCGGCGGAGAAAAACTGGCAGACAGGGATTTAGTGAGTCCGTTCCTCGGAATGTGGCTTGTAAATATTGTGCTAGGAATATTCGGATTGTATTTAATGTTTAAATCATCTTAACTATATTGTAGTGTCAAGCCCCGAACAATATGATGTTGCCCAACCCGGTCAGGTCCGGAAGGAAGCAGCCGTAAGTGACTAATATGTGATTCGGGTGTCTTGACATTTTTATAAATACTTCAAAAGTATGGAAAAAACCAAAGTAGCAATTGTCGGTCTTGGAGGAATCTCACAGGTAATGCATCTTCCTATATTAGGTAAAAATAAAGACGTAGAGCTAGTAGCAATCTGTGATAAGGAATTTTCTAAGGTAAAAAACATCGTAAAGAAATATAACATTACAAAGGGTTATAAGGATGTTGATTTAATGCTTTCCGAAAACCCTGAGATAGATGCGGTTATAATCGCAACAAGAACAGACGACCACGTTGAAACGGCCGTCAAATGTCTTGAGGCAGGTAAACATATTCTTGTTGAGAAACCTATTGCACTGAACCTTACCGAAGCAGAAAAGATAGTTGAAGCGGCAGAAAAGAACAGAAAGATTCTTATGGTTGGAATGAATAACAGGTTCAGAACAGATTCCATGCTGGAAAGAAATTTCGTTAAAGGAAAAGAACTTGGTGATATATTTTACGTTAAAGCAGGATGGCTTAAGACACAAAGTTCAGACCAGAAATGGTTTACTGATATGGAAAAAGCAGGTGGCGGTGTGTTTATTGATAATGGGATCGTGATGCTTGACTTAGGTTTATGGATGCTTGGTTTCCCGGAGGTTAAAAGTGTTTCGGCTATAAATTATAATCACAATACAAAAACAGTTGAAGACTCAAACTTTACGCTCCTTAAGTTTAAGAACGGTGCTGCATTAACGATTGAAGTAAGCTGGAGTTTTCTGAGGGCAGGTGAATTTTTCTACTGTAATGTTTTCGGAACAAACGGAAGTGCCACAATTAATCCTCTTAAGATTAATAAGATGGTTAACAAAGAAATGTTCGATATAACTCCGAAAAATATTAAACAGACTCAGGCAAATTACAAAAACAGTTACGAGTTAGAGATTCAGTATTTTATTGGTGCAATCAGAGGAACACATACTCCAATTTCGACAGGCAAGGAAGCTTTAAGTGTTATGCAGATACTTGACGCAGTGTATAAATCGGCAAAATCAGGCAAAGAAGTTATATTCAAATAGATTCTTAACATTATATTAGCCATTCCTTAACATAAGAATAGTATTTTTGTGTAAAAAGGAAAAATGAATTACAGAGTATTAGTCGTTGACGACGAAAAAGATATTGTAGATCTGCTGAAGTATAATTTAGAGAAAGAAAAAGAATTTGTTGTCATTACTGCATCAAACGGAAAAGAAGCCCTTGAGTATGCCGTAGAATATAAACCCGACCTCGTACTCCTTGACATTATGATGCCTGAAATGAATGGCTTCGATGTCTGTAAAAAATTAAAGAGCAGCCCCACAACATCAAACATACCAGTACTGTTTTTGACAGCCAAAGAAAACGAAATCGATGAAATTATAGGGCTTGAACTCGGTGCTGACGACTACATTCAGAAACCAATTTCTCCAAGAAAAGTAGTTGCAAGAGTTAAATCAGTAATCAGAAGAGTGTATTCTGAAAGCGATAAAACCATCAAGACTGACGAACACATCAAATTCAAAAAGCTTGAAATAGATACCATCGCACACATAGTTAAAATCGATGACGAAGAAGTCTTTTTCCCGAAAAAGGAATTCCAGTTACTGCACTTTCTTCTTTCCAATAGGGGAAAGGTGCTTTCAAGAAACGTACTTCTGAACCAGATCTGGGGTGAAAATGTATTCGTTGTTGACAGAACAATAGATGTCCATGTAGCAAAAGTGCGGGAAAAACTCGGCGAGTATGCCGATTATATTGAGACAATCAAAGGGCTCGGATACAGGTTTAATGCCTTATAATTTTAATAACAATGAAGATTAAAAAACTTATATCCGTTCACAAATATTTAACTCTGACAATTCTGTTAGAAATTATTTCCATACTTTCATTAATAAACCTGAACATTTCATTGCCGGTTATGATGTTAACTGTATTCTCATATCTCGTAATAACATTGTTGTTTGTGACGAATAGTGTCAAAGCAGAAAAGAATAAAACAGATTTCTTTTTGAAAATAGCTCAGGAATTAAGACCATACGAAGGAGAAAAGGCGCTTAACAACTATGAGGAAAAAATAGCAAAGGTAAACGCAGTAATTGAAGAGATGAACACTGCAGCCGATGAGTATAAAAACATAAACGGTTTTTCAGAAGTGTATGAAGGATTTAAAATTTTAATCCAGAGACTTCAAACCGAACTTAATGCAGCAAAGATATTCAAAGTTAACAGGAATGAGTTTTTAGGTAATGTTGCACACGAATTGAGAACACCGATTTTTGCTATTCAATTATCGCTGGAAACACTTGCCGACGGTGCGATTAACGATGCGGACGTTAATATGAATTTTCTTGAAAAAGCAGTAAGACAATCGAACAGACTTAAAGAACTTGTTGACGACCTTATTAACATATCAAGGCTTGAAACAGGAATGAAACTGAACAAAGGTCATTTTTCTATTAACAGCCTGATCAGCGAAACAGTAATTGAATTAAGCGGAATTGTTAACAAGAAGAATATCAAATTATCTTTTATTAATGAAACAGATAATGAAGTAATGGTCTTTGCAGATTACGAAAGAATAAAACAGGTTTTAATAAACCTGATTGACAATTCTTCAAAATACACTCCTGAAGAAGGAAGCATTACAATAAAGACAAAAGAAGGAAATAAATGTGTTCTGGTAACGGTTGAAGATACCGGACTTGGAATACCAAAAGATGATCTACCGAGAATTTTTGAAAGGTTTTACAGAGTTGACAAAACCCGCTCCCGTGATATGGGTGGAAGCGGGCTTGGATTATCTATAGTAAAGCATATACTTGAATTGCACAACAGTCAGATTAAAGCTGACAGCAAAATTAACGAAGGAACAAGGTTTGAATTTAACTTACCAATTTAAGACGGTTCGTTTTTGTTTCCCGGTTTAACTTCTGTCTTTCCTGCTTCAGTAATATCTTTTTCAATATCGCTTGTTGCTTTCTTAAATTCTTTTACGCCTTTACCTATACCCTGCATAAATTCAGGTATCTTCTTGGCTCCGAAAAGGACAAGTACAACAACAACGATTAATATTATTTCCGGTGTTCCTAAACCGAACATTTTAACTCCAATTTTAAAATTTTAAAAAGTCTAAGTACGTATACTCAAACAACACTTTCTGCAATTCCCTGCAGCAGCCTCAATCCGTCTGTCTTGCCGACTCTTATGTCGGAAGCCCTTTCCGGATGCGGCATCATACCCATTACATTTCTGTGTATGTTTTGAATTCCCGCAATGTTATTAATTGAACCATTCGGGTTTTCGTTGTAAGAGAACAATATCTGATTATTCCCTATCAGTTCTGATCTGGTTTCTTCACTGCAGAAGTAATTACCTTCGCCGTGTGCAATAGGAATATCGATATCCTCTTTTATATCATACTTATACGTGAAAATACTTTTATTATTCTCTACTTTCAAGGATACTGTTTTGCATAAGAACTTTAAGTTCTGATTTCTTAACAGTGCCCCAGGAAGCAAACCTGCTTCGCATAGAATCTGAAATCCGTTACAAATTCCGATTACAATGCCTCCGTTATTTGCAAACCTTACTACATCCTGCATTATACTTGAGAAACGGGAAATGGCACCACAGCGAAGATAATCACCGTATGAAAACCCACCCGGAAGGATTACAATATTTCTGTCTTCTATATTTCCCTCTTTATGCCAGAGAAATTTTGTGTCTGCACCTATTACATCTTTAAAAACGTAGTACGCGTCATGGTCACAGTTAGAACCGGGAAATACAACTATACCAACTTTTGCTTTTGACATCTATTCCTCACTTTTTATAACATCGAAAGAATAATCTTCCATAACGGAATTTGCAAGAAGCTTCTTACACGCTTCGTCTGCTATCGTTCTTGCGGCGGATTCATCTTTCTCGTCTATCTTTAGTTCAACATACTTACCAATCCTTGTATCTTTAATACTGTCGTATCCCAGTGACTTAAGCGAGTGTTCTACGGCTTTGCCCTGAGGATCGAGGATTGTCTTCCTTAGTGTGATTAAAATCTTAGCAATGTACATATAATTAATTAATTATCTTTGAGTTTTTCTTTTAACTTCTCGAGTTCTTCTTTCTTCTTTGCTTCTTCCTTTTTTCTTGCCTCTTCCTTCTTTTTCAGTTCTTCTTTCTTTCTTGCTTCTTCTTTAACCCTTGCATCTTCTTTTCGCTTAACTTCTTCCTTTATCTTTGCATCATCCTTTTTCTTTGTTTCTTCCAGAATCTTTGTATCCTGACTATTCTGAGATTCTATTTTATCCTTTGCCTGGTTGTCTGTTTTTCCTGTTTTATTTTTCTCAACATCCTGAATCAATGGAGAAGATTTCTTTTTTTCCGTATCTTTTGAACGGACAGGTTCTTCTGTTTTCTTTTCTTCTTTTAAAACACCATTATTCTTGTTTCCTACATCCTTCTCATCATTCTGTTTTATAATTTTACCTGATTTGCCAACATCGTCCGCTTTTTCATAAACTGTTGATTCCTTCTTAGAGTCGATAACATTGGTCTTTGTAGGTGCGATAGGCTTTGGTGACTGTTCTATGTATGTTTCATTTAAGCCCTTGTCCAGTTCCGTTCTGCTTTCAGGTTTTGGCGACTTACCTATTTCAAGGTCGTTTGCAATATCCTTGCCCGGAATATCATTCTTTGTTGTTTCAGATGCAAGCGGATTTATCTTTAAAGATTCAATACTTGACTGCTGATTTGCAGATGACTTATCCTGTGAAATCTGCTGCATATCCTTCGATTTAAAGAATGCGAAATAAACACCAACAAACACTATTGCTATTACCCCAAGACTCATTGCGGGTACTGTCCACGCCAATGACTTTCTCCCGAAAAGAGAATCCCAGATACTGCCTTTCTTTGCTGTTGACTTTACAGTCTGGGCATCGATAAGGTTTATTCTTCTGAGAAGTTCATTCTCAAACCCGTCGCGGGCTTTAACCCTTGGCAGTTTATGGAGTTTTTCTCTTACGTCAATATGTTCTTCTTCGTTTTTCAACTTTCTTTGTATGGATAAATATCAATTAGTAATTTTTTTAATTTCTCTCTACCTCGATTAATTCTTGATTTCACTGTACCCATCGGCAAACCCGTTATCGTCACAATCTCTTCGTAATCTAAATCCTGTATATCCCTTAGTATTATTATGTTCCTGAAATCTTCATCGAGTGAGTTAATAGCCTGCTGGATGTAATAGTTTTCGATACCTGCATTAGCATTTTCTTCGGGAGTAAGATTCGTATCCTTAAGATCAAAATCCTTCTCATTCTCAGGGTCAAAATCGCTTATCGAAATTGTGCTCATCCTGCTTTTCTTTTTAGCATTAGTTTTAGCAGTATTAACTGCTATCGTATAAAACCAGGTTGAAAACTTAGCTATTT